>NZ_JBHSQO010000004.1:0-310960 GCF_042658445.1 Saccharothrix lopnurensis | reverse complement strand
GGGCGGCGGCTGGGCGGGTGGGGTCGGCGGTCCGGGTGGGGTCGGCGGCCCGGGTGGGGTCGGCGGCCCGGGTGGGGTCGGCGGTGCGGGTGGGGTCGGCGGTGCGGGTGGGGTCGGCGGTGCGGGCGAGGTCGGCCGCGCGGGCCGCGTGCGCCTGGTTCGCCCCGGTGAACACGTCCACCGGGCCGGCGATGTCGGTCATCGTCGCCCCCTCGTAGCCGACGATCAGCACCTCGCGCTCCACGACACCCACCCTCCTGCGGTCGCGGGTCGGCGGCAACGACGCGCGACCCTCGATTCCCGCCACGCACGCTACGGTCGAGCGCGTGCTGAGGATCGAGATCGACGGCGCGCCCGCCACCCCGGAGCTGCTCGTGCCCGGCCTGCTGGCGAACTACGGGCACTTCACCGCCATGCAGGTCCGCGGCGGCCGGGTCAAGGGCCTGGAGCTGCACCTGCGGCGGCTCGACGAGGGCAACCGCGAGCTGTACGGCGAGGGCCTGGCCGGCGACCGGGTGCGGGAGCTGGTCGTGAGGGCGTTGGGCGAGGTGCGCGACGCGGCGGTGCGCGTGGTCGTGTTCGGCGTGGAGGAGCCGTCGGTGCTGGTGTCGGTGCGCCCGCCGGCGGGGCCGCCGGAGGGGCCCCTGCGGCTGCTGCCGGTGGACTACGCGCGGACGCTGCCGCACGTGAAGCACCTCGGCGGGTTCGACCGGCTGCACCACCGGCGGCGCGTGCGGGAGGCCGGGTTCGACGACGCGCTGCTGGTGTCCCGGGACGGCGCGGTGGTGGAGGGCTCGACCGCCAACATCGGTTTCCTCGACGCCGACGGCGGTGTGGTGTGGCCGGAGGCGGACTGGCTGCACGGCACCGCGATGCGGTTGCTGGAGCGCGAGCTGCCGTCCCGGCGCGAGGTGGTGCCGGTGGACGGGGTGGGCCGCTACCGCGCGGCGTTCCTGGCCAACTCGCTCGGCGTGGTGCCGGTGTCCCGCGTGGGCGACGTGGAGTTCGTCGTGGACGAGGCCGGTGTGGACGGCGGCGGCGTGGTCGGGGCCGGTGTGGTCGGGGCCGGTGTGGGCGGCGGCGGCGTGGCCCGCGTCCGGGCGGCCTACGACGCCGTCCCGGGCGACGCGCTGGGCTGAGCCCCTCGCCGGGTCAGACCGCCGGCGGGCGGTCCTCGTACGGGGTGGACAGCACCACGGTGGTGCGGGTCGAGACGTGGGCGGCCTCGCGGATCTGCCGCAGCACCTCCTCCAGGCCCGTGGGCGAGGCGACCCGCACGCGCAGCACGTAGGAGGCGTCGCCGGCGACCGAGTAGCACGCCTCGATCTGCGGCAGGTGCTCCAGCCGCCTCGGGTAGTCGTCCGGGGCGGCCGGGTCGATCGGGGTCAGGGAGATGAACGCGGTCAGCGGCAGGCCGATCTCGTCGCCGTCCAGGCGCGCCGCGTAGCCCCGCACCACGCCGCGCTGCTCCAGCCGCCGCACCCGCTGGTG
The DNA here is from genome assembly GCF_042658445.1 of Saccharothrix lopnurensis. Lineage (NCBI taxonomy): Bacteria > Bacillati > Actinomycetota > Actinomycetes > Pseudonocardiales > Pseudonocardiaceae > Saccharothrix > Saccharothrix lopnurensis. Next base: position 309,469 of record NZ_JBHSQO010000004.1, on the reverse strand, counting down.
CACGGCCGACACGCTCAGCCCGACCCGCTCGGCGAGGTCGGTGAAGCTGCACCGGCCGTCCGCGGCCAGCTCGCGCAGGATCGCCCGGTCCGTGGGCTCCAGGTTCGTCACGTCGGCAGCACCACCAGCTCGTGCGGCCGGTTGTTCACGCTCTCGACGCCGTCGGCGGTGACGATCACGATGTCCTCGATGCGCGCGCCCCAGCGGCCGGGCAGGTAGACGCCGGGCTCGACGCTGAACGCCATGCCGGGCTCCAGCGGCAGGTCGTTGCCGCCGACGATGTAGGGGTCCTCGTGGACGTCCAGGCCGATGCCGTGGCCGGTGCGGTGGACGAAGTGCTCGCCGAACCCGGCGGCGGCGATGACCTCGCGCGCGGCGGCGTCGACGGCCTCGCACGTGACACCGGGCCGCACCGCCTCGACCGCGGCGCGCTGCGCGGCCTGGAGCACGGCGTAGGTCTGCGGGACGTCGGCCTCGGCGGGCTCGCCCAGCGCGTAGGTGCGGGTGCAGTCGGAGTTGTAGCCCGCCGCGACCGGGCCGCCGATGTCGACGACCACCACGTCACCGGCCCGGATCACCCGGTCGGAGACGTCGTGGTGGGGCGAGGCGCCGTTCGGCCCGGAGCCGACGATGACGAACTCGGCGGCGGTGTGGCCCTCGGCCACGATGGCGGCGGCGATGTCGGCGCCCACCTCGCGCTCGGTGCGGCCGGGGCGCAGCCACTCGGCCATGCGGGCGTGGACGCGGTCGATCGCCGCGCCCGCCTCGCGCAGCGCCAGCACCTCGGCGGCGTCCTTGCGCATCCGCAGCTCGCGCAGCACCGGCCCGGCCAGCACCTGCTCGCCGCCGATGACGTCGCGGAGGCGGAGGTTGTGCAGCGCGGGCATCATGTCGGACACGGCGTGGCGGGTGCCCTTGAGCGCCCGGTGGACCAGGGCGTACGGGTCCTCGCCGTCCACCCAGGTGGCGACGTCGACCCCGAGCGCCCCGGTCGGGACGTCGGCGTAGCCGGGGTGCTCCAGCTTCGGCACGACCAGCAGCGGGGTGCCGCCGACGGGCAGCACGAGGCACGTCAACCGCTCGAACGACGAACCGCCCGCGCCGATGAGGTAGCGCAGGTCCGAGCCGGGTGCGATGAGCAGCGCGTCCAGGCCCGCGGTGGAGGCCGCGGCGGTGGCCCGGTCGAGTCGTGCGCGGAGCGCGTCCACGTCGACGGGCCCAACAGTGGTCGACATGTTCGGCAGCCTAGTGGTGGTGGGGCCGTTGCACGTCATCCTGCGGGGTGCGTTGCCTCGTGGGAGGGGCTTCGGCGTTGGGCCGGTGGTGGGTTGGGGCCGTCGGGCCCGGGGCTACACGATCGGGTGATCATGGCCCGAAAATGTACGGAAACACCGTTACCGGTCATCGGTTGATTGATGAAGGAAGCCACCGAAACCCGCCCCGTCCTCCCGCCCACCGACGCCGGACCCACTCCTACCCCGCCCACCTACTCCCTACCCGCCCATCCCCTCCCTCTTCCCTCCCTCCTCCCTCTTCCCTCCCTCCTCCCCTTCCCCTCCCTTCCGGACGCTGGGGCCGACGAGTTGTCCACAGGTGCTCGGTGGGGCCTCTCGGCTGTCGGTGATCTCTGGCAAGCTTTCCCCGTGAGCACCCCGCTGGTCCTGATGGACGCCGCCAGCCTGTACTTCCGGTCGTTCTACGCGCTGCCGGAGTCGATGACCGCTCCGGACGGCACCCCGGTGAACGCGGTGCGCGGCTTCGTCGACACCGTCGCCAAGGTCATCACCGACCGCAAGGCGGGCCGACTGGTGGCGTGCCTGGACGCGGACTGGCGGCCGGAGTTCCGGGTCACCGCCCTGCCGTCGTACAAGGCGCACCGCGTGGTGGAGGGCGCGGCCGACGGCGAGGAAGAGGTGCCGGACGCCCTCACCCCGCAGGTGCCGATCATCCTCGACGTGCTCGACGCGGTGGGCATCGCGACCGCCGAGGCAGCGGGCTACGAAGCCGACGACGTCATCGGCACCCTGACCGCGCGCGAGAAGACCGACCCGGTCGAGGTGATCACCGGCGACCGCGACCTGTTCCAGGTCGTCCGCGACAAGCCGACCCCGGCGCGCGTGCTCTACCTGGGCCGCGGCTGGGCCAAGGCGGAGCTGATCGGCCCGGAGGAGCTGGCCGCCAAGTACGCGCTGCCCGCCGCCGACGCCGGTGCCGCCTATGCGGGGATGGCCGTGCTGCGCGGCGACCCGTCGGACGGCCTGCCGGGCGTGGCCGGCATCGGCGAGAAGACGGCCGCGAAGCTGATCACCGAGTTCGGCTCGCTCCAGGCCGTGCTGGACGCCGTGCACGACGGGCGTGACCGCAAGCTCACCACCAAGGCCCGCAATGCCTTGCTGGCCGCGCAGGACTACCTCGCGGTTGCCCCGACGGTGGTCAACGTCGCCACCGACGCCGATGTCGTGCTCGACCGGTCGGACGAGGTCCCGGCCGCGCCGATCGATCCCGACCGCGTGGCCGAGCTGACCAAGCGGTGGGGCCTGGGCAGCTCCGTGCCGCGACTGGTGAGCGCGCTCGAACGCCGCTGACCTCGCGACCGCAGGAACTCAGGACGAGGGAGTACCGAGCACCTGGGGTTGTGGGCCCTGAGTTCAGGGGGCGGGCTTCGGCCCCTGCCTGCGGGGCCTGGCGCACGCAGGGCCTGGCGCTGCCCGCGCCCGGGATCAGAAGCTCAGGATCAGAAGGCCGGGATCAGAAGTAGGTGCCGCACCACGGGGTCTCGGACACGGCGAACAGGGCGTCCGCTCTGGCCGGCGCGTCCGGCTCCACCACGTCCAACCGGCGGGTCGCCGCCAGGGTGGAGAACGACACGTCCCCCAGGTACGTCGACGCCAGGGTGTCCACGTCCAGCACCACCTCGGGCGCGTCCGACACCCGGCTCACCCCGTCGGCCGACACGCGGTACGTGCCGGTGTTGTCGGGCAGGTAGGTGTCGCGCACGCCGATCAGCACGGGTACCCCGTCGCGGTACGTGCGCGCGCCCAGCGCGGCCGGCACGTCGACGAGCCGGAGCCAGGTCTCGTCTTCCTCGCCGAACGACTTGCAGGCCCGGCGGTCGCCCAGCAGCCATTCCACGGGCTCGTCCACCGGCCGGCCGAAGGCGACCACCTCGGCCACCAGGTCGACCCCCAGCGCGAACAGCCACAGGTCGGCCCACGCCTCCGGGGTGCGGGCCCACAGGTCGACCACTTCGAGGGTGGTCGGCTTCTTCTCCGACACGTCGTGCGCGCCGGGTTTGACCTTGTAGACCAGGAAACCGTCGTCCTGACCGGCCGATGACCTCACGGCGATCCGCGGGTTGTCCTCGGGCGTCGGCCGGTGGAGGTTCATGGACCACCACGCCGGCCAGCGGCCGATCGTGCCCACCCGGCGCGGCGCCACCTCCTCGTACAGCGACCGCGCGATCCGCTCCCCCGCCTCCAGGTCGACCAACCGCACCCGACCGGCGATCCGCGTGCGCGGCACGGCTCGCGACCGGTCCACGCGCACGGTGCGGTAGCGCGAGGCCACCCCGTAACCGAACCGGCCGTAGATCAACGATTCCGTCGCCCGCAACGTCGCCACCACGTCACCCGACTCGACGAACGACCGCAGTTGCGCCCGCTGCAACGCGCTCAGCACCCCGCGACGCGTCCAGTCCGACCGCACACCGACCCTCGACACGGCCGCGTGCGGCACCACGGCGCCACCCGGCACGGCCATCCGCGACGGGAACGCCTGCACCGTGCCGATCAGCTCGTCCTCGGCGAACGCGCCCAGCGCGCGCCCGGGTTCGTAGGACTCCCGGATGAACTTCCACGCGTCGTCGTTGGTGGGCGGGTGGTGCAGGGTGCTCCGGAACAGCGTGTGCGCGGCGCGGTACTGCGAGTCGTCGAGAACGCGGATGTCGTGGTCGGTCACCACCGCATCCTGCCCCGAGGTCGCAAGCAAGGCTAACCAGTTTTCATCACAGGGAGGAGGGAGGAGGGAGGGGGGAGGAGGGAGGGGGGAGAAGGAGAGGGCAGGGAGGCCGGGAGGACGGGGGAGGGAGCGGAGAGGGGGAGGGGCGGAAAGACGGGAGAGGAAAGCGAGAGGAGGAGGGAGGGGACCACGGGAGGAACGACGGAGGGAACGACAGAAGGCCGGGGATGGAAAGATCGAGGAAGGCAGAACGCGAAAGAGCCACCCCCTCCCGAACGAAGGGGGTGGCTCTCCAAAGCTCCTCGGTCAGGCCCGGCTTCGGCGGCTCAGCCCGCCGGCTGGCCCACCTCGTACTCGCCGTCCTCGGTCTTGACCGTGATCTTGACCGTCTTGTCCTCGCCGTCGATCTTGGCGGTGCACTCGAAGGTCGTGTTCGGCTTGACCTCCTGGTCCGCCGGGCAGGTCGCGCTCTCCACGTCGGAGATCTTGTAGACGTCCGTCAGGATCGTCACGACCCCCTTCTGGACCTCCGCGCTGTCGAACACCTTCTTCTTGAAGAACCCCGGCGCGACGAAACCGGTGATGCCCACGGCCGCGACCACCAGCACCACCAGGGCGACCACGACCCACAGCACCGCGCTGGACTTCTTCTTCTGCGGCGGCTGCTGGCCGTACTGCCCCTGCTGCCCGTACTGCTGGTACTGGCCGTACTGCTGGCCCGGTCCGGGCTGCCCGTACTGGCCCTGCTGCGGCTGCCCGTACGGGTTGGACTGCGGGTTCTGCTCGTACCCGCCCGGGTACTGCTGCTGCGGGTAAGGCTGCTGCTGCCCCCACTGCTGCTGCTGCGACGGGTCCTGCTGGCCCCACTGCTGCTGTTGCTGCTGCTGCGACGGATCCGGCTGCCCGTAGGGATTGGGCTGCTGAGCGGGGAAACCACCCGACGGCGTGCCGGGGTACCCACCACCGTAGGGCTGTTGGCCCCACTGCTGCTGCGGGTCGTTCCCCCCGGACGGTCCGTACGGACTGGTCATGCTCGGCCTCCGACGGTCGTGACGGAAAAAATCCAGGGCTTGCGGGCGCGATCAAACCACAGGTGCGAAGGGGTTACCCACCCACCCCGCAAAGCTTTGTCAAACGGTGGCCATCGCCACCACCCCGCGACGCAGCGCCTCCACCGCCTTGCGGGCGGTCCCGCCGACGGGATCACCCCCACCGACGACGTCCCGGATCTGGTCCAGGAAGTCGATCACCTGACGGCACCAGCGCACGAAATCGCCCGCGCCCAACTCGTTGCCGTTCTCCTCCGCCGACGACAGCACCCGCTCCAACGACTCCCCCCGCGCCCACCGGTACACCGGCCACGCGAACCCCGGGTCCGGCTGCCGCGTCCGGTCCAACCGGTGCCGCCGCTCGTCGTCCTCCAACTCGACCCACAGCCGCGCCGTCGCCGTCATCGCGTCCGACACCCGGCCCGGCGGCAGCCGCGTCTCCACCGGCCCGTCCCGCCGCGCCTCGTACACCAGCGCCGACACCACCGCCGCCAGCTCCGCGGGCTCCAGCCCCCGCCACACCCCGTGCCGCAGGCACTCCGCCGCCAACAGGTCCGACTCGCTGTAGATCCTGGTCAACCGCTTGCCGTGCTCGGTGACCTCCTCGCCCGGACCGCCCTCCTCCACGTGCAGGTAACCCCGCTCCCGCAGCAGGCCCCGAATCCGGTCGAACTCCCGCGCCAACGAGTGCGTCGTCGCCGAGACCTTCCGCTCCAACTGCTCGGTCTCCGCCAGCAACCGGTGGTACCGCTCACCCCACCGCGCGTGCTCCTCGCGCTTCTCGCACCCGTGGCACGGGTGCGCCCGCAACGCCCGCCGCAACGTCGCCAACTCCGCGTCGTCGTCCGCGGTCGACCGCCGCCGACGCGCCACCGGCGCCACGATCCCCGTACCGCGCAACGTCGACGCCAGGTCGCGCCGCGACCGCGGCGACCGCGTGTCCACCTGCCGCGGCAACTTCATCCGACCCAGCACCTCCACCGGCACCGGGAAATCCGCCGACGACAACCGACCCGCCCACCGGTCCTCGGTCACCACCAGCGGCCGCGCCTCGCCCAACGGCTCCAGGCCCGGGTCGATCACCACCGCCAGCCCCGACCGCCGACCCGACGGCACCGCGATCACATCACCCTTGCGCAGCCGCTCCAGCGACGCCGCCGCCTCCGCCCGCTTGGCCGAGCTGTTCTGCCGGACCAGCGCCTTCTCCCGGTCCGCGACCCGCCGCCGCAGCGACGCGTACTCCGCGAAGTCACCCAGGTGGCAGCTCATCGCCTCCGCGTACCCGACCAGCGCCTCCCGGTTGCGCTCGATGCGCCGCGACGAACCCACCACCGACCGGTCCGCCTGGAACTGCGCGAACGACTGCTCCAGGATCTCCCGCGCCGCCGACGCGCCCAACTGGTGCACCAGGTTGACCGCCATGTTGTACCCCGGCCGGAACGACGACCGCAGCGGGTAGGTGCGCGTCGACGCCAGACCGCCCACCGCCTTCGGGTCCACCCCCGGCTGCCACACCACCACCGCGTGGCCCTCGACGTCGATACCGCGCCGCCCGGCGCGCCCGGTCAGCTGCGTGTACTCCCCCGGCGTCAGGTCGACGTGCGCCTCGCCGTTGTACTTGACCAGCTTCTCCAGCACCACCGTCCGCGCCGGCATGTTGATGCCCAGCGCGAGCGTCTCCGTCGCGAACACCACCTTCACCAGCCCGCGGACGAACAGCTCCTCCACGGTCTCCTTGAACGCCGGCAGCAACCCCGCGTGGTGGCTCGCGATGCCCCGCTCCAGCGCCTCCCGCCACTCCCAGTAGCCGAGCACCATCAGGTCACCCTGCGGCAGGTCCTTCGTCTTCTCCTCGATGACCCCGCGGATCTCCTCCACCTCGTCGTGGGAGTTGAGCCGCAGACCCGCGCGCACGCACTGCTGCACGGCCGCGTCGCAACCCGCCCGGCTGAACACGAAGTCGATCGCCGGCAGCAGCCCCGCCCCGTCCAGCCGCTGCACCACGTCCACCCGCGACGGCGGCTTGAACCCGGTCGACCGCGGCGCCGCCCGCCCCCGGTCCTTGTTGCCCCGACCCCGGCTCCACGGCAGGTGGTAGCGCGACAGGTCCTCGGTCTGGCGCAGCAGCTGCGGGTTGATCCGGTTGTGCCCGTCCGGGCCCTCGCCCGCGAACAGGTCCATCATCCGGTTGCCCGCCAGCATGTGCTGCCACAGCGGCACCGGCCGGTGCTCGTCCACCACCACGGTGGTGTCACCCCGCACCTCCACCAGCCACTCGCCGAACTCCTCGGCGTTGCTGACCGTCGCCGACAGGCCCACCAGCCGCACCGACTCCGGCAGGTGCAGGATCACCTCCTCCCACACCGGGCCGCGGAACCGGTCCGCCAGGTAGTGGATCTCGTCCATCACCACGTAGGCCAGGCCGTTGAGGGTCGAGGACCCCGAGTAGAGCATGTTGCGCAGCACCTCGGTGGTCATCACCACCACCGGGGCGTCGCCGTTGACGGAGGTGTCGCCGGTGAGCAGACCCACCCGGTGGGCGCCGTAGCGGTCCACCAGGTCGGCGTACTTCTGGTTCGACAGCGCCTTGATGGGCGTCGTGTAGAAGCACTTGCGGCCCTCGGACAGGGCCATGTGCACGGCGAACTCGCCGACCACGGTCTTGCCCGCGCCGGTGGGCGCGCAGACCAGCACGCCGTGCCCGTCCTCCAGCGCCTCGCACGCGCGCCGCTGGAACGGGTCGAGCTCGAAGGAGATCACCGAGAGGAAGTCGGTCAGCTTGGGCCGGGCGGAGCGGCGGCGGTGGTCCGCGTACTGGTCGGCCGGTGACCGGGAGGAGCTTGACACCTGTCCAGGCTGTCACACGGGACCGACAAAATCCTTCCAGATCCGCGTGACGTCGGAGAACGTCGGTCGATCACCCCGGGAACACGCCGGAGCACGCGGGAACGCCGGGTGGTCCCGCGCGCCGCCCGAGACGGTGAATTCGGGCAACACTGAAGCAATGGAGAACACTGGCGAATAACTTGCGGCACACTCGGGGGCGTGGCGCCGATTCCGCTGCGGGACGGCGACCTCCGGTGGGTCTTCCCCCACCTCGCCGAGGTCGAGCCGGTCCTGGACGTGCTGAACACCGCGACCGCCCTGGTCGAACGGCTGGCGGCCCACCTCGGCCACCCCCGCGACGACCCGGACGACCCCGGCGGCGGCCTGGTGTTCGACCACCTGCCCGGCGCGCCCTACGCGGGTCTGACCGGGACCGTCCGGACCGAGGAGCTGACCTTCGAGCTGCGCCTGTCGGTGCCGTGCGACGCCCGCGGCCGGGCGGTCCGGCCGCCACCGTGGCTGGTGGACGGGGAGATCTCGATCCGCTGCGACGCGATCAGCGACTGCGGCCGGCACGAGCTGGAGACCCTGGAGTCGGAGTGCGGCACGCCGACCGAGGCCGCCGGGGGCGTGCTGGCCGTCGCCGGGTGGCTGCTCAGCCGCGGCACCACCGTGCCGCCGGCCGGCTGGCGGGAGCGCGACGTGCTCAGCAGGCACCGCTAGGGCGCCGGGCCACCCTCAGCGAGGGGCGCCGACCGCCGTCAGGGCGCCCGGCACGCACTCCACCTCCAGCGGCGCCTCCCCCAGCGGCACCTCGCGCAGCCGCTCCCCGTCCGCGTAGGCCACCCAGGGCGGCCCGGACAGCCGCACCGACCGGGCCCGGAACGTGCGCACCGCCGGGTGGTCGACGTGCCGCCCGGTGCGCAGCGTGGGCAGCATCCGCAGCAGGGTCCGCCGGGGCGACGCGGTCACCACGGTCAGGTCCAGCAGCCCGTCGGCGGGCGAGGCGTCCGGGCACACCGGGATGCCGCCGCCGTAGCTGGTGGTGTTGCCGACCGCGACCAGCAGCGCGTCCAGCTCCACCACCCGGTCCTCGGTCTCCACGACCAGCGGCCGGGCGCGCAGCGCGGCCAGCTCGGCGAGGATCGCCAGGTCGTAGCGCCGCGGGCCGGAGGGCCAGCGCATCGCGTTCGCCCGCTCGTTGACCGCCGAGTCGAAACCCGCGCACAGCACCGTCGCGAACCACGGACCGCCGGCCACCCGACCCAGGTCCAGCGGCCGGCGCGCGCCGGCGCGCAGCGCGGCCACCACGTCGTCCGCGGACACCGCGCCCAGGGCGGTGGCCAGGTCGTTCCCGGTGCCGGCGGGCACCACGGCCAGCGCCGTGGACGTGCCCGCGCACGCCTGCACGCCCAGGTGGGCGGCGCCGTCGCCGCCGAGCACGACCAGCACGTCCACCCCGTCCGCGACCGCCTCGCGGGCCAGCCGGGCGGTGCCGTCGGCCGAGTCCGCCACGCGCAGGTCGAGGTGGTCGACCACCTCCCGCAGCGCGGCCGCCACCGAGCCCGCCACACGCGCGGCCCTGCCCTTGCCCGAGGCGGGGCACACCAGCAGGGTCGCCCGCGTCGACGTCGTCGTCATGGCCGGGGAGCCTACGGAAAACCGGGCCCGGACCTACCCCGATCAGGTGGCGTCGTCGTAGCGCACCCGCTGCGGTTCCGGCGCGGGCACCGGCTCGGGCGCGGGCACCGGCTCGGGCTCCTCGATCGGGGAGGGCGTGTAGTCGAACGGGGCCGCCTCGTCGTCGGGCACGTCGTCCCAGCCCAGCTCACCGCGCTTGCGCGCGGCCCGCCGGTCGTGGATCCGGGAGATCTGGATGGCCAGCTCGAACAGCAGCGTCAGCGCCACCGCCAGCGCCACCATCGAGATCGGGTCGGTGCCCGGGGTGGCGACCGCGGCGAAGATGAACAGGCCGAAGATGATGCCGCGCCGCCACTTGCTCAGCTTCTCGTAGGGCAGCACGCCGATCTGGTTGAGCATCACCACGACCAGCGGCAGCTCGAAGCTCACGCCGAAGATCAACAGCAGCGCCAGCAGGAAGCTGACGTAGTCGCCCGCGGTCAGGGCGGTGATGAACTGGCCGTCGCCGAAGCCGACCAGCACCACCAGGCCCTGCGGCACGACGAAGAACGCGAGCGTGGCGCCCGCGACGAACAGCACCGAGGCGATCGACACGAAGGTCAGCGCGAAGCGCCGCTCCTTGGCGTACAGGCCCGGCGAGATGAACCGCCACACCTGGTACAGCCACAGCGGGGCGGTCAGCGCCATGCCGACGCCGGTGCCGACCTTCAGCCGGATCATGAAGACCTCGAACGGCTGGGTCTGCAACAGCTGGCAGCCCTGGCCGACCTGGGTCAGCCGCTGGTCCTCGGGGATGGCGCAGTAGGGGGTGGTGATGATCTCGCCGAGGCTCGTCACCGGACCGGCGATGTCCCAGCCCCACCAGATGAAGCCGAAGACCGCGCCGCCCGAGATGAACAGCAGGGACCAGCCCAGCCTGCGCCGCAGCTCGTACAGGTGGTCTTTCAGCGACATCGTGCCGTCGGGGTTGCCCCGACGGCTCGTCAGCTTGCGGCGGTCCCGGCGCTGGGACCACCACCGGACCGGACTTGCCCCCACCGCGCGGACCGTCCTTCGGCTCTAGTTGGTGCTCTGCCTGTTCTGGGTGTTCTGGCCCTGCTCGATCGGGGGCGCCACCTGGGGCTGCTGCACCGGCTGCGCGACGGGCGGCTGGGCCACGGGCTGCGCCACCGGCTGCGCGACGACGGGCTGGGCGACGGGCGGCTGGGCGACCTGCGGCTGGGCCGGCGGCAGCTGCTGGACCGGCTGCTGCGCGGGCGCCTGGGCCGCCTGCTCATCCTCGCTGCGCATCCCCTTGGTCTCCGCCTTGAGGATCTTCGCCGAACGGCCGAGCGAGCGGGCCATGTCGGGCAGCTTCTTCCAACCGAACAGCAGGATGATCACCAACGCGATGATGATCAGCTCGGTAGGTCCGAGGTTGGGCACGGTTGTCCTCCTGTCTCCCCAGGTCCACCGATGGTACGCGGGGCTCGCCCTGGCGGGCTCGATCCGGACGCCGTTCGGCGAGGGCCACCCCGAGCGCGGCGAACCGCGCCCGCAGCAGGCCCGCGCCGTCGCCGACCCTGTCACCCACCAGGGTGCTTGCCGCGCGGAAGCGGCGCAACGACCCGACGACCCGGGCCACCACCGCGACGAGCACGACGAGACCGAGGGCGATCAGGAGCAGGGTCGGCAGGTACGGCACGACCCCACCGTATCGGGCCTAGGTTGCCGGGAGGTGATCCGCCCGGCGCAACGCCGCCTCGGCCTGCCGGGTGACCGCCGCCACCAGGTCGGGGGGTCCCTCCACGTGCACCTCGCCGCCCAGGCCGAGCAGCAGCCGCACCATCCAGGCGGTGTCGGCGTACCGCATGAGCACCCGGGCGCGGCCGTCGCCCAGCTCGACCAGGCCGTCCGTCGGGTAGTACTCCGACACCCAGCGGGCGTCCGGTTCGAGCACCAGGGCGGCCGTGCGCTGCGACGGGTCGGGCTGGAACAGCCCCTCCGAGGTGTCGGTGGGCGTGGCGTGCGGCGGCGGCGCGGCGGGCTCGTCGAGCACCTCGACCGCGTCGATCCGGTCGAGGCGGAACAGCCGCACGCCGTCGGCCGCGCGGCACCACGCCTCCAGGTAGCCGCGCCCCTCGACCAGCAGGATCCGCATCGGGTCCACGACCCGCTCGCTGATCTCGTCGCGCGAGGGGGTGTAGTACCGCAGGTGCAGGGCGCGCTTGCGCAGCAGGCCGTCCGACACCGCGTCGCGCACGCGGGCGGTCTCCGGCGCCTCCCGGACGGCCAGGCCCACGGCCACGCCGGCGGGCCGCGCCTGACCCACCGCGGCCTCGATCTTGGCGGCGGCCCGCTGCACGGCGTCCTGGTCGGCCACGCCCGGCGTGTCGGCCAGCGCCCGCAGCGCCACCAGCAGCGACGTCGCCTCGGCGGCGGTCAGCCGCAGCGGGCGGCTCATGCCCGCGTCGAAGGTCACGGTGACCGTGTCGCCCTCGAAGGACAGGTCGATCAGGTCACCGGGGCCGTAGCCGGGCAGGCCGCACATCCACAGCAGCTCCAGGTCCTTGCGGACCTGCTTGGGCGTGACCTCGAAGTCCTCGGCGACCTCGTCGATCGGGACGCCGGGCCGGGCCAGCAGGTAGGGCACCAGGGCGAGCAGCCGGGGCAGCCGGTCGGTGGAGGCGGTCACGCGCGCACCCCCGCCCCGCGCAGCGCGCCCAGCAGCTTCTCCCGCACGGTCTTGGCCAGCACGTCCGGCTCCAGCACCACCACGTCCGCGCCGAAGCCGGCGACCCAGGTGGCGGCCGAGTCCGGGTAGCGCAGCCGCACCTCCAGCAGGTCGCCGGGCTCGCCGTCGAACTCCTGCTCGCCGACCAGCCGGGCCCGGCGGCGCAGGCCCTGGCCGCGGCCCTTGGCCACCCACAGCCTGGCCGTGGTCGCGGTCTGGTCGGGGGCGGGCTGGTTGCGGGCCACGAACGACAGCAGGTCGACCTGCTCGGGCGGGCGCACCGCGCCGGGCTTGCCGACCGGGAGGACGTCGCCGACGATCCGGGACAGCCGGAAGCAGCGGGGCGCGTCCCGGTCGCGGTCCTGGCCGACGACGTACCACCGGCCGCGCCAGGCGACCACGCCCCACGGTTCCACGGTGCGCCGCTGGGCGCCGACCGAGGAGGTCTTGCGGTAGTCGAACTCGACCACGCGCCCCTCCCGCACCGCGGCCAGCAGCGGCGGGAACGCGGGCTCGCTGGTGCGGACCTTCGGCTCGACCGGCACGGCCACGTCCTGGTCGACGTCGACGCCCGCGGCCCGGAGCTTGATCAGCGCGCCGTGGGCGGCGCCGGTGAACTGGGGCGAGTCCCACAGGCGGGCGGCCAGCGCCACGGCGGCCGCCTCGTCGGGTTCCAGGTCGATGTCGCCCAGCTCGTAGTCGCGGCGCGCGATGCGGTACCCGTCGACGGTGTCGAAGGCCGTGCTGCGGCCCGTCTCCAGGGGCACGCCGAGGTCGCGCAGCTCGGTCTTGTCGCGTTCGAACATGCGGAAGAACGCCTCGTCCGTCGCGGCGTCGGCGTAGCCGGGGACGATGGCGCGGATGCGCTCGGCGGTCAGGTACTGCCGGGTCGACAGCAGGCAGAGCACCAGGTTGACGAGCCGTTCGGCACGGGCGATGGCCACCGGAGAACCCTAACCCCGATCGCCGGCCGGGTGACGGCGCACCCGCCGGCCGGCCCGGGTGAACGGTCCTTTCACCCGGGCCGGCCGGGCGCTCAGCGCTCCACCAGCACGTCCTCGGGCAGGCCGGGCACGTCCGACTCCACCCAGATGGGCCGCCAGTCGGGCAGCTCGTGGAACCGGCGCAGGCCCGCCAGGCCCGCCAGCCAGCCGGCCCAGGCGCCGTAGGGCGGCCGGCCCTCGACGAACCCGCTCTGCACGAACGTCAGCCGGGTGCGCCCGCCGGACTCCGCCAGCTCCCAGCCGGCGACCAGCCCGTCCCACTCGATGCCCATGCGCCGGCCCGGCTCGTAGCCGACCACCCGGCCGGGGTCGTCGTCGGCGTCGAAGCCGCCCATGGCGAACCGGCCGCCGTCCCAGGGCTCGATGTCGACCTTCGCGCCGAACCACCGCGAGTACTGGCCGGGGTCCACCAGCGAGCGCCCGACGGCCTCGGCGGGGGCGTCGACGACCACGTCCACGCGCATCTCGTGCGTGGTGTAGTCGATCCTCGCGGTGATCGGGCGGCCCTCGACGTGGTCGACGAGGTTGGCCAGCGAGATCGTCCAGAAGGTGTAGAGCCAGGCCAGGACGCCGGTCTCGGCGACCGCCTCCGCCCAGCCGGGGAAGTGGCTCTGCGACACCGACACCAGGGTGCCGCCGTCCTCGGCGGCCCACCGCAGCTCGACCGAGGTCTCCTCGCCGCCGATGGTCCAGCGGAACGCCAGCGACGAGTCGTCGACGTGCTCCAGGACCTGGCGCGGTTCGTCGCCCTCGGGGGTGTGGCGGCCCCAGAACCGCCACCGGTCGGGCAGGTCCGCCTCCGCGTGCTCGGTCAGCCAAACGCGCAGTTCGGCGGCGTCGGTCAGCGCCCGGCGGACGCGCTCGGGCGCGGCGGCGGTGCGGACGCGGAGGACCACGGTCTCGCTCATCGGTCTTCCCCCTCTTGGTCGGGGTGGTTCGGGTAGCAGGCCACGGCCAGGCGGAAGGCGTCGCCCTCCGCGCCGCCGTAGCGGCTGAACAGGTCCTGGAGCGTGGTCTTGAGCTCGTCGAAGAACAGCTGCCGCTGCTCGGGCCGCACCCGGATCTCGCCGGACACCCCCAGCGAGGGCAGCTCGGGCCGGGCGCGGTCCAGGGCGGCGATGTCGGCCTGGACGCGTTCGGCCAGGTCGAGCAGGTGGCCCAGGCTCAGCTCGTCGCGCGCGCGGCGCGGCCCGAGGCGGCCGACCAGCTCCGGCGACAGCCAGTAGGAGCGGGCCGCCGCCTGGTAGACGCCCTCGGTGATGCCGCGCACCCGCCGCTGGTCGACCTGGGCCGCCAGACCGGCCTCCACCAGGCGTTTCACGTGGTAGTAGACCCGCTGCGGGGTCTGGCCGAGCACGGCCGCCACCTCGGTGCACGAACGCGGCTCGGCCAGCTGCCGCAGCACGTCGACGCGCTGCGGCTTGAGCAGGGCCTCGGCCTGCTCGATCTGCTCCAGGTACAGGACGTCTCTCATCGCAAAAATCATGTTGTACGTAAAAATCTGTTTTGTCAATATGGCCGGAAGAAGCCCCGGACCTGGTGGTCCGGGGCTCGTGGTCCGAGGGCTCGGGTCCGGGAGTTCCGACCTAACGCCAGGTCAGCACGCCGACGCGCCCCCTCGCCCCCGACGCCCAGCAGGAGCCCGACCGGGGGTGGCCCGTGCAGTCGACGGTGTCGAGGCTGCCCGCGTCGAACCGGTGCCAGTGCCGGCCGCCGTCCGGGCTGACGTCGCTGCCCGTCGGCCCCACCGCGAGCACCGCCGGACCCCACCAGGCCGCGCCCGAGCGGTAGCCGGCGGGCGGGGCACCCGGCGCGGTCCACGTGCGGCCGGCGTCCGCGGTCAGCGCCACGTTGGTCCCCGCGCCGTCGGGCTCCAGGTAGTCGCCGCCGACCGCCAGGCCGTGCCGGGGCGTGCGGAAGGCCACCGCGAACACCCCGGCCGACCCGGAGCTGACCAGCGGCGTGTCGCTCACCGACCAGTGCCGGCCGCCGTCGCCGGAGTGCAGCACGCGGGCCCGCTCGCCGCCGCCCGTGGCGATCCACGCGTCCCGCGCCCCGGCGGTGGCCACGCACTGCCCGCTCGCCGAGAAGCCGTACTCACCGGGCAGCGCGGGCGGCAGTCGGTCCTCGGGCACCGGGTGCCACGACCGGCCGCCGTCGCGCGTGGCCAGCACCCGGAACCGCCCGGCCACCGGGTCGCCCACGGCCAGGCCGCGGGAGCGGTCGAAGAACGCCACGCAGTTGTAGAAGGCGTCCGGCTCGGTGTTGCGGAAGGTCAGCGCCCAGGTCCGGCCGCCGTCGGCGGTCCGGTACAGGCGGGAGCTGTCCCCCGGCCCGATCGACAGGACCACGGCGGTGCGCGCGTCGAACGCCTCGACGTCGCGGAAGTCCAGGTCGGCGGTGTCGGGCGGGGCGACCGACGCCCAGGTCCGGCCGCCGTCGGCGGTGCGCAGCACGGTGCCCCGGCTGCCGCTGACCCAGGCCACGCGCGGGCTCACCGCGGACAGGCCGCGCAGCTGCGCGTCGGTCCCGGTGGGCCGGAGTTGCCAGGTCAGGGCCTGTGCGGTGGGTTCCTGCCCAGTGGGTTCCTGCCCAGTGGGTTCCCGCCCAGTGGGTTCCCGCGTGGTCACATCCCGCGCGGTCACGTCCCGCGCCGGGAATTCCTGCGCCACGGGGTCCTGCGCCACCGCGGCGGGCGTCAGGACCGCGGTGACCACGAGCGCGGCCACGGCGGGGAGAAGGCTCTTCATGAGGTGTCAGCCTCGCGAAGGGCCCTCCCCGCCGACACCGCTAGAGGGACGAGATCAACCGCTCCACGCGCTCGTCCACGGCCCGGAACGGGTCCTTGCACAGCACGGTGCGCTGCGCCTGGTCGTTCAGCTTCAGGTGCACCCAGTCCACGGTGAAGTCGCGGCCCGCGGCCTGCGCGGCGGCGATGAAGTCGCCGCGCAGCTTGGCCCGCGTGGTCTGCGGCGGGGTGTCCTTGGCGGCCTCGATGTCGCCGTCGTCGGTCACCCGGTCCACCTGCCCCTTGCGCTGGAGCAGGTCGAAGATGCCCCGGCCGCGCCGGATGTCGTGGTAGGCGAGGTCCAGCTGGGCGATGCGCGCGTTGGACAGGTCCATGTCGTGCTTGGCCTGGTACCGCTCCATCAGCCGGTGCTTGATGGCCCAGTCGATCTCGCGGTCGATCTTGGACAGGTCCTGCGCCTCGACCGCGTCCAGCGTGCGGCCCCACAGCTCCAGCACCCGCTCGGCCATCGGGTCCGGCGCCCGCTTGGCCACGTGCTCCACGGCCCGCTCGAAGTACTCGCGCTGGATGTCCAGCGCCGACGCCTCCTTGCCGCCCGCCAGGCGGACGGTGCGGCGGCCGGTGAGGTCGTGGCTGATCTCGCGGATCGCCCGGATCGAGTTGTCCAGGCTGAAGTCGCGGAACTGGACGCCCTGCTCGATCATCTCCAGGACCAGGTTCGTGCTGCCCACCTTGAGCAGCGTGGTCACCTCGGACATGTTCGAGTCGCCCACGATGACGTGCAGCCGGCGGTAGCGCTCGGCGTCGGCGTGCGGCTCGTCGCGGGTGTTGATGATGGGCCGGGACCGGGTGGTGGCGCTGGACACGCCCTCCCAGATGTGCTCGGCCCGCTGCGACAGGCAGTAGACCGCGCCGCGCGGCGTCTGGAGAACCTTGCCCGCGCCGCAGATGAGCTGCCTGGTCACCAGGAACGGCAGCAGGACGTCGGCGATGCGGGAGAACTCCCCCGCCCGCGCGACCAGGTAGTTCTCGTGGCAGCCGTAGGAGTTGCCCGCGGAGTCGGTGTTGTTCTTGAAGAGGAAGATGTCTCCCCCGATGCCCTCGTCGGCGAGCCTGCGCTCGGCGTCGACGAGCAGGTCTTCGAGGATCCGCTCACCCGCCTTGTCGTGCGTCACGAGCTGCGCGAGGTCGTCGCACTCCGCCGTCGCGTACTCCGGGTGCGACCCCACGTCCAGGTAGAGCCGAGAGCCGTTCCGCAGGAAGACGTTCGACGAACGCCCCCACGAGACCACCCGGCGGAACAGATACCGCGCGACCTCATCCGGGGACAGCCTGCGCTGCCCGTGGAAGGTGCAGGTCACCCCGAACTCAGTCTCAATGCCGAAGATCCGCCGCTGCATCCTTCAACAGTAGGCGCATCCGGCGCTTTCCTCAGTGATCCAATCGGGCGGCACGCCAATTACTGGATAACGTTCTCGTGTGCTCCGACGGGTGAACGGGCTGGACCTGGCCCTGATGAGGCGGTCCGCGGCCCTGCGCGGGACCGCGGCGGACCGCGGGTTCAAGCGGTTGTCGAAAGCGGCGAACCACAGCTTGTTGTGGCTCGTCATCGCGGGTGCGCTGGCCTCGCGCAGGGGGGTGGGCAGACGCGCGGCGCTGCGCGGGGCGGCCGCCGTCGGCGGGGCCAGCTTCAGCGCGAGCCTGGTCGCCAAGCGGCTGTTCCCGCGCCGCAGGCCCGCCGCGGACCTGCTGCACGAGACGCGCAGGCTGACCAAGAGGCCCACGTCCTCCTCGTTCCCCTCGGGGCACGCGGCGTCGGCGGCGGCGTTCACCACGGCGCTGGCCATGGAGTCGCCCGCCCTGGGCGCGGCGGTGGCGCCGGTCGCGGCGGCGGTGGCGTACTCGCGGGTCCACACGGGCGTGCACTGGCCCTCCGACGTGGCCGCGGGCACCGCGATCGGGATCGCCGCGGGCCTGGCCACGCGGCGCTGGTGGCCCCGGCACCGGGCGGACGCGGCGTCGGCGCGCGAGCACACCGCGCTGGAACCGCTGGTCGACGGCGAGGGGCTGGTGGTCGTGGTCAACCCCGGCGCCGGGCTCGGCGGGGTCGACCAGACCGGGGCGATCGTGCGCGAGTGGCCGAAGGCGGTCGTGGTGGACATCGGCGACCTGGACCGGGTGGTGGCCGGGCACGCGCCGCGCGCGCTGGGCGTGGCGGGCGGCGACGGCTCGGTGGCCGCGGTCGCGGCGGTGGCCGTGGCCCACCGGCTGCCCCTGGTGCTGATCCCGGCCGGGACGCTCAACCACTTCGCGCGGGACGTGTGCGTGACCGGCCTGGCCGACAGCGCGCGGGCGGTCGCGGACGGCGACGGCGCGCTGGTCGACCTGGCGGCGGTCTCGGTGGACGGCGCGGGGCCCCGGTGGTTCGTCAACACCGCGAGCCTGGGCGGCTACCCCGACCTGGTCCGGCTGCGCGAGCGGCTGCGGGGCCGGTGGGGCAAGTGGCCGGCGGCGGCGATCGCGCTGTTCCGGGTGCTGCGCACGTCCCGGCCGCTGCGCGTGGAGCTGAACGGCGAGCGGCTGCTGATCTGGTTGCTGTTCGTCGGCAACGGCCCGTACCGGCCGAAGGGCTTCGCGCCGACCACGCGCCCGGCGCTGGACGCGGGCCTGCTCGACGTCCGCTGCGTCCGTGCCGACCGGCGGCTGTCCCGGACGCGGTTCTTCGCCGGGGCGCTGCTGGGCTCGCTGCACCGCAGCCGCACCTACCGGCACGCGGAGACGCGGTGGCTGGACGTGCGGGTGCTCGACGGGGAGGTCGCGATCGCCACCGACGGCGAGGTGGGCCCGTCCGGGTCGCGGTTCGCGTTCCGGTCGCGGCCGGCCTCCCTCGGCATCTACCGCCCGCACGACTGAGGTTGACGGAGTCGACATTTGTGTCGGGGAAGTCGACGACGACGGTCGCGGACGTGCGCGCGTTCACCCGCGCCCACACCCGCGTGATCGGCACAGCCGACCGGGGCGGGGCGCGCGGTGTTCGCGGAGCCGGACGAGCGGTCCGAGGCCGGGACCGGGGAGCTGCTCGACGGCTCCGGCCCGCCCCGGTCGGGCGGGCACGGCGCCTCGGCGGGCCCCCGGGTCCGCCCACCCGCGCCGAAGGCCCCCGGTTCGGCTGAACCGGGGGCCTTCGGCGAACCTCGTGGTCCTCCGCCTCGTGGTCCTACGCCTTGTCGTCGTTCGGCGGCAGGTTCACGTCCGTGACCGGCTTGTCCCGGTCGGCCTCGACGGCCTCGGCCGTCGGCTCCGGCTCACCCGGCAGCAGGGCCGCCAGGGCGGCCCCCGTGATGCGCCGGAACGCCCGGCGCGGCCGGTCGCGCTCCAGGACCGCGACCTCCAGCTTGGCGCCGTCCAGGAGCTCGTTGCCGTTGCCGGTGCTGGTCGAGCCGGCGCTCAGGGCCTTCACGGCCACCCGCACCGCGTCGGCCAGGACCAGGCCCTCGGCGTAGACCTCCTTCAGGGCGGTGCCCGTGGCCTCGGCCTGCCCGCCCATCACCGAGTACTGCGGCTCCTCGACGATCGAGCCGTCGTAGGTGAGGCGGTACAGGGTGTCGTGCTCCGGCGTGTGCCCGACCTCGGCCACGCAGATCTCGACCTCCATGGGCTTGATCTGCTCGGTGAAGATCGAGCCCAGGGTCTGGGCGTACACGTTGGCCAGGGACCGGCCGGTCACGTCGCGCGGGTCGTTCTGGTACCCGCGGATGTCGGCGAACCGGATGCCCGCCTGCCGCAGGTTCTCGAACTCGCTGTACCGGCCGACCGCGGCGAAGCCGATGCGGTCGTAGATCTCCGACACCTTGTGCAGGGTGCTGGACGGGTTCTCCGCCACGAACAGCACGCCGTCGGCGTACCGGAGCACGACGACGCTCCGGCCGCGGGCGATGCCCTTCCGGGCGTACTCCGAGCGGTCGCGCAGGACCTGCTCGGGCGAGGCGTACAACGGCATCGTCACCGGTGCGGCTCCAGGACTCGACGACGGGTGGGAATGGGGTTCTGCACGGCCGTCAGCCCGCCGGGTTGGTCCGGCGGCCCTCGACGACGGCCTCGGCCAGCGTCGCGGTGCGCTCCTCGGGCAGGTGCGCCGCCCCCTCGGCCGAGATCGTCACCACGACGGGGTAGATCCGGCGCACCACGTCCGGGCCACCGGTGCCCGAGTCGTCGTCCGCCGCGTCGTAGAGGGCCTCGATGGCGGTCCGCGCGGCCGTCTCGGCGTCCGCGTCCGGGTCGAACAGCTTCTTCAGCGCCGACTTCGCGAACAGCGAGCCCGAGCCCACGGCCTGGTAGCCCTGGGCGTCCTCGAACCGGCCGCCGGTCACGTCGTAGGAGATGATGCGGCCCGCGCGCTCCGGGTCGGGGGCCGCGGTGTCGTAGCCGGCCAGCAGCGGCACCACGGCCAGGCCCGCCAGGGCCGCGTCCAGGTTGCCCTTGATCATCGCCGAGAGCCGGTTGGCCTTGCCGTCCAGCGACAGCGAGACGCCCTCGATCTTCTCGTAGTGCCGCAGCTCGACCGCGTAGAGCCGGACGATCTCCACCGCGATGCCCGCCGTGCCCGCGATGCCCACCGCCGAGTAGTCGTCGGTGATGAACACCTTCTTCATGTTGCGCTGGGAGATGACGTTGCCCATGGTGGCGCGCCGGTCGCCCGCGATGACCACGCCGCCGCGGTAGGTCAGCGCCACGATGGTGGTGCCGTGCGGCGCCTCGACCGTGCTGCCCTCGGGCAGCCTGCGGGCGGAGGGCAGCAGGTCGGGCGCCTGCGCGCGGAGGAAGTCGGTGAACGACGAAGACCCCGGCCTGAGGTAGGCCGGGGGCAGCGACGCGGCCGGGTAGTGCCCGGTCGAGCTGTTGTCCATGTGTGCGTTCTTCTCCTGTCCCGCCTGCGGCTTACTCGCCGCCCTTTTGCACGTACGCGCGGACGAAGTCCTCGGCGTTCTCCTCCAGCACGTCGTCGATCTCGTCCAGGATCGCGTCGACGTCCTCACCGAGCTTCTCGCGGCGCTCCTGACCCGCGGCGGCCGCGCCGTCGCCGTTCTCGTCGCCGTCACCGCCGCCTTGCCGCTGGACCTGTTCCTGGGACATGTCGTTCCTCCCGCCTTTCGGCCCTGGGGGGTCAACATTACCCAGTGGGCCCGACGTTGTGCGCCGCCACTCGGGTCCGTTGATCAGCCCCTGGTGAGCGCCTCCACCAGCTGCTCGGCCGTCTCCGACGCCTCCAACAGGGCTCCGACGTGGGCTTTCGTCCCGCGCAGGGGCTCCAGGGTGGGGATGCGGACCAGCGATTCGCGACCGAGGTCGAAGATCACGGAGTCCCACGACGCGGCGGCCACCGAGGTCGGGTAGCGCTCCAGGCAGCGGCCGCGGAAGTAGGCGCGGGTGTCCTCCGGCGGCGCGAGCACGGCCGCCCGCACCTCCTCCTCGGCGACCAGGCGCTTCATCGAGCCGCGCGCCACCAGCCGGTTGTACAGGCCCTTGTCCAGCCGCACGTCGGAGTACTGGAGGTCGACCAGCGACAGGCGCGGCGAGCCCCACGCGAGGCCGTCGCGGGACCGGTAGCCCTCCAGCAGCCGCAGCTTGGCCACCCAGTCGAGCCGGTCGGCGCACTCCTGCGGGTCGCGGGCCAGCGCGTCGAGCACCTCGCCCCACACGCGCAGCACGTCGCGGTCGCCGTATCCCTCCTTCTCCACGAACTCCGAGGCGCGCTCGTAGTAGGCGAACTGGAGGTCCAACCCGGTGAACTTGCGCCCGCCGGTCAGCTCGACCCGGGTCTTCAGGGTCGGGTCGTGGCTGATCTGGTGCACCGCCCGGACCGGCTCCAGCAGCCGCAGGTCGTCGAACCGACGACCTGCCTCGATCATGTCCAGCACCAGCGAGGTGGTGCCGACCTTGAGGTAGGTGGAGTACTCGGCCAGGTTCGCGTCGCCGATGATGACGTGCAGCCTGCGGTACTTGTCCGCGTCGGCGTGCGGCTCGTCGCGGGTGTTGATGATGCCGCGCTTGAGCGTGGTCTCCAGGCCGACCTCGACCTCGATGTAGTCCGAGCGCTGGGACAGCTGGTAGCCGACCTCCTCGCCCGCCGAGCCCAGGCCGACCCGGCCGGAGCCGACCACGACCTGGCGGGAGGCGAAGAACGGCGTCAGCCCCGCGATGACCGCCGTGAACGGCGTGCTGCGCCGCATCAGGTAGTTCTCGTGGGTGCCGTAGCTGGCGCCCTTGCCGTCGACGTTGTTCTTGTAGAGCTGGAGCCGGGGCTGGCCGGGCACGGTGGCCGCCTTCATCGCGGCCTCCTCCATCACCCGTTCGCCGGCCTTGTCCCAGATCACCGCGTCGCGCGCGTTGGTGACCTCGGGGGCCGAGTACTCCGGGTGCGCGTGGTCGACGTAGAGGCGCGCGCCGTTGGTGAGGATGACGTTGGCCGCGCCCAGGTCCTCGACGTCGCCGTCGCCGCCGTGGTGGCCGCCGGGCGCGCCGAGGTCGAAGCCGCGCGCGTCGCGCAGCGGCGATTCCACCTCGTAGTCCCAGCGCGCCCGGCGGGACCTCGGCACGTCGGCGGCGGCCGCGTAGGCCAGCACCACCTGTGTCGAGGTGAGCACCGGGTTGGCCGTCGCGTCGCCCGGCACCGCGATGCCGTACTCGACCTCGGTTCCCATGATCCGCCGCATACGTCGCAGCCTACGACCAACCACCGGCGCGGCGCTGCCGGCCGGGATCACGTTTCAGCCGGCGGCGAGCCCGGCGGCGGGCCGGATGCGGGAGGCGTTGCGGGCCGGGCCGAGGGCCGCGAGCACCGCCAGCGCCACCACCCCGACGCCGCCGACCAGCAGGGGCGCCACGGCCGCGGTGGGCCACGCGAACAGACCCGCGGCGGCCAGCGTCAGCTCGGCGTAGACCAGGCCGAACAACCCGCCGCCCAGCACCCCGACCAGCGACAACAGCACCGCCTCGGCGACCACGCCGCCCTGGATGCCGCCCCGGGTGACGCCCAGGGCGCGGCGCAGCGCCAGCTCCTTGCGGCGCTCCTGCACCGAGATCGTCAACGCCGTCCCGATGCCGGTCACGGCGACCGCGACGGACAGCCCCAGCAGCACCATGAGCAGCAGGATGCCCAGGTCGAGGTAGCGCCGGTCCTGCGCGCCCTCCTCGGCCCTGGTGTTCACCACGACGGTGGGCGAGGCGGTCAGCGCGCCCTCCACGGCCGCCTCGTAGGCCGCCGGGTCGGCGCCCGGCGCGAACGCCACCAGCACCCGCGTGGGCGGGGCCAGGCCCGGGTCGGCCACCACCAGGTCGAAGCCGTCCAGCAGCTCGTCGCCGAAGGTGCCGGCGACCCGGGCCGTGCGCGGGCCGCCGGGCAGCCCCTCGACGGTGAACGGCTCGCCGGTCCGCGCCCCGGAGCGCTCGGCGTACCGGTCGGAGACCAGCAGCTCACCGGGCCCGGGGTCCACGGGGGTCGCCCGCGCCGCCAGGTAGTCGCGCACCTGCCCCGGTTCGGCGCCCGCGACCCGCGCCGGGAACGCCTCGCCGCCCGGGTCGCGCCGGTCGGCCTCCACGCCGTGCAGCACGACGGCGCCCGCCACCTCCGGCCGGTTCGCCGCCGCGCCCACGGCGCCGTCCAGCGGCCGCCCGCCCGCGTCGGTCACCACGGCGTCCGGTCGCGGCGCGCGGTCGAACTCCTCCTCCACCCGCTGCGCCGAGCCGACCGCGACCGCGAAGAAGGTGACCATGGCGGCGGCCAGCAGCAGCGGCATGGCCACCGACGCCGACCGCTGCGGCACCCGCCGCACCTCGGCCGCGGCCAGCCTCCACTGCGCTCCCCCGAAGCGGCTCGCGACCGAGCCGAACACGCGGCCCAGACCGGGCACCACGACCGGTCCCAGCACGCCGAACAGCCCGAACACCCCGGTGATGGCGGAGAACAGGACCAGGAAGATCGCCGCCAGGGAGCCCTGGGCCAGCACGCCGAGCGCGGACAGGACCGCCGCGAGCGACACCAGCACGACACCGAACACGCGGCGGCGGCGCACCACGGCGCGGTCCGGCGTCCGGCCCTCGGAGGTGCGCAGCGCGGCCAGCGGCGGCACCAGGGAGGCGGCGAGCGAGGGCCGGACCGCGGCGAACCCGCTGAGCGCGGTCGCGGTGGCCACGCCGATCAGCAAGTGGGTCCCGGTGGGGAGCAGCGCGGGGCTCAGCTCCACCGCGCCCAGGACCACCGACAGGCCGGTGGCGTCGAACAGCCGGGCCAGCAGCCACGCCACCACCCCGCCCAGCAGCGCGCCCACCCCGCCCGCGACCGCGCCGGTCAGCAGCGCCTCGATCAAGTTCGCCCGGACGAGTGACCCCCGGAAGGCGCCCAGGCAGCGCAGCAGCGCGGTGTGGCGCTGCCGCTGGAGGTAGACCGCGCGGTAGGTGGCGGAGGCGACGAACACCGAGGTGGCCAGCGCCAGGAGGCTGAACGGCAGCAGCACGACCGCGAGGTCCTGCTCGGGCCGCTCGGCGGAGACCAGGGCGGCGGTGTCCACCCGGAACCCCCCGCCCGCGGCCGCCGCCACCGCGGCCCGGTCGCCGCCGGTGACGTGCAGCGACAGGACCTGCGCCGGCCCCAGCCGGGCGGCCAGGCCCTCGCCGACGGCGATCACGGGCTCCTCGGCGACCGAGCCCCGCCGGGTGATGCCCCGGACCACCACGTCCACCGGGTCGCCCGCCGCGTCGGCCACGCGCGTGAGCGAGCCGGGCGCGAGGCCGTGCTCGTGGGCGGTGACGCGGTCCACCGCGATCTCGCCGTCCGGGCCGGGCGGGCGGCCCTCCAGGACCGGCACCCGCCGCGCCCCCTCGACCTCCACGTCCGCGTCGGCGCGGCGGTCGCCCGCGCGGCCGTCCAGCAGCAGGTCGACGCGCACCCGCCGGACCTGCCGCACCCCGGTCACCCCCGGCACCGCGGCCACCCGATCGGCGGTCGACTGGTCGAGGGACACGTCCGAGTAGGGCTGCGCGCGGACGACCAGGTCGACCCCGGCGGGCACCACCGGCGCGCCGTCGCCCACCGCGCGCACCATCGCGTCGCTCAGCACCAGCCCGGCCAGCAGGCAGGCGACACCGACGACCAGGGCGACACCGGGCAGCACGGCGCGGCCGGGCCGGTCGCGGAACTCCGCGACCGCGAGCCGCAGGGATCTGGGCACAACTCCTCCTCGTGACGAGAACGGCACGACGGTAGGAACAGCGGTCGTCGGCGGGCGTCGGCCCGGGGTAGCACGCGCCGGTACGACCGCAGGAGGATTCCCGGATGAGCCTGGAGGAGGTCCTGCTCGTCGACCGGGGTGGCAACCCCGTCGGCGCGGCGACGAGGGCGCGGGTGCGCGCCGAGGGGTTGTGGCACGCGTGCGCGGCCATCGTGGTGCGGTCGCTCGACGGGCGGCGGCTCTACGTGCACCGGCGCACCGACACCAAGGACGTCTACCCCGGCCTCTACGACCCCACGTGCGGCGGGGTGGTCGCGGCGGGCGAGACGCCCGACGAGTGCGCCGCGCGCGAGCTGGCCGAGGAGCTGGGCGTCACCGCGACGCCGGCGTTCCGGTTCCGCACGACGTTCGTCGACGGAACCATCCGCTACGTCGCGCACGTTTACGAGACGCGCACCGACGGGCCGTTCACCCACCAGCCGGAAGAGGTGGCGTGGGGCGGGTGGGTGGAGGTCGGGGAGGTGCGCGCGCTGGTGGAGGACCCGGACTGGCCGGTGGTGCCGGACGGCCGGGCGTTGGTCAAGGGGTGGTTCGAGTGGGTCCGGCGTTCGCCCTGTCCATCCCCGGGCTCGCCGTGCTGCTGATCGCGCCGGCGAGCGGCGAACTGCTGCTGCGGCGGGTCCGCCGCCGCCGGGGCGGGCACCCGGTGATCGGCACGACCGCGTTCGACGAGTTCACCGCGGTGGTGCACGGGAGCAAGCGCGTCGAGCCGGAGCAGCGGCAGACCACGCTCGTGCTGGGCGAGGACGAGGAGTCCGGCGCTCCCCCGCGCGGTCCGGTCGACCTGGACTCCGGCTCGGTGCGGCTCAGTCCCAGGCCAACGACGCCCGGGTAGCCCAGTACCGCTCGGGCGGCTCCGCGAGGTCGGTCAGCTCGTCCGGGTCCAGCTCCACCTCGCGGGCCGCCAGGTTGGCGCGCAGCTGGTCGGCGCTCGCCGCGCCCGACAGCACCACGTCCGCCCACGGCTGGGCCCGCACCGCGGCCAGCGCGACCGCGTCCGGGCCCACGCCGTGCCGCCCGGCCAGCTCGCGCACCCGCGCGGGCGGGTCCACCGCGAGGCGGCCGTTGGCCACGCACTCCTTGACGAACACCTCGACCCCGGACTCCGCCGCCCGCGCCAGCTCGGGCCCGACCGAGGTCTCCAGCACGTTCCAGGTCGACTGCACCGCGTCGAACAGCTTGCGCCCCTCGACCTCCAGCTCCAGCGCCCGGCGCACCGTCCCGGCCTGCTCCGGACCGGAGGTGGAGAAGCCCAGCCGGACGCCCGAGTCGCGCAGCTCCCCCAGCGCGAGCAGCAGGTCCAGGTCGCCGAACAGCGGGCTGTCCGCGGTCAGCGAGTGCACCAGGTAGAGACCGACGTGCGCGCCGAGCAGGTCCCGCGTCTCCGCCCACTGCCGCCCCAACCGCTCCCGCGAGTGCTCCTTCACCTCGTGGGTGGCCGCGTCCACGCGCCAGTCGCCGACGTAGGCGTACCCCCACTTGCTCGACACCCGCACGTCGCGGTGCCCGCGCGAGTCGAGCCACCCGGCCAGGAACTCCTCCGCCCGGCCGTACGAGCGGGCCGCGTCGACCCGGCGCACCCCGGCCTCGTAGGCGGCGTCCAGCACGGTGTGGCAGTGCTCGCGCATGGCCTCCACGTCCCGGTCGGCGGGCAGCGCCCCGTCGCGACCGAGGTTGATGTAGGCGGGGCGGCCGAGGGCGGCGAGACCTAGGGCGAAATCGGGCACGCCGGACACGGTAACCGGCGATTCCCGCAGCCGCCCCCGGACGACCCGGTCGCGCCGGCCCGGAACCGGGTCAGCCGGCCCGGTCGCCGGTGCGCGCCCGGTTCTCGCGCCAGTACACCGGGTGGGTCGCCCGGTATTCCGGGCAACTCGTCGCCGCGGCGACGGCCGCGTTCCGGTGGGCGACGTGGGCCGCCACCTCGGCATCGGGCAACCGCTCGTGCCCCGGGTGTTTCCCGTCCTCGTCGTAGAGCATCCGGACCACGGCGGACTCGTCGTACATCCAGTAGTCGTAGTCGGGCAGTTCCGGCGGTTCGGCCACTTCCGCGAGGTCCAGGACGTACAGGCGTTGCCCGGCTCGCTCGGTGTCGGCGCACGGCCGTTCCAGCGCCCAGCGCTCGTGATCGGTGAGCGGTCCGCGGCACACGTGGACCTCGTCCCGGCGGACGCCGTCCGCGACCTTCGCGCGGATGAAGTCGTTCCACCCGCTGTCGTCCAACTCACCTCGGGTTCGCCCGCAACGCGCCGACGCCCGGGTCGTCGGGATGGGCGGCGAGGAGGTCGAGCGCGTTCCGCCACCGCGCCGAAGCCGCTTCCGCGTCGCCCGAGAGGTGGAGCGCCACGGCGAGGTCCGCCAGGGCGTCGACCGCGCCCCGGTCGTCGTTCACCTCACGGTGGACGGCGAGGGCCCGGGTGCGGCCCCAGGACGCGGAACAGTCCGGACGCCTCGTCGGGCAGGGCCCGGTAGGACCAGGCGAACACCGCGCGCACGGCGTGGAGGAAGCGGTCCAGCGCCTGTTCCGGCGTCACCGGCTCGGCCGGGTCGCAGCCGCGCAGGTTCACGTGGAGCTGACCGTCCGGGAACCGGTCCTTGATCCGGTGCGCCCAGCGCACGGCCAACGACGTCTTGCCCACGCCGGCCGTGCCGACCACGATCACGACGCCGTTCCCGTCTTCGGCCGACGTGGCGTCCAACTGGTCCGGCTCGTCGACGCGGTTCACGAAGCGCGGCGCGTTCCCGGGGAGCCGGCGCGGCGGTGGGCCCGGGAACCTCGACACGTGGCCGTAGAGGTGCACGCCACCGGTGACGTCACGCGCCTGGACCACGTCGTGGGCGCTTCCGACCAGCTCCGGCCGGTTGTCGTCCGGTCGATGTCCCTCTTCGCTCATCGCGTCTCACCCGTGTGGTCGCACGGTCGTGCGGAACCCGGCTCGACGGGCGTGGCCCGCCCACGTCGGGACCTCGTCCGCGATGGACGGGCAGTGCACCGCTTCGCGACACTCCGTAGTCACCGCCGCGACCACCGGTCACCGCCCGCCGACCTCAGGCGTCCCGGCGGACCAGCGCCACCGCGCCCGCCCCCAGCGCCACCACCACGTAGGCGATCATCACCAGCCCCGCCCCCGACGGCGACAGCACCGAGCCCTCCGCCCCGGCCAACTGCGGCGGCAGCACCGGCGGCAGCACCGAGTACAGCGGCTCGCCCCACCGCCGCGGCAGCAGCAGCGCCACCACCGGCAGCACGAACAGCAGCCCGCACAGGGTCACCAGCGCGCCCGCCGTCGACCGGACCACGAAGCCCAGCCCCAACCCCACCAGCGCGACCAGCACCAGCGACGCGGTGTTCGCCAGCAGGGTCGGCAGGGCCTCGCCGAACGAGTCGTACGCCGAGATCGGCTTCGGCCGGTTCCCGGTGATCAGCTCGCCCGCCACGTAGGCCAGCAGGTTCGCCACCGCCGCGACGACCAGCGACACGCCGGCCACCACGACCGCCTTGGCCGCCAGCAGCCGCCCGCGGCGCGGCACGCCCACCAGCACCGGGCGGATCATGCCGGTGCCGTGCTCGGCGGTGATCGCCAGCGCGCCCAGCGCCCCCAGGCAGAACTGCCCGAACGGCAGCAGCGGCACCGCCGGGTCGGCGCGGTCGAACCGCTGCCGCCGCTCCGGCGGCGCCACGTCCCAGTCGGCGGTCATCAGGTACGACACCACGACGCCGACCGCCAGCAGCAGCGCGATCGCCAGCAGCAGGTACGCGGTGGAGCGCACCGAGCGGAGCTTGAGCAGCTCCGACCCGAGCACGTCGGTCATCGGGCGGTCTCCTTCGCGCGGTACTCGACGCTGTCCTCGGTGAGCCGCAGGTAGGCGTCCTCCAGGGACGCGCCGCGCGGGGTCAGCTCGTGCACGGGCAGACCCCGGGACGCGGCCAGGTCCGCGATGTCGGCGGCGGCCAGGCCGCGCACGAGCAGCGCGCCGTCCTCGGTGGCGACCGACGCGCCGGCCCCCTCCAGCACCCGGCCCAGCTCGCCCCGCTCGGGCGAGCGGACCAGCACGTCCTCCTGGAACCGCGCCCGCAGCTCCCGCACGGACGCCTCCAGCACCAGCCGGCCCCGGCCGATCACGATCACCCGGTCGGCGGTCAGCGCCATCTCGCCCATCAGGTGGCTCGACACCAGGACCGCGCGGCCCTCGGCGGCCAGGTCGCGCATCAGGTGGCGCACCCAGCGGATGCCCTCGGGGTCGAGGCCGTTGACCGGCTCGTCGAACAGCAGCACACCGGGGTCGCCCAGCAGCGCCGCCGCGACACCGAGCCGCTGCCTCATGCCCAGCGACAGCGCGCCGACGCGCCGGGTCGCCGCGCCCGCCAGGCCCACCAGCTCCAGCACCTCGTCCACGCGCCGGTCGCCGATGCCGTTGGCGCGGGCCAGCACCCGCAGGTGGTCGCGGGCGGTGCGGCCGCCGTGCGCGGCGCCCGCGTCCAGCAGCGCGCCCACCTCGTGGACCGGCCTGCGCAGCTCGGCGTAGCGGCGGCCGTTGACCAGGGCCTCGCCGCCGGTCGGCCGGTCCAGGCCGAGGACCATCCGCATGGTGGTCGACTTGCCCGCGCCGTTCGGGCCGAGGAAGCCCGTCACGTGGCCGGGTTCGACCTTCGTGGTGAGCTCGTCCACCGCCCGGGTCTTCCCGTAGCGCTTGGTCAGCCGTCTCGTCTCGATCACGGTGACGAGCCTGCGCGCCCGGCGCGCCCGGCGGATCGGACCGGGGTCCGCACCCCGGGATCGGCCCGGAGTCCGATGCCGGGGGCCCGCCGGCCGGATACCGTGCCGGCCGTGGACCCCCGCGTGCTGCGCCTGCCGACGGCCTACCTCTACGGGTTGGACGGGCTCGCCGCCGTGGTGGTCACCACGACGTACCTGGGCTTCGTCGAGATGAGCCCCGCGCCGCCGTGGCTCGGCCTCCCCCTGGCGGTGCTGATCGGCGCGCCACTGGCGGTGCGCCGCCGCCGGCCGCTCGCGGCGCTGGTGGTCGTGGTGGCGGCGCAGTGCGCGGCCACGGTCGCGCACATCACCCTGGAGCCCTACGCGCCCACGGCGTTCGTCATGTACTCGGTGGCCGCGCTGTGCCCGCGGCGGGTCGCGGTCGGGGCGCTGGCGGCGTCGCTGGCCGCGGCGGCGCCGGCGGTGGCCGTCGCGGAGCCGTGGCCCGACGACCTCGGGCTGGTGCTGTTCGTGTCGGTGCTGGTCGGCGCGTCCTGGGCGCTGGGCCGCACCACGCGGGTCCGGCGGTCCTACGAGGCGCGGGCGGCGGCGGAGCGGGCGGAGCGGGCGGTCACCGAGGAGCGGATGCGCATCGCCCGCGAGCTGCACGACGTGGTGGCGCACAGCCTGACCCTGATCGCGGTCAAGGCCGGCATCGCCGCCCACGTCGGGCCGGGCCGCCCCGAGGAGACCCGGGAGGCGCTGCGGGTGATCGGGACGGCGTCCCGGGACACGCTGGTGGAGATGCGTCGGCTGCTGGGCGTGCTGCGCGCCGAGGACGCGGCGCCCGAGCTGGCGCCCATGCCCGGCCTGTCGGACCTGCCCGAGCTGGTGACGCGGGCGTCCCTGGCCGGGGTGGAGGTGGACCTGTCGGTCGGCGGCCCGGTGCCCGACGCGCTCGGGCTGACCGTGTACCGGATCGTGCAGGAGTCGGTGACCAACGTGGTCAAGCACGCGGCGCCCGCGTCCTGCGCGGTGTCGGTGGAGGTGTCGGGGGGTGAGGTGGCGATCTCGGTGGTGGACGACGGGCCCGGCGAGCGGGTGCTCGGCGGCGGTGGCGGGCACGGGCTGATCGGGATGCGGGAGCGGGTCGCGGTGTACGGGGGGACGTTCTCGGCGGGGCCGCTGGCCGGGCGCGGGTTCGCGGTGCGGGCACGGGTGCCGCTGTCGTGACCGACGTGGCGGTGAGCGGTGTGGCGGTGAACGGTGTGGCGGTGAGCGGTGTGGCGGTGAACGGTGTGGCGGTGAACGGTGTGGCGGTGACCGACGTGGTGGTGGTCGACGACCAGGCCCTGCTGCGGGGCAGCTTCCGGGTGCTGGTGGACTCCGCGCCGGACCTGCGGGTCGTCGGCGAGGCCGGCGACGGGGCCGAGGCGGTGGCCGTGGTGCGCGCGACCTCGCCGGACGTGGTGCTGATGGACGTGCGGATGCCCGGCGTGGACGGCATCTCGGCCACCCGCGAGATCAGCGCCTCCTCGTCGGCCCGGGTGCTCATCCTGACCACGTTCGACCTGGACGAGTACGTCTACTCGGCGCTGCGGGCCGGCGCGAGCGGGTTCCTGCTCAAGGACACGCCGCCCGCCGACCTGCTGGCCGCGATCCGGGTCGTGGCGGCGGGCGACGCCCTGCTGGCGCCCTCGGTGACGCGCCGCCTGGTGGCCGAGTTCGCCCGCGCGCCGCGACCGCGCCCGGTGCGGCTGGACGGGGTCACCGACCGGGAGCGGGAGGTGCTGGCCCTGATCGCGCGCGGCCTGTCCAACGCCGAGATCATGCGGGAGTTGCACCTGTCCACCGGCACGGTCAAGACCCACGTCGGCAGGCTGCTGCACAAGCTCCAGGCCCGCGACCGGGCGCAGCTGGTGATCGCCGCCTACGAGTCGGGCCTGGTCACCGCGCGCGCCTGACCCCGTCACCGCCCGTGCCCGCGGCGGTCCGCTCTGCCAGGTTGGGCCGGGGGGTCGAACGTGGACGGGGTGTTCGTCAGCTACCGCACCGGTGACGGCGACTGGGCCGCCACGCTGGTCGCGCGCGAGCTGGAGTCGCGGTTCGGCGCGGACCGCGTGTTCCTGGCCAGCCGGACCATCCGGCCCGGCGACGACTTCACCGAGCAGATCGACCGGTGGCTGGACCGCGGCGACGTGCTGCCGGCGGTGATCGGCCCCCGGTGGCTGACCGCGTCCAACGGTCGCGGCCGGCGGCTCGACGAACCCGGCGACTGGGTCCGGTACGAGATCGCCACCGCGCTCGCCTCGGGCGTGCGGGTGATCCCGGTGCTGCTGGACGGCGCGGAGCCGCCCGCCGAGGCCGACCTGCCGCCGGGCACCGGGGCGCTGGCCCGCAGCCACGTGCTGCGCCTGCGGCACGGCAACGACGACCGGGACATCTCCCGGCTGGTCGACGAGCTGGCCGCGCTCGGCCCGGCCGGCCGGGCCGGCCCACCCCCGCAGGCCGGCCCGCGCCCGCGCCCGGGTTCCGCCCCTACCGCGGGCTGGAGACCTTCCGGGAGGAGGACGCGGCCCTGTTCCACGGCCGGGACCGCGAGGCCGCCCGGCTCCGGGAGCTGGTCTCGGCCCACCCCGTGGTCGTGGTGGCGGACGCGTCCGGCAGCGGCAAGTCCTCGCTGGTCCGCGCCGCGCTCGTGCCCCGGTTGCGGGCGGGGGGCGCGCGGGTCGCGGTGTTCCGGCCGGTCGTGGACACGTCGCCGGTGGCGGGCCTGCTCAGCGCCGTGCGCGCGGAGGTCGGCGCGGACCTCGCCGACCGCCTCGACCGCGACGAGGTGCGCCTGTGGGCCGACCCGCTCGCGGCCGGCGTGGGCCGGTTGGTGCTGGTCGTCGACCAGTTCGCCGACGGCCCGGTCACCGCGGCCCTGGCCGGCACCGAGCGCGGGACGGTGCTGACTGTCTGGCCCGGCACCCTCGACGGCGACCCCGGACCGTGGTCGGTCGAGGGCGTGCCCGGACCGACCGCGGCGGCGCTGGACCACGACGGCGGCCGGCTCGCCGCGTTGGGCGAGGACCGGCGGATCGGGCTGTGGGACGTCGAGCGCCGCGAACCGGTCCAGGTCCGCGCCGACGGGCTGCCCCCGCGCAGGTCCGAACTTCCGGCTGGGCTCCGACGGCCGGTCCCTCGTGGTCTCGGACGCCTTCGGCCCGGACGAGGTGATCGTCTTCGACCTGGAGACGGGTCGGGAGCGGCACCGCTTCGACTCGGCCGTGGTCGCCGGTCGCGGCGCGAGCGTGCTCACCTGCGCCGGGTCCGCGGTCCAGGTGTTCGACGCGGCGACCGGTGCGCGGCAGCGGACCGTCGACCTGCCCGACTGCGCGGTCACGCGCCTGGACGACGCCGACACCACGGGCCGGTACGTGGTCGAGCACCGGATGGGCAGCACCTCCGGCAGCGGGCGCTACGAGGTCCTCGTCCTGCTGGACCTCGCGACCGGCCGGAGGCACGTGGTCACGGCGCCGAGCGGGCCGGACGGCGTGATCGGGAACCTGACCGCCACGCCGAGGTCGGACGGTTCCGCCCCCTGCTGGCCGCGCCCTTCGGGACCACGGTGGTCGCGCTGCGCGCCCCGCGGGCCCCACCCGACCTCGGGCGCCCGTCCGGCACCCCGGTCGGCGACGGCGGGCACGAGGTCGACGTGGTCGGGGACGAGGTGCTCCTCCTCGCCCCGGGCGGCCGGGTGGTCGCCCGCCGGGGCGCGCCGCACGTGCTCGACCCGACGGTCCCCCTCGGCCGGCCGGCCTTCGCGCCCACGGCGGACGGCAGCCGGGTGGCCGTCGCGGTCTCGGGCCGCGTCACGGTCTACTCGGTGCCCGACCTCACGCCGGTGCGGACCCTCCGCCTCCCGTCCCGGGCCGATCCCGACCGCCCCCGCGACCAGGAGCGGTGGGGCGTCGACCTGTTCTCCGCCGGCGACCGGGAGGTGACCGCGGTGTGCGAGGGCCTGCTCACCCGGTGGCCGGCCGGCCCGGTCGACCCGCCGCTGGACCTGGACGCCCGGGGCCCCGAGCGGGACGGCGACGTCGAGGTGCTCCCCCGGCCGGGTCACCCGGACGAGGTCCTCGTCCTCGCCGACCGCCGGCACCTGGAGGTGTGGGACGTCCGCGACCGGGCCGCGAAGGGGCGGATCGCCTTCGCCCTGCGGGCGGCGGGCAGCGACACGGGGTCCCTGGTGCCCGACCCCGCCGGGAAGCGCCGACCGGTTCCCCGACGCGCCCACCCACGGCCGTGACGAGGGCCTCTGCTCCTGATCAGGGCGCCGCGCCCCGGACGTGCGGAAGCCCGCCCGGCGAGGTGCCGGACGGGCTTCCCGGCGGTCGCTCCCCGTGACGCGGGGCGCCGCCCTTGCTACAGGTACTGACCGGTGTTCGTGGCCGTGTCGATGGCCCGGCCCGACTCCTGGTTCTTGCCGGTGACCAGCGTGCGGATGTAGACGATCCGCTCGCCCTTCTTGCCCGAGATCCGCGCCCAGTCGTCCGGGTTGGTCGTGTTGGGCAGATCCTCGTTCTCCGCGAACTCGTCCACGATCGCGTCGAGCAGGTGGCGCACCGACAGACCCGGCTGCTTGGTGTCCAGCAGGCTCTTGATGGCCGCCTTCTTGGCGCGGTCGACGATGTTCTGGATCATGGCGCCGGAGTTGAAGTCCCGGAAGTACAGGACCTCCTTGTCACCGTTGGCGTAGGTGACCTCCAGGAACCGGTTCTCCTCGGACTCCTCGTACATCCGCTCGACCGTGTGCTGCACCATGCCCTCGATGCAGGCCGACGGGTCGCCGCCGAACTCCGCGAGGTCGTCGGCGTGGATCGGCAGGTCGGGCGTGAGGTACTTGTTGAAGATGTCCTTCGCGCCCTCGGCGTCCGGGCGCTCGATCTTGATCTTCACGTCGAGCCGGCCGGGGCGCAGGATGGCCGGGTCGATCATGTCCTCACGGTTGGAGGCGCCGATCACGATCACGTTCTCCAGGCCCTCGACGCCGTCGATCTCGCTGAGGAGCTGGGGCACGATCGTGGTCTCCACGTCGGAGGACACGCCGCTGCCGCGGGTGCGGAAGATCGAGTCCATCTCGTCGAAGAACACGATCACCGGGGTGCCCTCGGACGCCTTCTCGCGGGCCCGCTGGAAGATCAGGCGGATGTGCCGCTCGGTCTCGCCGACGAACTTGTTGAGCAGCTCGGGGCCCTTGATGTTGAGGAAGTAGCTCTTGGCCTCGCGGTGGTCCTCGCCACGCGCGCGGCTGACCTGCTTGGCCAGGGAGTTGGCCACCGCCTTGGCGATGAGCGTCTTGCCGCAGCCGGGAGGGCCGTAGAGCAGCACGCCCTTGGGCGGGCGCAGCTTGTACTCGCGGAAGAGGTCGGCGTGCAGGAAGGGCAGCTCCACGGCGTCGCGGATCTGCTCGATCTGCCGGAACAGGCCGCCGATGTCCTCGTACTTGACGTCGGGCACCTCCTCCAGCACCAGGTCCTCGACCTCGGCCTTGGGGACCCGCTCGTAGGCGAACCCGGCCTTGGAGTCGACCAGCAGCGAGTCGCCCGACTTGAGCGGCGCGTCCATCAGCGGCTGGGCGAGCCAGACCACCCGCTCCTCGTCGGCGTGGCCCACGACCAGGGCCCGGCCGATCGAGGTGTCCTCCTCGCCGGACTCCAGGACCTCGCGCAGCGTGCAGACCTCGCCGGTGCGCTCGAAGCCGCCGCCCTCGACCACGGTCAACGCCTCGTTCAGGCGCACCGACTGGCCCAGGACCAGGGACGACGTGTCGACCGCGGGCGACACGGAGACGCGCATCCGACGACCGGAGGTGAACACGTCCACCGTTCCGTCGTCGAACCGCGCCAGGAACACGCCGTAGCCGCTGGGCGGCTGGGCGAGGCGGTCCACTTCCTCGCGCAGCGCCAGCAGCTGGCCCCGCGCTTCCCGAAGGGTGTCGATGAGCTTCGTGTTGCGCTCGGTCAGTTGGCTGACGCGCTCCGTGGCCTCTGCCAACCGCTGCTCCAGCAGGCGGACGTGTCGTGGGGATTCCGTCAACTTGCGGCGCAGCAACGCGATCTCGTCCTCGAGGAACCGGATCTGCGCAGTCAGCTCACCAGAGTTGTTGCCCGTGTTCAGCTCGCCACCCTCATCGGGCTGGCTGCCGGGATGACCGTGCTGCATGTCGGCACCCTCCTCCCGTGTTCGTACGACAACGGTACCGGCGATCACCGACAAAAGCCGCCACCCAGCGCCTTCCCGGGTGTTGGGTGATCACACAACCGCCCGCTCGGCCGGATCGACTGCTCCATACCGGTGTCTGCCGGAACCGCCCACCCGCTACCGTGCGTCCAACACGAACGACCCACTCGCGTGGTCCGGGCAGTGTCCACTGCCACCAGCGGAAAGTTCTAGGAGAAGTGATGTCCGTCCCGCCGCAGCAGCCGGATCCCCACGGTCAGCAGCCGGGGCCGTTCGGCCAACAACCAGGCCAGTTCGGCCCGCAACCGGGGTTCGGCCAGCAGCCCGGCGGGTACCCTCCCCCGCCCCAGGGGTTCCCACAGGGTGGGCAGCAGCCCGGCTACGGCCCCCCGCCGGGCGCCTGGGGGCAGCCCGGTCAGCCGGGCCAGCCCGGTCCCGGGCAGCCGGGTCAGCCCGGTCAGCCCGGTTACGGCCAGCAGCCCTACGGCCAGCCGGGCCAGTTCAACCAGCCCGGTTACGGCCAACCGGGTGGTTTCGGCGACCCCTACGGCACACCGCGCAGGAAGAGCCCCCTGCCGTGGGTCCTGGCGGGCGGCGGCGTGCTGGTGATCGCGGTCGTGGCGGTGCTGTTCCTCACCCTCGGTGGTGGCGGGGGCAACGGCTCCCCCGAGGACGCGGCGAAGGGCTTCGCGGCGGCGCTCACCGACAAGGACTTCGACAAGATGCGCTCGCTGACGTGCCCGGAGTACCAGGACAACGTCGACGACATGCGCAAGCTCTACGACGCGAACAGCCAGCTGGAGGAGATCGAGAAGCAGCTGGAGGGCCTGCCGCCGGAGATGCGGGAGAGCGCCAAGAAGTCGATCGAGGCGGCGAAGAACATCAAGATCACCGCCACGGCGGGCGACGTGAAGGAGACCTCGGACACGACGGCCGAGGCCACCATGAAGGTCACGTACGAGAACGTGCCCGAGGAGATGAAGGCCCTGATGAAGGACCAGGAGGA
Source organism: Saccharothrix lopnurensis (assembly GCF_042658445.1). Classification (NCBI taxonomy): domain Bacteria; kingdom Bacillati; phylum Actinomycetota; class Actinomycetes; order Pseudonocardiales; family Pseudonocardiaceae; genus Saccharothrix; species Saccharothrix lopnurensis. Next base: position 272,312 of record NZ_JBHSQO010000004.1, on the reverse strand, counting down.
CACCCTCTACCTGCGCAAGACCGATCAGGGCTGGGTCGCCTGCGACAAGTGACCCCCGGTCGTGCGACGGCCCCCCGCACCGAACCGGCGCGGGGGGCCGTCCTCGCCGGTCAGCCCTTCGACGGGCGGCGCTGCGGGCGGGGCGGGGTGACGCCGTCGGCGAGCCTGCGGGTGGTCAGCAGGAACGCGGTGTGGGCGATCATCCGGTGCTCGGGGCGCACGGCCAGGCCCACCACGTGCCACGGCCGCACCAGCGTCTCCCAGGCGTGCGGCTCGGTCCAGTGCTGCTGCTCCCGGATCGCCTCGGTGACCTTGGACAGCTGGGTCGTGGTCGCCACGTAGACCACGAGCACGCCGCCCGGGATCAGGCTGCGCGCCACGGTCGGCAGCACGTCCCACGGTGCGAGCATGTCGAGCACCACCCGGTCGACCTCGCCGGTGTGGTCGACCACGTCGCCCACGGTCAGCGACCAGTTGCCGGGCCGCTCGCCGAAGAACTGCTCGACGTTGCGGACGGCGTGGTCGGCGTGGTCCTGGCGCACCTCGTAGGAGGTGACGGAGCCCTTCTCCCCCACGGCCCGCAACAACGAGCAGGTCAGCGCCCCGGACCCGGCGCCGGCCTCCAGCACCCGGGCGCCCGGGAACACGTCGCCGTACATGACGATCTGGGCGGCGTCCTTGGGGTAGATCACCTGCGCGCCGCGCGGCATGGACAGCACGTAGTCGGGCAGCAGGGGCCGCAGCGCCAGGAACGACGTGCCGCCGACCGAGACGACCACCGAGCCCTCCGGCTGCCCGATCAGCTTGTCGTGCGGCAGGGCGCCGCGGTGGGTGTGGTACTCCCGGCCCGGTTCGAGCACGATCGTGTAGTGCCGTCCCTTCGGGTCGGTCAACTGCACCCGGTCTCCCGGCCGGAACGGACCACTGGCGGTGCTCACCGCGGCGAACCTCCTGCTAAAAGCGCGTCAACAGCGCACGATGGTCGCACGGTGGCCGCCGCGGTCTCCCGGCGGCACCGGCCCCCGCGCCGCTCACCCCTCCCCCTTCTCGGTGAGGGTGTGGTAGACGGGCCAGCCGACCAGCCAGACCAGCCCCACCACGGTCATGCCCCGCACCTGGTCCCACAGCGGCCGCGTGCGCTCCGGCTCGCCCACGACCGCCACCAGCAGCAGCACCACCACGCAGGTGACGGCCCAGGCGAGGGCGAACCGCCCCCACTCGCGCCACTCGTGGCGGACCCGCGCCGGCCCGCGCCGCGGCGGTTCCTCCGGCGGCGGACCACCGGCGAAGCGGTGCGCGAACCGCTGGTCGGCCCACCGGAGCAGGCTGTGGCCGAACGCCACGCTCACCCCGAGGTAGACCGCGGCGAGCCCGTGCGCGGGCTTCGCCTCGCCCCCCGCCCTCAGGTCGAGGACGGTCGCCACCAGCAGCACCACGTCCACCAGCGGCGTGCAGACCAGCAGGACCGCGCCCAGCCGGGGCGCGCGCAGCGCGTACCGGGCCAGCAGCCCGGCGGCCAGCACGACCCAGAACCCGACCTCGCACGCCACCACCACGAACACCAACGGATCGACCACGGGGGCAACGGTGCTGTTCGGAGGGGTTCCGGCGCGTCGTCGGGCCGACCGACCGGAGGTCATCACTTCGGAGGACGCCCGGTGCGCGCGGCTGTGCTGTGATGGCGGGGTGGAGCTGCCCCGGAGACACCACGACCTGCTGGTGGCGGTGGCCTCCTTCGGCCTGGGGCTGCTGGTCTACCGGCTGGGCCTGGACCTGGTCGTGGGCGGGCGGGACGGGGCGACCCCGACCGGTGCCCGGGTGGCCGTCCTGGCGGTGGCGTGCGCCGGCCAGGTGTTCCGCCGCAGCGCGCCGGTGGTGGCGCTGGTCGTCGTCTCCGCGGCCACCCTGGTCGACCTCTACCTGGACCTGAGCATGCCGGTGGTCGTGGTGTGCGTCGACGTGCTGTTCACGGCCGCCCTGCACGGCCCGCGCCGGCTGCACCGGGTGCTGGTCGGGGCGGTGGCCGCGCTCACCGTCGGCATCGCCGTCGTGGTGGCGGTGCTCGGGGACTGGCGGCTGTCCTTCTACACCGGGTTGCAGGTGTTCTCGCTGCTCGTGGTGCCCGTGTGGTGGGCGACCAACGTCCGGCGGCACCGGGAGGGGGCCGAGCAGATGGCCCGGATCGTCGAGCTGGACCGGCGGGCGGCGGTCGCCGCCGAGCGCACCCGGATGGCCCGCGACCTGCACGACGTGGTGGCCGGGCACCTGGCCGCGATCGCCATCCAGTCCGAGGCGGTGCTGTCGCTGCGCGACGGCGACCCGGGCACCTCGCGCGCGGTGCTCAGGGCGGTGCGCGAGAACAGCGTGCGGGCGCTGGCGGAGATGCGGATGATGATCGACGTGCTGCGCGCCGACGACCCCGTGGACGAGCCGGTGGCGGTGCGGCTGGTCGACGTCGGGCGGCTGGTCGAGTCGGCCCGCGCGGGCGGGCTGGACGTGGCGTTGCGGGAGGCGGACGTCACCGGGCTGCCGACGGCGGTGGACGTCGCCGCCTACCGCATCGTGCAGGAGGCGCTGACCAACGCGGTGAAGCACGCGTCCGGCGCGTGGGCGTCGGTGGCGCTGGAACGGCAGGTCAGGCGGTTGGTGGTGGTCGTGCGCACCGAGTGGCGCGGCGCGTCGGGGGACGGGTCGGGGACGGGGTTGGCGGGCATGGCGGAGCGGGCGCACGCGGTGGGCGGCCGGTGCTCGGCCGGCCGGGAGGGCGGCGAGTGGGTCGTGCGGGCGGAGCTGCCGCTGTGACCGGCTCGGTCGTCCGGGTGCTGGTGGCCGACGACCACGCGGCGATCCGCGCGGGCCTGGTGATGATCCTGGGCGGCGCCGAGGGCGTCGAGGTGGTGGGCGAGGCCGGGGACGGCGCGGCGGCGGTGCGGCTGGCGCGGGCGCTGCGGCCGGACGTGGTGCTGATGGACATCCGGATGCCCGGCACCGACGGCATCGAGGCGACCCGGCAACTGGCCGGGGTGTGCGAGGTGCTGGTGCTGACCACGTTCGACCTGGACGAGTACGTGCACGGCGCGCTGCGGGCGGGCGCGGCGGGGTTCCTGCTGAAGTCCGTGGAGGCGCCCGCGCTGGTCGAGGCGGTGCGGCGGGTCGCGGCCGGGGACGGGGTGCTCGCGCCGGCCGTGACCCGGCGGGTGATGCGGGAGTTCGCCGCCACCGCGCCCCGGGTCCGGCCGGCCGGGTTGGACGCGCTGACCGAGCGGGAGGTCGAGGTGCTGCGGTGCCTCGGCGAGGGGCTGTCGAATCACCAGATCGGGCGAAAGCTGCACATCGGCGAGACGACGGTGAAGACGCACGTGTCGCGGGTGCTGACGAAGCTGGACCTGAGGTCGCGGGTGCAGGCGGCGATCCTGGCGCAGGACGCCGGGCTGCTCGGCGGTCGGGGCGGGGGTCCCGTCGGCGGTCCGGCCGGGGGTTCGGGCGGCGGTCCCCTCGGCGGCGGTCCTATCAGCGGCGGTCCCCTCAGCGGCGGTCCAGGGCGGCCTTGAGGTCCTCGCGGCGCAGCACGCCCGCCGGGCGGCCCTCCAGGTCGACCACCAGGTACTCCCAGGCGGCGGTGCCCCGCACGCGCTCGACCACCTCGTCGCCGCTCTCGTTCTCCAGCAGCACGGTCTCCGGCCGGATCGGCACGGCGGCCTGCTCGGCGGGCGCGTGCGGCGAGGTCGAGGCCAGGCGGCGGGCCATCTCGCGGTCGAGCAGCCCCGCGGCCACGCCGTCCGCGCGGACCAGGACCACGCCCCGGCCCGCGGACGCGGTGAGCGCGCCGGACACCGGGCTCTCGGCGGGCAGCTGGAGGACCGGGCGGACGAGCTCGGTGAGCGTCAGCCCCTCCGGCCAGGTGCGCCGGTGCTCGGCGGTCAGCTCGCCGCGGGCGCCCGCCAGCACGAACCAGGCGGTCAGCAGGCACACCCCGAACCGGACCCAGCGGTCCTCGCTGCCCTCCAGCACGCCCCAGACCGCCCACACGACCAGCAGCGCGGCCACCACGCCGCCGCCCGCCACCGCGGCCCTGGTGCCCGAGGCCCGGCGCCCCGTGACGGCCCACACCCCCGCGCGCAGGATCCGGCCCCCGTCCAGCGGCAGCCCCGGGAGCAGGTTGAACACCGCGACGGCGGCGTTGGCGAAGGCCGTCTGGGCGACCAGCAGCCAGATCGCGTCCGGCGCCGGCATCGCGACGGCGGCCAGGGCGAACACCCCCGCCAGGAAGATCGAGACCAGCGGGCCGGCGACGGCGATGGCGCCCTCGTGGCCGGGGCGGGTCGGGGTGCGCATGACCTCCGACACGCCGCCGAGCAGGAACAGGCGCAGGCGGCGGACGGGCAGGCCGAGGCGGAGCGCGACCAGGCTGTGGCCCAGCTCGTGGGCCAGCACGGACAGTCCCAGGAAGACCGCGAAGGTGGCGGCCAGCAGCACGCCGGTGGTGCCGTCCGCGCCGGGGACGAGGCGGCTGACCATGGGGGCGTAGAGCGCGACGATGGCGGCCGAGCCGAGCCACCAGGAGGGTGCGAGCAGCACGGGGATACCGGCCGCGCGGAACAGCGGCAGCCCGCCGTCCCGGCCGACCTGCCGTCGCCAACTGCCGGTTGTCGTCACGTCCGAAGCCTAGGGGCAGGGGTGTGGTGAAGCTGTTTGATCGCCGGGCCAGGTCGTCGCGGCGGGCGTCCTTGTCGGGGGTGTGGCTTATGGTCATCGCCATGGCAGCGCCGACGACCACCGACCGCCCTGTCCGCAGGCCCGCGTTGTCGCCCTCCCGGGCGGGCGACTTCAAGCAGTGCCCGCTGCTCTACCGGTTCCGGGCGGTCGACCGGCTGCCGGAGAAGCCGACCAGGCCGCAGGTGCGCGGCACGGTGGTGCACGCGGTGCTGGAGGACCTGTTCGCCCTGCCCGCCGCCGAGCGGGTGCCGGAGCGGGCGCGGGAGCTGGTGGGGCCCGCGTGGGAGCGGGTGCGGGCGGAGCGGCCGGAGTTCGCGGAGCTGTTCGCCGAGGGCGACCCGGAGCAGGAGGAGTGGCTGGCCTCGGCGGAGGGGCTGCTGGACGGCTACTTCGGCCTGGAGGACCCGCGCCGGTTCGACCCGGATGCCCGCGAGCTGCTGGTGGAGTGGGAGCTGCCGTCCGGGGTGCTGCTGCGCGGGTACGTCGACCGGGTGGACGTGGCGCCGACCGGCGAGGTCCGGGTGGTCGACTACAAGACCGGCGCCGCGCCGCGCGAGGTCGGCGAGGCCAAGGCGCTGTTCCAGATGAAGTTCTACGCGCTGGTGCTGTGGCGGCTGCGCGGCGTGGTGCCCCGGCAGCTGCGGCTGATGTACCTGGCGGACCGGCAGGCGCTGGCCTACCAGCCGGACGAGGCGGAGCTGGCCCGGTTCGAGCGCACGCTGGAGGCGATCTGGGACGCCATCCTGCGCGCGGGCCGCTCCGGCGACTTCCGGCCCAACCCGAGCCGGATGTGCGACTACTGCGACCACAAGGCGCTGTGCCCGGCGTTCGACGGCACCCCGCCGCCCTACCCGGGCTGGCCCGAGCCGGACGCGGGCGCGGAGACGCCGCTCGACCGGGCGGACTGACCCGCGGCGCCGTCCGCGCGGCGACGCGCCTACCGCAGCAGCAGCACCACGACCGACAGCGTGACCATCGACACCGCGGTGGACACCAGCACCGCGTCCCGTTGCAGCCCCGGGTCCGGCCGGTACCGGCGGGCCAGCACGTAGACGTTCTGCGCGGTCGGCAGGGCCGCGCACACCACGGCCGCCAGGCGCAGCGGGCCGGTCACGTCGAGCGCCAGGCACGCGAGGAACACCACCAGCGGGTGCAGCAGCAGCTTCAGCGCGACCACCGCGCCGAGTTCCGCCCGCCCGCCCGGCCGCGGTGGGCGGGCCGCGCCCAGCGACAGGCCGAGCGCCACCAGCGCGGTCGGCACGGCCGCCGCGCCCAGGGCCGCCACCGGTTCCAGCACCAGGTCCGGCAGCCGCACGTCCAGCAGCGCGCACGCCACGCCCAGCAGCGAACCGAGGATGAGCGGGTTGCGCACCGGCAGCAGGGCCAGGGTGCGCGCGACCGAGCCGCGCCGCCCGGACCCGACCTCCAGAGCCGCCAGCACCAGCGGCATCACCACCACGGGCTGGAACAGCAGCACCGCCACCACGAACGACGAGTCGCCCAGCACGCCGACCGCGACCGGGATGCCGAGGTTGCCCGCGTTGGCGTAGGAGCCGGCCATCGCGCCGAGCACCCGGTCCGGCGGCGACCGCCGGAACACCCGCCACTGCACCGCGAACCCCAGCGCCCCGACCACGACCGTGCCGATCACGAACGCGAGCACGCCGCGGTTGGCCAGGTCCGCGGGCGAGCCGTCGAGCAGGGTGGTGAACAGCACCGCGGGCATGGCCAGGGAGAACGCGAACCGGCCGAGCACGGACTCCGCGCGGTCGCCGAGCACGTCGGTGCGGGCGGCGACGAACCCGACGGCGGTGAGCACCCAGATGGGGACGAACCCGGCGAGCACCCCGCCCATCAGGGGACGGCGCGGCGGCGCCCGGCGGTCGGGACCGGTCCGGGGCCGGACCGCGCCGCCGGGGTCACAGGTGCTTGTAGACGTCTTCGAGGGTGAGGCCGCGGCCGAGCATCAGCACCTGGACGCGGTAGAGCAGCTGCGAGACCTCCTCGGCCAGGCGCTCGTCGGACTCGTGCTCCGCGGCGATCCAGACCTCGCCGGCCTCCTCCAGCACCTTCTTGCCCTGCGCGTGCACCCCGGCCTCCAGAGCCGCGGCGGTGGCGGAGCCCTCAGGGCGGGTGCGTGCGCGTTCGCTCAGCTCGGCGAACAGCTCGTCGAAGGTCTTCACGGGTCCGGATCCTCCCATCCCCCGAACGGCGGCGGACCGGCAGGACCCCCTGATCAGGCCCGAGGGCTAGATCCCGTAACGCGGCTCGGCGAAGGGCCACTCCCGCGCGATCCACCGGGGCACGAACGCGTCCAGCGCGCGCTCCAGGTCCGTGCCGACGTGCTCGTCCACCACCCACCACGAGATCAGCGCGTCGGCGTCGTCGGCCGGGTCGATGTAGACGCACCCGAGCAGCGCGGTCTCGTCGGCGTCGAACAGGGCGTAGTTGAACGACTCGTGCGCGTCCTGCTCCCGCTCGTGCCGGGCGAGGTCCACGCGGTCCTGCTCACGGGTCATCGTCGCGGGCGGCCAGCCCCACGCCTCGCCGTAGAGCGACCAGAGCCGCTCGCGCGAGCCCATGACGGCCGGGTGGTCGATGTCCACGTCGGATTCCCGGATGGGGCGCAGGTGGTGCTCGGCGTCGAGGTCGACGCGCGTGGGGTGGGCGAAGTCGGCGGGCAGCCAGGTCATGGGCGGGATTGTGCGCCACGGCGGGCCCCGCGCGCCGGCGAAAATCCGTGGCGCGGCGGGACACCCGCCGGGACACTGCGGCGATGACCCTCAGCGACGGCCTGGTGCTGCGGCCCGCACGCCCGGAGGACCTGGAGCGGATCGGCGCGCTGCTGGCCGACCGGGGCGAGCCCGAGGACGCCGTGGACCACCGCCTGGTGGTGGAGGACCCGGACGCGGGCTGGGAGGCGTGCGCGGTCGTCGTGGACGGCGACCTGGTGGTGTCCACCGCGACGCTGCTGGACGAGACGCTGGTGCTCGGCGGGCTGGAGATCCCGGCGGGCCAGGTCGAGCTGGTGGCGACCGACCGGCGCTACGAGGGCCGGGGCGCGGTGCGCGCGCTGATGGGCTGGGCGCACGAGCGGGCCGCCGCGCGCGGCCACCTGGTGAACATCATGCTCGGCATCCCCTACTTCTACCGGCAGTTCGGCTACACCTACGCCGTGCCGTACGCCGCCACCCGGGACGTGACGGGCACACCGGCCGGCGCCGGCCACACCCTGCGCGAGGCGACCGCCGCCGACATCCCCGTCCTCGCCCGGTTCCAGGACGCCGAGCAGGCCCCGTTCGACCTGCGGATGCCGCACTCCGCCCCGCTGTGGCGGTGGCTGGTGGAGCGCGGCGGCAGCACCGAGTGGCTGGTGGAGCGCGACGGCGTGCCGGTCGCCTCGGGCCGGACCACGCCGCCGGAGGAGGGGGTGCGGCTGGCGGAGGTGGCCGCGGTGGACGGGGCCGCCGCGCACGCGCTGCTGGCCCTGACCGGGGCGACCGAGGTGACCGAGCGGCCGGGGACGGTCGCGGGCGCGGCGCTGGAGGCGTTCCTGGCCCCGGCGAAGGCCGAGGCGAACTCCTACTACGTGCGCGTCCCCGACCCGGTGGCGCTGCTGGAGCACCTGCGGCCGGTGTTCGGGGCGCGGCTGGCGGCGTCGGCGCGGTTCGCCGGCGAGGAGGGCGAGGCGGTGGTGTCGTTCTACCGCTCGCACGTGCGGGTGCCGTTCGCGGGCGGCGAGGTGGGGCCGGTGGCGGTCGGTGGCACGATGCAGGCCCCCGGCGCGGCGGGCGGGGCGGGCGTGGCGCCGGACATGGTGGCGTCGCTGCTGTTCGGGCCGCACGGGATCGAGGGGCTGACCGCCCGGCAGCCCGACGTGTACCCGGGCCCGGAGGAGGAGCTGATGCGGACGCTGTTCCCGCCGGTGCGGTCGGACGTGCTGACCTTCTACCTGCCGTAGCCGCGCTCAGCCCCCGAACAGGGTGGGCGCGAACTCGACGCCCAGGGCGACCCCGGCCAACCCCAGCAGCACCCCGGCGAACGTCAGCGCCCGCCGGTAACCCGCGTCGCCCAGGTGCCGGCGCCCCCGCGCCACCACCAGCGCGATCACCACCTTCCCACCCACCAGGGTCGCGTAGAAACCGACCAGCAACGCCACCCCCGCCCCGGTCGACGCCCGCCACGTGGTGACGGTCAGCGGTCCCAGCGCGGTCGCCCACGCCACCCACGGGTGGGGGCTGAGCAGGTTCACCAGGACCGCCCGGCGCAGCGCCGCGACGCCCGGCGCGGCCGTGGACTCGGACGCCCCCGGCTCCAGCGACGCCGTGCGCGCCTCCCGCACCGTCCGCACCCCGCTCCACACCACGAACAGGGCGCCGACCACGCCGAGCACGCCCAGCGCCCGCTCCGGCAGCCGCCCGAGCAGCAGCAGCGTCACCCCGACCACCGCGGCGTCCGACAGCAGCGGCGCGCACGCGGCCAGCACGCCCGCCCGCCGGCCGGACCGCAGCGCCGACGTCACGACCAGCACCAGCAGGGGGCCGGGGCTGATGCTCGCCGCCAGGCCCAGGGACAGTCCCAACCCCAGCGCGTCCACGGGCGGCAGACTAGGCCACGTGTCCGAGTTCTCCCGAGTCCTGACCACCCTGCGGCAGATCCGCGGCCTCAGCCCGTTCTTCGCCCTCGACGTCGGCCGGCCCGACGAGGGCTGGCACGACGGCGCCGCGCTGCTCGACGGGTCCGCCCTGCCCGCCACCGTGGACCGGATCGCCGCCCGGTACCGCACCGCCGAACGGCGCGTCGCCGCCTCGCTGTTCTTCCTCAGCTACACCGCCCGGCTGCTGTCCCCGGTGGTGGCCGCCCGCGCGGTCGGCGGGACGGCGCCGGACGTGCGGCCCGCCAACCTCTGGTGGCGCTACGACGCGGACGGCCTGCGGGTCCGGGTCAAGGAGCCGGCCGGGGGCGTGGGGATCGTCGAGTCGTTGGCGCCGGTGGTGGAGGCCGTGCGCTCGGTCGCCCCGGTGGCGCCCGGCCTGCTGTGGGGCAACGCGGCCTCGTCGGCGGCGGGGGCGTTGCGGTTCGTGGCGCTCGGCGGGGCGGCGAGCGCGGAGGAGTGCGTCGCGCTGGGCGAGGAGCTGTTCGCCGAACCCCCGCTGCGGGGTTGCGGGGACTTCATCCCGTTCCCCGGCGAGGTCGCGTTCCGGCGGCGCAGCTGCTGCCTCTACTACCGGCTCGACGGCGGCGGCAAGTGCGGTGACTGCGCGTTGCGGTGAACCCGGCGGACAAGACGTCCGGCCGGTTGTGCGGCGGGACGGGCGACCTCTATGTTCGCTTCGCCGTGGTGGACGGGAAGCCGGTGCGAATCCGGCGCGGTCCTCGCCACTGTGACCGGGGAGCCAACCCGCCGAGCACGTCACTGGCCGCACGCGCGGCTGGGAAGACGCGGGGACGGTGTCGATCCGGGAGTCAGGAGACCGGCCACGGCACCTGTTGACCTTCCACGAGGCATGGAGGAGCCCGTCATGACGAGCCCCGCGCAGTCCGCCCCAGTCCAGGTCCCCCGGTGGGCCTACGCCGTCGCGCTGGTCGCGCTGGCCGTGACCTGGCTGGTGCTCCAGGAGAACGGCGCGGCGATCGGCCACGCCGCCGAGACGCTCCACGAGTTCTTCCACGACGGGCGCCACGCGCTCGGCGTCCCGTGCCACTGAGGCGGGGCGGCGTGCTCACCTACAGGGACCACCTGGTGCGCGGGCTCGCCGCCGGTGGGGTGTCCGGCCTGCTCGCGGGCCTGGTCGGGCTGGTCGTGGTCGAGGTGCCGATCCGCGCCGCGCTGGCCGTCGAGGAGGCGCGGCCCGTCGAGCCGGGGGCCGGCGGCCACGAGCACGGCGAGCTGGTCGGCCGGGGCGTGCAGGTGTTCGGCGGCGTGCTGGCCGCGGTCATCGTCGGGGTGGCGGTGGGCGCGCTGTTCGCCACCGCCTACGCCGGGTCGCGGCGCTGGTTCCCCGACCGGTCGCCGTTCAGCCGGGCGGTGTGGCTGGGGGCGGCGGCGTTCGGCGCGGCGGCCCTGCTGCCGGCGGTGAAGTACCCGGCGAACCCGCCCGCGGTGGGCGACCCGGAGACCGTCGGCTACCGCACGGTGCTCTACCTGGCGCTGATCGCCTCGGGCCTGCTGGTCGCGTTCGGGGCGAGCTGGCTGGCCTCCCGCCTCGGCCACTGGTCACCGCCGCTGCGGACCACGGCGGTCGCGCTGGCCGTGGTGGCGGCGGTGGTGCTGGTGCTGCTGCTGTTCCCGGCCGCGCCGGACGCCATCCCCGAGGACATGCCGAGCGGCGTGCTCTGGGACTTCCGGCTGGCGTCCCTGGCCGAGACCGCCACGCTGTGGCTGGGTCTCGGCGTGGTGTTCGGCCTGCTGGTCGACCCGGCGGTGCGGCGGGCCGACCGCCTGTCGGCGGTGTAGCCGGGGCCGGCGGCCCAGCCGGGCCGGCGATCCGGCCAGGTCAGCGGTCCACCCGGATCAACTGCCCGGCAGCGGGGCGAGCGTCGTCAGGTCGACGCCCACCAGGGAGTCGCGGAACACGCGGCGCTCGCCCCCCGGCACCGGCACGTCGCACGGCACCACCAGGACCGTGCACCCGGCCGCCACGGCGGAGGCCACCCCGGTCGGGGAGTCCTCGACCGCCACGCACCGCGCCGGGTCGACGCCCAGCAGGCGGGCCGCCTTCAGGTAGGGCTCGGGCAGCGGCTTGTTCAGCCCGTCCACCTCGTCACCGCACACCGTCACGTCGAACAGGTCGCGCCCCAGGGTGTCCAGCGCGATCTCGGTCAGCCCGCGCTCGGTGGAGGTGACCAGCGCCATCGGCACCCCGGAGTCGCGCACCGCGCGCAGCGCCTCCCGGGCCCCCGGCCGCCACGGCAGGCCGGCGCGGAACACCTCCTCGGTGCGGCGGACGATCCACGCCGCGCCGTCCCGAACCTCGTCCTCGGTGGGGTCGTCGATGCCCACCTCGGCGAACAGGATCGCCATCGTCCTGGGCACGCTCGTGCCGACCAGCAGCTGACGCGTCTCCAGCGACAGCGTGCCGCCCAGTTTCCCGACGAACTCGGACAGCGGGACGTCCCACAGCTTCTCCGAGTCCAGCAGCGTGCCGTCCATGTCCCACAGCACAGCCTCGACCGTCATCCACGACCTTCCCGGTTCCACGCGACGCCTACCCGACCCTCGGTGGTGGGGTGGCCACGACGCACGGGCGCGCCCCGAAGCGGCGGCGGGACACGACCCGGCGTGGACCAGCCTACGGCGTCGGGTGCGCGCCCGTGGTCGTAGGCTGGCCCGGTGACCGATCCGGACCAGGCCGCCCAGACCCCCTTCGACCCCAGCAAACCGCTCACCAACCCGATCATGGTGGCGGCTTTCGAGGGGTGGAACGACGCTGGCGACGCCGCCAGCACGGCGATCGAGCACCTGCAACTCACGTGGGACGCGACGCCGCTGGCCGAGGTCGATCCGGACGACTACTACGACTTCCAGGTGACCCGCCCCACGGTCCGCATGGTGGACGGCGTCACCCGGCGGGTGGAATTCCCGACCACGAGGCTGTCGGTGTGCCGCCCGCCGGGGTCGGCGACCGACGTGGTGCTCGTGCACGGCATCGAGCCGAACATGCGCTGGCGGAAGTTCGCCGGCGAGCTGCTGGGCCACATCGAGGACCTGGGCGTGACCACCGTGGTCACGCTGGGCGCGCTGCTGATGGACACCCCGCACACCCGCCCGGTGCCGGTGACCGGGACCGCCTACGACGCCGCGGCGGCCTCGAAGTACGGGCTGGAGCGGTCCCGGTACGAGGGGCCGACCGGCATCGTGGGCGTGTTCCAGGACCTGTGCGTGCAGGCCGGTGTGCCCGCGATCTCGTTCTGGGCGGCCGTGCCGCACTACGTGTCCCAGCCGCCCTCGCCCAAGGCGACCCTCGCGCTGCTGCACCGGGTGGAGGAGGTGCTCGACGTCGAGGTCCCGCTCGGGGCGCTGCCGGAGCAGGCCGAGGAGTGGGAGCGCACGGTCAGCGAGATGGCCGACGAGGACGAGGACGTGCGCAACTACGTGCGGGCGCTGGAGGAGCGCGGCGACGCGGAGATCCAGATCACCGAGGCCAGCGGCGACGTGATCGCCGCCGAGTTCGAGCGCTACCTGCGGCGGCGCGGGCGCGGGCCGGGGCGCGGGCCGACGGGCATGTGAGCCGCGCCGGGGTCGGGCGGGCGTTCACCGGGTCCGGACCTCAGCGCTCCCCAGGGCGTCGCCAGCACCAGCGCGCCCGCCACCAGGGACAACCCCGCCTGGACGTTGAGCAGCGCGCCCAGGCCGAGCAGCGGCGTCAGCGCGCCCGCCAGCACCATGCCGATGCCCTGGCAGGCGTCGAAGAGGCCGAGGAAGGTCGCCAGCACCCGGCCGCGCACCTCGTCGGCGGTCGACAGCTGGAGCACCGACATCAGGCCGACCCCGATGAGCACGCTCGGCGCGCCCACCACCACGAACACCGCGAGGTAGAAGCCGAACCCGGTGGTGAGGAGCGGGCCGTTCCAGGCCAGGGCCGCGATGACCGCGTAGGCGAGCAGCGAGGCCCCCATCAGCCGGGCGGGGGCGAACCGGCGGGACAACACGCCCACCAGCAGGCCCGCGACCAGGCCGCCGACCGCCTGCACGCCGCGCAGCAGGCCCACCTCCGTCGCGCCGCCGCCGAGGCGTTCGGTCACGAACACGACGAACAGCACCACGAACAGGCCCTGACCGGTCGCCGTCAGCACGACCACGGCCAGCAGCGGCCGCAGCGGGCCGCGCAGCTCGCGCAGGCCGTCCACCCAGGCCCGCCAGGGCGGCACCACCTGCCCGGCCGGCTGCCCGGCCTCCTGCCCGGCCACCTCCGCCGGGCCCCGGTCGCGGGGCAGCGAGGCCAGCAGCGCCGCGGCGAGCAGGAACGACACCGCGTCGACCAGCACCACGCCGGACACCCCGGCGTGCCCGAGCAGCAGGCCGCCCAGGGACGCGCCGACCAGGCGGGCGAGGTTGTTGCCGAGGCTGACCAGCCCGTTGGCCGCGACCACCCGCTCCCGGGGCACGAGGGTGGGCAGCAGCGCGTTCACGGCCGGCTGGCCCAGCGCCGCCAGCCCCGACTGCACCGCGGTGACCACGTTGAGCACCACCAGGTCACCGGTCAGCAGCGGTAACAGGGTGACCGCCTGGGCGAGGGCGACCACCACCAGGAGCCGGCGGCGGTCCCAGCGGTCGGCCAGCACGCCGGCCACCGGCGACAGCGCCAGGCTCGGCAGCAGCGCGACCACGAACGTGGTGGCGGTGGCCGCCGCCGAGCCGGTGCGCTGGTAGACGTACACCGGCAGGGCGACCAGCAGCACCCAGTCGCCGATCTCGGAGACGATCCCGGCCGACCACAGCCGGCGGAACGCGGGCACCCCCAGCGGCCCGGTCACCGCGGGAACGCCCGCAGGCCGACGTGGACGGGCAGCGCGCCCTCGGGCGCGCCCTCGCGCACGGGCACCAGGTAGGGGCGCAGCAGGTCGTCGATGGCGCCGAGCAGGCCGGTCAGCTCCTCGGCGGTCACGTTGACGGAGTAGCCGTGCAGCGAGGACGCCGCCAGCCACTCCCCCGGCAGCGCGTGCTGCCGCTCCAGGAACCGCTGCGCCAGCCGGTTCTCCTCGTTGAGCTGGAGCACCAGCAGCGCGTCCTGCTGCGCGCGCACCGCCGGGTCGTCGTCGAACCCGCCGACCTCGTAGCCGACGGACGTGGCCCGCCACGGCCGGTCCCGGCCGCCGGCGGCGTCGGCGCGCTCGACGAAGCCGAACTTCGCCAGCTGCCGCAGGTGCCAGCTGCAGTTGGACGCGGACGAGCCGACCGCCTCGGCGCACTCGCTGGCGGTGCGCGGACCGATCGCGACCAGGTGGTTGAGCAGCGACACCCGCAGCGGGTGGGCCAGTGCCTTGAGCGCGTCGACGTCGGTGACCCGTCGGGGCCGTGAGAGGTCCATGGCCCCGACGATAGACCTGAAAGACTACTTTCGAAAGGACTCTTTCAGTTATTGGCCGACATCGCGCCGCCGGAAGCCGGCCAGCCCGACCCCCACCAGCACCGCCGCCACCAGCGTCAGCCACAGCAGCGGGGCCGCGGTGACCTCCGCGCCGGGCACCCTCGGCACGTGCGTGAACGGCGAGAGGTCCATCGCCCACCGGTCGAGGCGCAGCAGCGGCCCGAGCTGGCCGAGCACCAGGAACGCGGGCAGCACCGCCCAGCTCACCGCGGTCAGCTTCGGGACCAGCGCGAACAGCGCCAGCGCGAGACCCGCGACCACCCACACCGCGGGCACGTGGGCCAGCGCCGCGCCGACCAGCCGGACCACCTGGCCGCCGACGTCGCCCACGCGCAGGCCGTGCACCAGCCCCGCGCCCAGCCCCGCCGCGGCGAGCACGACCACCGAGCCCGCGACCGCGACCGCCACGTGGCCGCCGAGCCACGCGACCCGGCTCACCGGCGTGGCCAGCACCGGTTCGGCGCGGAGCTCCACCTCCTCGGCCCGCGCCCGCAGCGTCGCCTGCACCGCGTAGGCGGCGGCGAACAGGGCGACGATCCCGAGGACCGAGGCCAGGTAGGCGTCCACCACCCCGCCGGAGCCGCCCAGCCGGTCGACCACCTGCCGCAGCGCCGGGTTGTCCACCAGCATCTCCTCGACGCCCCGCGCGACCGCCCCGTACACCGCGCCCAGCACGAGCAGGCCGAGCGCCCAGCCCAGCAGCACCCCCCGCTGCAACCGCCACGCCAGGCCGAACGCGCCGGTCGTCGACCGGGACGCGCGGGCCGGGCCCGGCCGCGTGGGCACCAGGCCGCCGCCGAGGTCGCGCCGGGCCACCAGCACGGCCGCGACCACCACCAGCGCGGCGGCCGACGCCACCGGCAGCGCCAGCACCGGCCACCGGTTCCCGGCGAACGGCCGGAGCTGCTCGAACCAGCCCAGCGGCGAGCACCACGTCAGCCAGGTCGGCCCGTGCTCCCCCGCCGCGTCGCCGACCGCCCGCAGCAGGTAGGCCAGGCCCAGGACGGCGCCGGCCAGGGCGTTGGCGGTGCGGGCGCCCTCGGGCAGCTGCGCGGCGACCGCGCCGGCGCCGGCGAACACCAGGCCGACCGCGGCGAGCCCCGCGCCGAACGCGAGCGACCCGGCCACGCCCTCGCCCAGGCCGATCAGCGCCAGGGCGGTCAGGACGCCGACCAGCGCGTTAGCCACCACGGCGGTGACGAGGGCGGCCGCGAGCGGCGCGTGCCGGCCCACCACCGCCGAGCCGATCAGCTCCAGCCTGCCGGTCTCCTCCTCGGCCCGCGTGTGCCGGGTGACCAGGAACGCGCTCATCAGGCCGACCAGCAGCGCGGCGAACACGCCCCACCGCCAGGCCAGCACCCCGCCCACGGTGGAGGCGTCGTGCAGCGGGCCGAGCATCGCCAGGAACGCGGGGTTCGCGCCGGCGGTCGCGGCGAGCTGCCCGCGCGACTCGACCGTGCCGTACAGCTCGTGCAGGGCGGAGGCGGTGACCGCGGTGACGCCGACCAGGCCGACGACCCAGGCGAGCAGCAGCAGCCGGTCGCGGCGCAGCGCCAGGCGGACCAGCGCGCCCAGACCGGTCACGACGACACCCGACCCGACCGGCCCGAACCCGTCGGCGCCGAACCCGATGCCCCGGCACCCCTCGGCCGCACGTCCTCGTAGTGCCGCAGGAACAGCTCCTCCAGCGTCGGCGGCCGGCTGGTCAGCGCGCGCACCCCGGCCCCGACCAGGCAGCGCAGCGCGCCGTCGAGGTGCTCGCCGTCCACCTCGAACCGCACCCGCCGCCCGTCCACGACCAGGTCGTGCACACCGGGCAGGTCCGCCAGCCCCGCCGGCTCCCCGGCCAGCTCGGCGGACACGGCGGTGCGGGTCAGGTGCCGCAGCTCGGCCAGCGTGCCGGTCTCCACCGCCCGGCCGTTGCGGATGATGCTGACCCGGTCGCACAGCACCTCGACCTCGGCCAGCACGTGGCTCGACAGCAGCACGGTCCGCTCGCCGCGCAGCTCCTCCACGCACTCCCGGAACACGGCCTCCATCAACGGGTCCAGCCCGGAGGTCGGCTCGTCGAGGATCAGCAGCTCCACGTCCGACGCCAGCGCCGCGACCAGGGCCACCTTCTGCCGGTTGCCCTTGGAGTAGGTGCGGCCCTTCTTGCGCGGGTCCAGCTCGAAGCGCTCCAGCAGCTCGGCGCGGCGGCGCTCGTCCAGCCCGCCGCGCAGCCGGCCCAGCAGGTCGATGACCTCGCCGCCGGTCAGGTTCGGCCACAGGCTCACGTCGCCGGGCACGTAGGCGAGCCTGCGGTGCAGCGCGGCGGTGTCCCGCCACGGGTCGCCGCCCAGCAGCGACACCGCGCCCGCGTCGGCGCGCAGCAGGCCGAGCAGCACCCGGATCGCGGTCGACTTGCCCGCACCGTTCGGGCCGAGGAAGCCGTGCACCTCCCCCTGCCGGACGGTCAGGTCCAGACCGTCCAGCGCGCGCGTCGGGCCGAAGGTCTTGACCAGGCCCGACACGGATATCGCAGATGTCATGACCGGACGCTACAGTCTTTTCACAAAGTCGTGAAGTTAAGGAAGCGCAGGAACTTCCAAGCGCTCGGGTGTTGGGAGATGATGCGACCGTGACAGAGGTGGACGAGCGTGACGACCAGGCGGTGTTGCGCTTCATCGAGCGCTTTTCCTCGGTGTTCGTGGAGGCCGGCGTCCCGCGGATGCCCGCGCGGGTCTTCGTCGCGCTGCTCGCCACCGACTCCGGCAGCCTGACCGCCGCCGAGCTCGCCGACCTGCTGCGCGTCTCCCCCGCGGCGATCTCCGGCGCGGTCCGCTACCTCACCCAGGTGCGGCTGGTCAGCCGCGAGCGCGAGACCGGCACCCGGCGCGACGTCTACCGGGTGTTCGACGACGTCTGGTACGAGGCGCTGTTCCGCCGCGACGAGATGTTCCGCCGCTGGGAGGTCCCGCTCAAGGAGGGCGTCGAGGTGCTCGGCCCGGACAGCTCCGCCGGGCGGCGCATCGCCGAGATGCGCGCCTTCTTCCAGTTCATCCAGGGCGAGCTGCCCACCCTGCTGGAGCACTGGCGGACGTACCGGGACGAGACCTTCGGTCCTTGATCGCCACGGGCGCGCATTCACGACTATCGGCCCTACTGCGCGCGCCCGATTCGCCCCGACGATGCATGGTGACCAGGTCGCACCGCCGTTCGCGAACGTCCCCCATCCCTGCACGCCCGACCGACCGGCCCGAGGCCGGGGCGGTCGAGCAGCCCTGCTCTAGGGAGATCCCGTCATGGGAGACAACCGCACCGCCCGAAGATTAGCCGCACTGGGCCTGGCCACCGCGACGGCCGCCGCACTGGCCTTCGTGAGCACCGGCGTGGCCGCCGCCGAGGGCACCGTGCTCGGCGCGGACCGCGCCGACGCCGTCCCCGGTTCCTACGTCGTCGTCCTCAACGACTCCGCCTCGCCGCGGACCGCGTCAGCCTCGACCGCGTCCTCGCTGGTCGGCAAGTACGGCGGCGCCGTCCGGACGTCGTGGCAGCACGCCCTGAACGGCTTCCACGCCACCCTGTCCGCGCCGCAGGCCCGGCGCCTGGCCGCCGACCCGCGGGTGGCGTTCGTGCAGGCCGACCTGCCGGTGAAGCTGGACGCGGTCCAGCCGAACCCGCCGTCCTGGGGCCTGGACCGCATCGACCAGCGCGACCTGCCGCTGGACAGCGCCTACAACTACGCCACCACCGCGAGCACCGTGCGGGCGTACATCATCGACACCGGCATCCGCACCACGCACTCGGACTTCGGCGGCCGGGCCACCTGGGGCACCAACACCGTCGACACCAACAACACCGACTGCAACGGCCACGGCACCCACGTCGCCGGCACGGTCGGCGGCACCGCCCACGGCGTGGCCAAGGAGGTCCGCCTGGTCGCGGTGAAGGTGCTCAACTGCGCCGGCTCCGGCACCACCGCGGGCGTGGTCAACGGCGTCAACTGGGTGACCCAGAACGCGGTCAAGCCCGCCGTGGCCAACATGTCGCTCGGCGGCGGCGTGGACACCGCCCTGGACACCGCGGTGCGCAACTCCATCGCCGCGGGCATCACCTACGCGGTGGCGTCGGGCAACTCCAACGCCAACGCCTGCAACTACTCGCCGGCCCGCGTCGCCGAGGCGCTGAGCGTGAACGCGTCGACCAACACCGACGCCCGCGCCTCGTTCTCCAACTTCGGCACCTGCACCGACCTGTTCGCGCCCGGCCAGAACATCACCTCGGCCTGGCACACCAACGACACCGCCACCAACACCATCAGCGGCACGTCCATGGCCTCGCCGCACGTGGCGGGCGCGGTGGCGCTGTACCTGGCGGCCAACCCGACGGCCGCGCCGCCCGCGGTGAACGCGGCCATCGTCGCCGCCGCCACCTCGGACAAGATCAGCAGCCCCGGCACGGGCTCGGCGAACAAGCTGCTGTTCACCGGCAGCGCCACGCCCGGCGGCCCGGCGGTGACCAACCCCGGCAACCAGTCGACCACCGTCGGCACCCCGGTGAGCCTCCAGCTGACCGCGACCGGCGGCGCCGCGCCGTACACCTTCTCGGCCACCGGCCTGCCGCCCGGCCTGTCGATCAGCGCGTCCGGCCTGATCAGCGGCACGCCCACCACCGCGGGCTCGTACTCGGTGACGGTCACCGCGACGGACTCGGCGGGGCGGACCGGCAGCACCGCGTTCACGTGGGCGGTCACCACCACCGGCGGCGGCTGCGCCCCGGCGACCAACGGCACCGACGTGGCCATCGGCGACAACGCCACGGTCAGCAGCCCGATCGCCCTGACCTGCGCGGGCAGCGCGTCGGCCACCACCACGGTGCAGGTGGACATCACCCACACCTACATCGGTGACCTCGTCGTGGACCTCGTCGCCCCCGACGGCTCGGTCTACAACCTCCACAACCGCTCCGGCGGCAGCGCGGACAACATCAACCGCTCATACACCGTGAACGCGTCGTCGGAGACCGCGGCGGGCACCTGGCAGCTCCGGGTGCGCGACGCGGCGTCCTTCGACACGGGCACGCTCAACAGCTGGACCCTGGACGTGTGATCCCGCTCCGGTGACCGCCGCTCCCCGGACCTCGCGCGTCGAGGTCCGGGGAGCGGCGCCTCACCTACAGCTCCACCCCGAGCAGCGAGTCCACCGCCGCCCGGAACAGCGTCGGCCCGGTGGCGTCCGACCCGCCGACCGACAGCGCCTCGTCGGCCCACGCGTCCACCGCCGCCAGCGCCCTCGGCGTGTCCAGGTCGTCGCCCAGGTGGTCGCGCAGCCGGGCCGCGGTCGGCGCCGCGCCCGGACCCGTCGGCAGCGCCGCCGCCCGCCGCCAGCGCGCCAGGCGCTCCTCGGCGGCCGACAGCAGCCCGTCGGTCCACGGCCGGTCGTCGCGGTAGTGGCCGGACAGCAGGGCCAGGCGCACCGCGTTCGGGTCCACCCGCTCGGCCCGCAGTTTGGACACGAAGACCAGGTTGCCGCGCGACTTGGACATCTTCTCGCCGTCCAGGCCGATCATGCCCGCGTGCACGTAGTGCCGCGCGAACGGGTGCGACCCGGTCAGCGACTCGGCGTGCGCGGCGCTGAACTCGTGGTGCGGGAAGATCAGGTCCGAGCCGCCGCCCTGGACGTCGAACGAGGCGCCCAGGCGGTTGAGCGCGATGGCGCTGCACTCGATGTGCCACCCCGGCCGCCCCTCGCCCAGCTCCGAGGACCACGACGGCTCGCCCTCCCGGGCCGCGCGCCACAGCAGCGCGTCCAGCGGGTGGCGCTTGCCTGGCCGGTCGGGGTCGCCGCCGCGCTCGGCGAACAGGCGGACCATCGTCTCGGCGTCGTAGTTCGACTCGTAGCCGAACCGGCCGGTCGCGCCGTGGTCGAAGTACACGTCCGGGTGCTCGGGGTCGTCCACCTGGTACGCGGCGCCCGACGCCAGGAGCTTGCCGATCGCCTCGACGATCTCCGGGATCGCCTCGACCGCGCCGACGTACTCGCGCGGCGGCAGGACCCGCAGCGCCTCCATGTCCTCCCGGAACAGCGCGGTCTCCCGCATGGCCAGGACCACCCAGTCGTCCTGGTCGCGCGCCGCCCGCTCCAGCAGCGGGTCGTCGACGTCGGTGACGTTCTGCACGTAGTGCACGTCGTGCCCGTTGTCCAGCCACACCCGGTGGACCAGGTCGAACGCCAGGTAGGTCGCCGCGTGCCCGAGGTGGGTGGCGTCGTAGGGGGTGATGCCGCAGACGTACAGCCCGGCGGTGGCGCCGGGCGCGGTCGGGCGCACCTCACCGGTGGCGGTGTCGAACAGCCGCAGCGGGCGCGGCTCGCCCGCTACCCGCGGGACGGGGGTGGATGACCAGGTCTGCATGTCACCGACCCTAGCTCGCGTCCGCCGGGGCGCCGGCGCGTCCGCTCCTCGGGACGGTGACCGACCGGTGACCGCGCGTCGCCGGGGCGGGTCGCCGGCCCCGGCGACCCGGGGAACACCCGTCCCGCCCCCCGTCGGCGGGACGGGGAGGCGGCGTGACCGGGATCATCCGGCCCCGCCGCCCTGCCGCCCCGCCGCCCTGCCGCCCCGCCGCCCTGCCGCCCTGCCACCCCGCAGCCCCGCAGCCCCGCAGCGCCGCCGCCCTGGCGATCCGCCGCGCCGGCGACCCGATCCGCGACCCGGGCGGCCGTGGTGGTCCGCCCGTCAGCGCCGCTTGCGCGACCGCAGGTAGTCGCTCACCACCGCCGCGCCCAGCCCGTCCTCGTCCGGGGCCACCACGCGACCGCCGGAACGGCGGGCCAGGGTGTCCACGAACGCGGTCAGCCGGGGGTCGTCGCCGAGGCGGAACACCGTGATCGACGCGCCCAGCCGGGCCAGGCCGTCCACCTCGACCAGCGTCTTGCCCAGGGTCCGCTCCAGCGGCGGGTAGTGGAACTCGGCCTCGCCGGTCGGCTCCAGGTGCGCGGTCGGCTCGCCGTCGGTCACCACCAGCACCACCGGCTGCGCGTCGGGGTGCCGCCGCACGTGCCGGCCCGCCAGCAGCAGCGCGTGGTGCAGGTTGGTGCCCTGCTCCCACACGCCCTCCAGCGCGGTCAGCTCCCCGATGTCCACGGTCTCGGCGTGCCGGCCGAACGTGATCAGCTCCAGCGCGTCGGTGCGGAACCGGGTGCGCACCAGGTGGTGCAGGGCCAGGGCGGTGCGCTTCATCGGCACCCACCGCCCGTCCTGCACCATCGACCAGGACGTGTCCACGCACAGCGCCACCGCCGCCCGCGACCGCTGCTCGGTCTCGCTGACCTCGACGTCCGCCACGTCCAGGGCCAGCGGGCCGCCAGCCGACCTCAGCACCGCGTTGGTGATCGTGCGCGGCACGTGCCAGGGCTCGGTGTCGCCGAACCGCCACGGCCGGGTCGAGCCGATCAGCTCGCCGGCCGCGCCGGCGGACGGGCTGTCCCGCTGCCCCTGCGCCCGCACGCCGTCGACCACGCCGCGCAGCGCGGTCTCGCCCAGTTGCCGCAGCGCCTTCGGGGTGAGCCGCAGGGAGCCGTCGGGGGCGCGTTCGAGCAGGTTCTGGGACCGCAGCTCGCGTTCCAGCTCGGCCAGCCGCCGGGCGTCCACGCCCGCCTCCGCGCCGAGTTGGCGGGCCAGCGCGTCGGCGTCGACGTCCTCCAGCCGGGCGCCGGGGTAGGACTGGGCCAGCTGCTCGGCCAGCTCGTCCATCTCCGCCAGGTCGGCCATCGCCCGCGCGCCCTCGCCCAGGCCCAGGGGGTTGTCGCCGCGGAACCGCGCCGAGCCGTCCCAGTCCTCCCCGGGCCGCAGGCCGCGCAGCAGCGAGTCCAACTGGGACAGCTGCGCGCCCACGGCGGAGTCGCCGAACGCCTGCTGGGACAGCTGCGCCAGCTCCCGGCGCTGCTGCTCGCTCATCGAGTTCATCATCCGCTGGGCGGCGGCCGACCGGGCGGCCAGCGCGTCGACCAGCTCGTCCACCGTGCGCGGGTCCTCCGGGAAGAACTCGCCGTGCTCGCGCATGAACCGGTCGAACGACTCCCGGGTGTCCTCGCCCCGCGCGTGCGCGGCCAGCAGGGCGTTGAGGTCGGCGAGCATGTCCCGGATCCGCTCGACGTCCCGCGCCCCGACGTTCTCCACGGCCTGCTTGACGCCCTGGAACCGCTGCTCCACCAGCTCGCGGCCGAGCAGGTCACGAATCCGCTCGTAGGACTCGCGGGCCTCGGGCGAGCGCCAGTCGTACTCGGCCAGCTCGCCCACCGCCGCCGCGGTGGACCGGGGCAGCGCGTCGAGCCGGGCCTCGCGGAACCGCGCCTCGTCGTCCGGGTCGGGGAACAGCGCCGCCCGCTCGGCCGTCAGCGCCTCGTCGAGCAGGCGCCGGACCTCCTGGAGCGTGCCGTCCAGCCGGTGGCGGCGGGTCAGCGCGGCGCGCTTGCGCCACAGCCGGGCGGTCAGGTCGTCCAGGCCGCGCGCGCCCGGCAGGCCGCGGCGCAGCAGCTCGCGCAGCGCCGACTCCGGCGAGGAGCCCTCCATGACCTCCCGGCCCAGCTCGTCCACCGCCGCGCGCAGGTCGACCGGCGGGGCCAGCGGGTCGGGCCCGTCGACGTAGCGGCCGTACCGGTAGGTGCTCATCGGGTCACCGCTCTCATCCGTACACCGTGCGGTCGTCGTCGCCGTCCTTGGACAGCTGTCGGGTGAGGTAGAGCGACTCCAGCGCCAGCTCGACGCCCGAGGCGATGCGGCCGGCCGGGTCCTTGGGGCCCGCGCCGACCCGCGCGGCCACCTCGTGCAGCACGGGCAGCTCGGGCAGCGCGGCCAGCAGGTCGCCCGCCGGCACGCGCTCGCCGGTGGCCACCGGGTGGCCGTCGGAGACCAGCGCGGCCAGCGGCCGCAGGTCCAGGCCCGCGAACGCGGCACGGGCCGTGTCCGCCACGGACCGGCGCAGCAGGTGGGTCAGCACCTCGTGCTCGCGGCCCTCCTCGCCGGCCTCGAACTCCAGCTTGCCGCGCAGCACGGCGGGCACCGCCTCCAGGTCGACCGGCCGGGCGATGGGCGGGTTCTCCCCGGTCAGGGCGCTGCGCCGCAGCGCGCCCGCCGCGATCGTCTCCGCCGCCGCCACCGCGAACCGGGCCGAGACGCCCGAGCGCTGGTCGATCGAGGACGACTCGCGCAGGTGCCGCACGAACCGGGCGATGACCTGGAGCAGGTGGTCCCCGACCTCCGCGACCAGGTCGGCCTCCTGGCGGACCAGGTCGACCTCGGCGGCGATCTCCAGCGGGTAGTGGGTGCGGACCTCCGCGCCGAACCGGTCCTTGAGCGGGGTGATGATCCGGCCGCGGTTGGTGTAGTCCTCGGGGTTGGCGGTGGCCACCAGCAGCACGTCCAGCGGGAGCCGCAGCGCGTAGCCGCGGATCTGGATGTCGCGCTCCTCCATCACGTTGAGCAGCGCCACCTGGATGCGCTCGGCCAGGTCGGGCAGCTCGTTGACGGCGATGACGCCGCGGTGGGAGCGGGGCAGCAGGCCGTAGTGGATGGTCTCGGGGTCGCCGAGGCTGCGGCCCTGGGCGACCTTGACGGGGTCGACGTCGCCGACGAGGTCGCCGACGCTGGTGTCCGGGGTGGCGAGCTTCTCGGCGAAGCGCTCGTCGCGGTGCTTCCAGGCCACGGGCAGGTCGTCGCCCAGCTCGGCGGCGCGGCGGCGGGATTCCGGGGTGATGGGCGCGAGCGGGTGCTCGTTCAGCTCGGCGCCCCCGATGACCGGGGTCCACTCGTCGAGCAGGCCGACGAGGGTGCGCAGCAGGCGGGTCTTGCCCTGGCCGCGCTCGCCCAGCAGGACCACGTCGTGGCCCGCGAGGAGGGCGCGCTCCAACTGGGGCAGCACGGTGCGGTCGAACCCCACGATGCCGGGCCACGGGTCGCGGCCCTCGCGCAGGGCGGCCAGCAGGTTGTCCCGGATCTCGGCCTTCACCCCGCGCGGCAGGTGGCCTGCCGCCCGGAGTGCGCCGGCGGTGGTGGGAAGGTCAGGGGTCACCCCACGAAGCTACGTGCACCCGGGCGATCGGTCGACATGGAGCAACTCCACCCGCGGCGGGCGCGGGCGGGCCCCGCCGGTGGTTCCGCTCTCGACGAACAAGCGTGCTCAGGGGCGTTCGGCCGAAGTTCCGGACCCGGGTTTGTCGTACCCCGCGCCTACCATCGGGAGCAGGCCCACGAGGCCGACGAAGTGCGAGGTTGCCCATGACTGCGCATGCCCTCTACCAGCCCGAGGACCGGGTGCTGGACCTGTCGAGCCTGTCCGACGCCGACCACGCCCTGATCCGGTCCCTGGCCGGCCGGGTCGACCCGGGTGACCGGGTCCTGATCTGCCTGGAGCCCGACGACGCCGAGCGGGACGAGCTGCACGTCGAGTTCCGGCACGGGCGGTACTACGCGGTGCACCTGGAGGGTGGCGAGCACCTCGTCGCCCTGGAGAGCGACGAGCACAAGCGGCAGAAGGAGTACTGGCACCGCGCCGCCCAGGACGCCGGGTACCGGTCGGACACCGGGATCGGCACGGGCACCGGCACGGTGCTGGACGTGGCCATCCACGGCCCGGTCCGGACCGGCGTCGAGCTGCGGCGCGCCGACGTCACCGCGCGGGCGGCGGCGCTGAACACGAGCGGGGCGCACCGCGCGGGCTGGCTGCCGCTGTGGTTCTCCGACTCCGACCGGACCCCGAAGTGGTTCCACCGCATCCCGTCGGTCGGCTGCAACCGCATCTCGTGGGACGACCTGCCGCCCCGGCGCGCCGCGACCGCGACCGGCCTGCGCCTGGTGCACGCCGCCCGCTGCACGACCGAGAACTTCCCCCGCTGCTTCGACCGCAGGCGCCGCCCGTGCGGCGGGTACCACCCCCTGCTGCGGCCGTGGCGGGGTGTCACGGTCGACGACGTGGCCGAGATGGTGCCGGCCGGCGAGGCGGTGCCGCTCCAGACGCCCGAGCGGTGGATCTACGTGGTGCCGCGCTTCGGCCTGGCCCACTACCAGCAGCTGACCGACGGCCTGGGCGCCTACCTGCCCGACACCGCGCCGGGCGCGCCGACCGGTGCCGGTGCCGGTGCCGGTGGTGCCGGTGCCGGTGGTCGGGCCGGTTCGCGGGCCTGGCCGGTGTGCCGGCGGTGCGGCAAGGACATGTTCCTGGTCAGGCCGGGTCGTGAGCTGTGCGAGAACTGCCGGCCGATGATGCGGGAGCCGATGTAAGGGCCGGCGCGGTGCGCGGGGGCCCGGCGCGGCTCGCCCGGCTCGCCCGGCCCGCACCAGGTGGCCCGGCCCGCCCGACGCGAGTGGCCCGACGCGAGTGGCCCGACGCGAGTGGCCCGACGCGGCTCGCCCGACGCGAGTGGCCCGACGCGGCTCGCCCGACGCGGCTCGCCCGACGCGGCTCGCCCGACGCGGCTCGCCCGACGCGGCTCGCCCGACGCGGTGCGGTTCGCCCCGGCACGAGCGGCCCGGCCCGGACCGGCGCGGTGCCCGACCCCGCCGGACCCTCAGGGGTTGCCCGCGAGCACGGCGATCCAGAACTGGTCGCCGCGGCCGCTGTCGCAGGCGGTCAGCTCGACCCGGGCGAAGGGGCGCGCCCCCGTCAGGCACTGGCCCGGGTGACCGGTGTTCTCCAACGCGAAGGACGTGGCGGAGTCGTCCAGCAGGCGGTGCTCGGTCCAGACCTGGTTCGGCGCGCCCTCGCACACCCCCACCATGCGCACGTCCTGCGGCGCGACGGCCGTCAGGCAGCCGGAGACCGCCATGCTGACCACGGCGACGCGCGTGCCGGGCGCCATGTGGTAGATCCGCCACTGCCGGCTCGGCCCGCCGGTCCCGGGGCGCGGCGACACGATGCCCGCCTCGGTCGTGGAGAGCTTCAGGCCGTGCCTGCCCGCGCTCTCGATGTGGACCACCGGGTCGTACGCGACCCGCGCGGGCTCCGCGGCCCGCGCGGTCGGGGCGAGGAGGACCAGGGCGGCCAGGACGAGCAGGCGTCGGCGCATGGGGTCCATTGACGCACCAACGGACGTTCACGCACGGGCGGTTGTCCTGCGCTCAGTGGTGAATTCCCGGTCACGCGTGGTCACCACCGGGGCCGGCGAGGCGCTAGGCCGCCAGGGTGCGCAGTTCGTCCAGCGCCGGCCGGTCGTCGAGGCGCGACAGCGCGATGACCGGCGCCAGGGTCCGGCACCACCCCAGCAGGCGGTCGGGGTCCAGGCCGCACGCGCCGGCCAGCCGCGCCGACCGGTCCGCCACGCCCCCGCGCCCGGCGGCGTCCAGGGCGAGGTCCACCACGTCGAAGCACGGGTCGCCCACGCACGGCCTCGGGTCGATGGCCACCAGGCCGCGCGGGCCCACCAGCGCGTTGCCGGTGTGCAGGTCGCCGTGCAGCAGGACGCGCGGGCCGCCGGCCAGCAGGGCGCCGCAGCGCCCCCGCGCCCGCTCCCACATCCCCGGGGTGACGGGCGTGGACGCGGTCACCCGGCGGCCGATCCGGGTGAAGAACTCCGCGCAGCGGTCCGCGAGGTCGAGCGCGCCCGGCGGCGGCGCGACGGCGTGCAGGGGCCCGACCAGGTCCGCCCACTCCGGCGCGGTGGGCGGCTCGGGCAGGTCGGCCACCTCGGTGCCGGGCCGCACCGCCGCCATCAGCACCGCGCCCGCCTCCTCGGCGAGCACCGCCGGCACCCGCCCGGACGGCCCGAACAGCCGCAGCACCGCCGCCTGCCCGGCCAGGAACGGCTCGTCGGGGCTCAGCTTGAGCACCACCAGCACGCCGCCGGCCGGGAACCGCGCGACGACGGACGACGCGCCCTGGGACAGGGGCCCGCCGGCGGGGGCCAAGTCCCACCGGCGCGCCAGGTCGGCCACCCGGTCCGGCACCGCCGCCGCCCACCCGGCCACCTCCGGTCCGAAGCGGAGGGACAGGCGCGCGGTGATCTCCTCGACGTCCACGGGCACGACGCCAGGCGGGCCGGCAAGCGGAATACGCCCGCGGGCGGTGTCCGGAGAGGACACCGCCCGCGGGTCGTTCAGCGATTTTCAGTCGTGCAGCGGGACCTCAGGTCACAGCGCGGGGTACGCGTTGCGCATGAGCTCCTGGAACTGGGCCGAGAACCAGTGGCCCGACACCGGGGCGTCCGCCAGGGCGCCCGAGGGGTTGTTGCCGTTGCGCGGGTTGCCACCGTAGGTGGGGTCGCACATGCGGTCGAAGCCCTTGCCCTCGTCGTTCGGGATCGCCTTGCTCGAACCGTCGGACTCACCCGGCGGCTTGATCCAGACGTAGGCGTCGATGTTCGGCTTCGGCGCGGCCTTCGGGCGCTCGCCGAGACCGGCACCGGCCTGGTTGCACCAGTTGCCCTTCTGGGCGCGCCGGTCGATGCGCGACTGGTTGACGTAGTCGTCCGCGTTGGTCGCGGTCGACTTGCCGGTGGGCCGGTTGGCGCCGCCCCAGCCGTTGCGCGAGGTGTCGATCAGCATGCCGATGCCGCTGTCGAAGCCCTGCTTGACCAGCTCGGTGCGCATCGCCGTGGCGAAGCCCAGCTCACCGTTGAAGTCGTTCCAGTCGACCCACTTGGCGTTCTCCTTCACCGGGCGGCCGCCGACGAGGTCGTCGACCGTCCAGTACGGCTCCTCCAGCGCGGAGTAGTTCGCCGTGTTGGTGATGAAGCCGTGGACCTTGTCCTTGGTGGCGCCGTTCTTGCCCAGCACCGACGCGAACATCTTCGCCGAGGCGTAGAAGTTGTCGTACTCGGCGACCGTGTCGCCCCACCCGATCCAGCCGTGGTGGCCGGAGTCGATGTAGTTGTAGACGTTGCCGACGGCGCCGAGCTTGCCGATGGCGTAGGACACGCCCTCCTGGTAGTTGCCGTTGGCCTTCATCACGTCGCAGTTGGGCGTGGCCGTCGCGCGCGGCGAGACGTTGGTGACCAGGTTCGGCAGGGAGTCGATCTCGATGACCGACACGATGCGCAGCTTGGCGTACTTCGGGTCCGCCACGATCGCCGCGATCTTGTCGATGTAGTCGGTCTTGTACTTGCCGATCTCGTCGGCCTTCAGCTCACCGTTCGACGCCAGCGCGGCGCAGTCGCGGCCGGGCAGGTTGTAGACGACGAACTGGAAGACCAGCTGACCGTCCGAGCGGGCGGCGCGCTGCTTCTCCGCCTCGTCCAGGTGGTCCGCCAGACCCATCGAGCCGGTCGTGGGCGAGTCGTTGCCCTCGATGGCGCTGGTCCGGTCGAGCCACACACCGGTCGGCTGGTTCGCGATGCGCGAGCCACCCGTCTCGGCGGCCGCCCGGGTGGACCACTGCGGGTTGACGTACACGCCGGCGCCCACGTACGGGTTGTCCACGCGGGCACCCGGGTTCGGGTTCTGCCCACTCGTGGTCGTCGTGGTCGTCGTGGTCGTCGTGGTGGTGGTCGTCGTCGTGGTCGTCGTGGTGGGGCCGACCGAACCCGTGCACACCGTCCCGTTGAGGCGGAACTGCGTGGGCGCCGGGTTAGAGCCGTTCCACGACCCGTTGAAGCCGGGGGTGACCGTCTGGCCGGTGCCGAGGGTCGGGCTCCACGACGAGTTCCGGACCGTCACCTTGGTCCCGGACTGCGAGAACTGGCCGTTCCAACCCTGCTGGACCGTCTGGCCGGCGGCGAAGTCCCACTCAAGGGTCCACCCGCCGGAGATCGCGTCCCCGAGGTTGGTGACCGTGACGCTGGCGCCGAATCCGCCGGGCCACTGGTTCGTGATCGAATACGCCGCCCGGCAACCGGGCGCCGCGTTGGCGGTGGCGGTGCTCGCCACCACCCCGGCCGCGGACAGGGCCGCCACCGAGGTAACCGCCAACGCGCCCGCAACCTTGCGGGAGCGTACGAACGTGCGCAGACTCATGCATCGCCTCCTTGCGAGCAAATCGCCATCTGGGAGCGCTCCCAGCGCATCCGCCACCCCCGGGATTCGACGCGAGACCGGGGGGACTACTGACTGGGAGCGCTCCCAGACGAACGGTAACGCATGACATGTCCTGTTGACGAGGGGTTGACCTGGAGATAATCCGGCCCTATACCCGTACGCGTAGCCTGCGCGAAGCCTGTGACCAGCGGTTTTTTCCGGATGCATCGGCTGTGCGACTTCCTTGCGCAAGAGCTTCGCCGGCCCTTTCGGGAGCAAACGGTCCTCTCGACTTCACCTGTTCGGCCGACTGCACCGGGCGTTCCGGGAGCCGGCAGAACAAAAACATTTCGTGCGCATCCGTGAACTGAACCGCTTCAGAAATGCCGCGCCCGGAAAAGGATCTTGTCGAACATTCGACGACCGCGCCGACTAATGGCGGCCGGCGCCCTGGTCCGAAAGCACCCGGACCGCCTCGTCCACGGCCGCGAGCCGGGCGCGCCGCACCGCGTCGCCCAGCGGCCGCAGCGCCTCGTCCCGCGCCCGCGTCGCGGTCGCCGACACCGCGCCGCCCGGCGCGTCCGAGCCCGCCACCGCCAGGATCGCGGCGACCTCGGCGGCGCGCTGGAGCACGCGCAGGGACCTCGGCGGCGTGCCCGTGGGCCAGGACAGCCCCTGCTGCTCGGCGGCCAGCGCGGCGATCTCGGCGCGCGCGTTGGGCCGGTACCGGGCCACGTCCAGGGTCACCAGCGCGGTGGCCGCCTCGCGCATCGCCGACGCCAGCCCGTGCTCGGCCTCCCCGATCGGCACGTGCTCGAACACGGCCGGGACGGGCAGGTCGAACACCGTCCACCGCAGCACGCCGTCGGCCACCAGCCGGGGCACCAGGCCCACGCCGACCTCCGGCAGCACCACGGCCTGGCCGGCCCGCAGCGCGCACTTGCCCAGCGGCCCGTGCCCGCCCAGCCCGCGCACGTCGCCCGGCACCGGCAGCACCAGCCGCGCGGTGGTCGTGGCGGCGCGGCGCAGCGACGCCAGCAGCAGCGCGGGGCCCACCGGGGCCTCCTCGGGACCCGGCAGGTCGAGCGCGGTCGCGGTGCCGTCGTCGTCGGCGACCACCTCGTGCAGCCCGGCCCAGGCGCCCAGGGCGTCCAGCACGTCGTCCGCCGCGGCGGCGCCGTGCAGCCAGGCTGACGTCCAGACGACCAACGTCGCACTCGCAGTAGACACGCTGGACGAGGGTACGCGGGGAGCGCGCCGGATCAGGCCGCCGGGCCCACGTGCGCCACCAGCAGGGAGCGGAACCTCGCCACCGCGTCGTCGTCGGCGAACGCGCGGTGCGGCACGGCGTAGACCGCGGCCGTCCCGGTCCGCAGCACGAAGCCCCGCGCGGTCTCCGCCCAGCCGGGCAGCTCGGCCCAGCGCAGCTCGCTGCGCGCGGCCTCGCCGACCGACATCCGCAGCGAGTGGTCGTCCGCGGTGCCGGTCACCGCCTTGGCCGCGAGCGGGTGGTTGTGGAAGTTCACCGCGGCCCCCACCGGCACCAGCCCACCGATCACCACGGCCAGGACCAGCCCGAACACGCCCGCCCACGTCATGCCCAGCACCAGCACGACCACGCCCAGCACGCCGAGCGCCGCGGCGAACCACGGCGCTCGGCGGTAGAGCGGCACGGAGGTCCGCAGGGCGTCGCTCCAGTCGGCCGGTCGGGGCGACCAGCCGAAGTCGACCGTCACCGCCGGGGCCGCTTCGCGGGCTCGCAGCACAGCGGGGCGCACGGGGCGCCGTCGACCGTGCAGCCGGCCGCCGGGAAGTCCGACAGCTTGCGCGCGGGCGCGCCCGCCAGGTGCTCGGCCACCAGCTCGGCCACCAGCTCCGCGAAGCGCGGGTCCTCGTTCGGGGTCGCCGCGCGGGCGAAGCCCAGGCCCAGCTCGGCCGCGCGGTCGCGGGCCTCGGTGTCGAGGTCCCACACGACCTCCAGGTGGTCGCTGACGAACCCGATCGGGCACACCACCACGTTGGCCACGCCCTCGGCGCCCAGCGCCTCGACGTGGTCGACGACGTCGGGCTCCAGCCACGGGACCTCCGGCGGCCCGGAGCGGGACTGCCACACCACGTCGTACCCGGTCACCCCGACCGCCTCGGCGACCAGCCGCGACGCCTCCGCCACCTGGCGGGAGTAGCGGTGCCCGCCCTCCTCCGGCGGCCCGGCGGCCCGGTCCGCCGACACCGGCACCGAGTGGGCGGTGAACACCAGGCGGTAGTCGTCGCCGAAGCCGGCCGCGGCGGCGCGCACCGAGTCCGCGAAGGACGCCACGAACAGCGGGTGGTCGAAGAACTGGCGGATCTTGACCAGCTCGGGCGCGTCCTCGACGGCGGCGCGGGCCCGCAGGATGTCCTCGTCGTACTGGCGGCACGCGGAGTAGCCGCCGTAGGCGCTGGTCGGGAAGACCAGCGCGCGCCGGACGCCGGCGGCCTTCATCTCGGCCAGGGTGTCCTCGACCATCGGGTGCCAGTTGCGGTTGCCGAAGTACACCGGCAGGTCCACCAGCGCGCGCACGCGCCCGATGGCCGAACGGTTGAGCGCGTTGATCGGCGACACGCCGCCGAAGTGCTGGTAGTGCTGCTCGACCTCGTCCAACCGCTCGGGTGGGACCCCGCGGCCGCGGGTCACGTTCTCCAGGAAGGGGCGGACGTCCCCGGGTCCTTCCGGTCCGCCGAAGGACAGCCAGAGCAGCGCGTCGTAACTCACCGGGACATCCTCGCGCCGACCACCCGCGGCCGCACGACCGGGTCGGCGTGAGCATCCGCACGCCGACCCGGCCGGGTGAACCGCCTTACAGGCCCAGGAAGTGCACGCCGCCGTCGACGAACACCATGGAGCCGGTGGTGGCCGGGAACCAGTCGGACAGCAGGCCGCACACCGACTTCGCGACCGGGGTGGGGTCGTTCACGTCCCAGCCGAGCGGGGCCTTCTCGGCCCACATGGACTCCAGGTCGGCGAAACCGGGGATCGACTTCGCGGCCATGGTCCGCACCGGGCCGGCCGAGACCAGGTTGACCCTGATGCCCCGCGGGCCGAGGTCGCGCGCGAGGTAGCGGTTGATCGACTCGAACGCCGCCTTGGCCGCGCCCATCCAGTTGTAGGCGGGCCACGCCTGGCGGGCGTCGAAGTCGAGGCCGACGATCGACGAGCCGCGGTCCAGCAGCGGCAGGGTGGCCTGCGCCAGGGCCTTGTACGAGTACGCCGAGACGTGCATGGCGGTCGCCACGTCCTCCCACGGCGCGTCCATGAAGGGCGCGCCCAGGCACGACGGCGGGGCGTAGCCGATGGCGTGCACCACGCCGTCGAGGCCGTCCACGTGCTCGCGGACCCGGTCGGCCAGGGAGTCGAGGTGCCCCTGGTCCTGCACGTCCAGCTCGACCACCGGCGCGGCCTCCGGCAGGCGCTTGGCGATCCGCTCCACGAGGCTCATCCGGCCGAAGCCGGTGAGCACGACCTGGGCGCCCTGCTCCTGGGCGGCCCTGGCCACGTGGAAGGCGATCGACGCGTCCGTGATCACCCCGGTGACCAGCAGCCGCTTGCCTTCGAGCAGTCCCGTCACGGGTTGTTCCTCCGAAAAGAGTGTTGTGCTGGGGGAAGACTGGGGGCGCCGGGCGCTCAGTGGCCCATGCCGAGACCGCCGTCGACCGGCAGCACCGCGCCGGTGATGTAGGCGGCGGCGTCGGAGGCGAGGAAGGTGACGGCGGCCGCGATCTCCTCGGTCGTGCCGTACCGGCCCGCGGGCACCTGGGCGAGGATCTGCTGCTTGCGGTCGTCGGGCAGGGCGTCGGTCATGTCCGTGGTGACGAACCCGGGCGCGACGACGTTCGCGGTGATGTTGCGGGAGCCCAGCTCGCGGGCGATCGAGCGGGCCACGCCGACCATGCCCGCCTTGCTGGCCGCGTAGTTGACCTGGCCCGCGCCGCCCATCTGGCCGACCACCGAGGAGATGAACACGATCCGGCCGTAGCGCTTGCGCAGCATCCCCCTGGACGCGCGCTTGGCCACCCGGAACGCGCCGGTGAGGTTGGCGTCGAGCACGCGGGTGAACTGCTCGTCGCTCATCCGCAGCAGCAGGGTGTCGTCGGTGATGCCGGCGTTGGCCACGACCACCTCGACCGGTCCGTGCGCGGCCTCCACCTCGGCGAACGCGGCGTCCACCTCGTCGGCGGAGGTCACGTCGCACTTGACGCCGAGCAGGCCCTCGGGCGCGCCGGAGCCGCGGTGGGTCACCGCGACCTTGTCGCCCTGGGCGGCGAACGCCCTGGCGATCGCCAGGCCGATGCCCCGGTTGCCGCCGGTGACCAGTACGGACCTCGACACGCTTGCTCCCATCGCTGCTGGTTGATGCGCCGCGAGGCTATCTGCTACCCGGGGGTACGCCACCACCGGCCAGCGGTGGATCACAATTCGCCCCGTGACCGGTTTCGTCGAACGCCTGCGGGCCGAGGTGGACGGCGACGTGCTCGCCGACGCCGCGAGCCGCGCGCTGTACTCCACCGACGCCTCGAACTACCGCCACGTGCCGCTGGTCGTGGTGCGCCCCCGTTCGGTGGACGCGGCGGTGGCGGCGGTGGGCGTGGCGGCCGAGCACGGCGTGCCGGTCACCAACCGGGGCGCGGGCACCTCCGTGGCGGGCAACGCCGCGGGCGAGGGCCTGGTGCTCGACTTCTCCCGCCACCTCGACCGGGTGATCTCGGTCGACCCGGTCGAGCGGCTGGCCGTGGTGCAGCCGGGGGTGGTGCTGGACCGCCTCGACGACGCCGTCCGGCCGCACGGCCTGGTGTTCGGCCCTGACCCGTCGACGCGCTCGCGCTGCACGCTCGGCGGGATGATCGGCAACGACGCGTGCGGCGCGCACTCGGTGGCCTGGGGCAAGACCAGCGACAACGTGCGGGCGCTCGACGTGCTGCTGGCCGACGGGCGGCGGTTCGACACCCGCACCCCACCGCCGCTGGACCTGCCCGAGGTGGACCCGACCTGGTTCCCGGCGCTGGACCGGCGCGTATCGGGCTACCGGCTCGACGCGCTGCCGGACCTGACCAGGGCGCTGGTCGGCACGGAGGGCACCTGCGCGACCGTGCTGGGCGCGGTGGTGGAGCTGGTCCGGGCGCCGGAGCGGCGGGTGCTGGCGGTGCTCGGGTTCGACGGCCCGTACGACGCCGCCGACCTCGCGCCGGGCCTGCGCGAGCTGGACGTGCTGACCGTCGAGGGCCTGGACGCGGCGCTGGCGCGGGCGGCCGGGGAGGCGCGCCGGCTGCTGCCGCGCGGGCGGAGCTGGCTGTTCGTGGAGACCGCCGACGAGGCGGTGGCGCACCGGGCCGCCGCGCTCGCGCCGCACTCGGCGGTGGTGACCGACCCGGCGCGGCAGCGCGCGCTGTGGCGGGTGCGGGAGGACGGCGCCGGGCTGGCCACCCGGATGGCCGACGGCGGCGAGGCGTGGTCTGGCTGGGAGGACGCGGCCGTGCCGCCCGAGCGGCTGGGCGCCTACCTGCGGGACTTCGACGCGCTGCTGGGCCGGCACGGCAGGCGCGGCGTCACCTACGGCCACTACGGCGAGGGCTGCCTGCACGTGCGGATCGACTTCGACCTGGCGCGCGGGCACCGGTCGTTCCTGGAGGACGCGGCCGACCTGGTGGTGGCGCACGGCGGGTCGCTGTCCGGCGAGCACGGCGACGGGCAGGCCCGGTCGGAGCTGCTGCCCCGGATGTACCCGCCGGCGGCCATCGAGGCGTTCCGGCGGTTCAAGGCGGCCTTCGACCCGCGCGGGCTGATGAACCCCGGTCGGATCGTCGACCCGGCCCGGCTGGACGACGACCTGCGCGTGGTGGTCGCGCCCCCGGTCATCCCGACCCGCGCGGAGCTGGCGCTGCGCGCCGACGGCGGCGACCTGGCGGCGGCGTCGCGGCGGTGCGTGGGCGTGGGCAAGTGCCTGAACACGCGCGGCGGGGTGATGTGCCCGAGCTACCGGGTGACGCGGGAGGAGGAGCACTCCACCCGCGGCCGGGCGCGGCTGCTGTTCGAGCTGCTGGGCGGGCAGGTGGTGCGCGACGGGTGGCGGTCGGCGGAGGTCCGCGACGCGCTGGACCTGTGCCTGGGGTGCAAGGGGTGCAAGCGGGACTGCCCGGTGGACGTGGACATGGCCGCCTACAAGGCGGAGTTCCTGCACCACCACTACCGGCGGCGGGTGCGGCCCGCGGCGCACTACTCGATGGGCTGGCTGCCGCTGTGGCTGCGGCTGGGCCTGGTGAACCGGGTCTCCGCCCGGTTCGCCCGGTTCGGCGGGGTCGCCCCGGAACGGCCGCTGCCCGTGCCGGTGCGCTCGTTCCAGTCGCGGTTCACCCCCTCGGGGGACGGCGAGCGGGTGCTGCTGTTCCCGGACACGTTCACCAACCACTTCGAACCGGGCGTCGGCTTCGACGCGGCGGCCGTGCTGCGGCACACCGGCCACGCGGTGGAGGCGCCCCGCCCGGCCGTCTGCTGCGGGCTGACCTGGTTCTCCACCGGCCAGCTGGGCGTGGCGCGGCGGGTGCTGCGGCGGACCGCGCGGGTGCTGCGGCCGTGGACGCGGGCGGGCGTGCCGGTGGTCGGGCTGGAGCCGAGCTGCACGGCGTTCCTGCGCGCGGACGCGCTGGAGCTGGCGGGCGACGACCCGGACGTGGCGCGGCTGGCCGGGTCGGTCCGGACGTTCGCCGAGCACGTCGCGCCGCTGCTGGAGCGGCAGCCGGTGGCGGGTCGGGCGGTGGTGCAGCCGCACTGCCACCAGTACGCCGAGGTGGGGCTGGACGCGGACCGGGAGCTGCTGGACCGGGCGGGGGTGGAGGCGTCGGTGCTGGAGGGCTGCTGCGGCCTGGCGGGCAACTTCGGCTTCGAGCGCGGCCACCACGACGTGTCGATGGCGGTGGGCGGGTTGACGCTGTTCCCGGCGGTGCGGTCGGCGGACCCGGGCACGCCGGTGGTGGCGGACGGCTTCAGCTGCCGCACCCAGGTGCGGCACGGGACCGACGCGGAGCCCGTGCACACGGCCACCCTGCTGCGGCGGCGGTTGGGCCTGTAGCGGCGGCCGGGTCTCTGGCGGCGGCCGGGGGCCCCCGGCGGCGGCGCGGGTCGCCGTCCCGGCGGCGGGTCCCACCACCGGGGCGCGGGCCGTCACCCCTCGCGGGTCTGCTCGGTGACCCAGGCCAGGTAGTCGGTGTTGCCGCCGAGCACCGGCAGCGCCACCACCTCGGGCACGTCGTAGTCGTGGCGGGTCTTGATGAACTCGGTCAGCTCGTCGACCCGGTCGTAGGCGGTCTTGATCCACAGCTGCCACTCCCGGTCCTCCTGGAGCGCGCCGTCCCACCGGTAGACGCTCCGGACCGGGCCGCCGACCTGGGCGCACGCGGCCAGGCGCGCCTCCACCACCGCCCGCGCCAGGGCGTCGGCCGCCTCGGCGCTGCCGGCGGTGGTCAGGACCACCACGTGGTTGTCGTCCACCCTCCGCAGCCTAGTCGGGGCGCCCCGGCCACGGCGCCGCGAGTTCGAGCTGCCGGGCGAGCCGCAGCAGCAGCTCCTCGCCGCGCAGCCGGGCGAGGAACTGCACGCCCAGGGGCAGCCCGTCGGGGGTGCGGTGCAGCGGCAGGCTGATCGCCGGGCGGCCGGTGACGTTGGCCAACTGCGTGTACGGCACCCACCGCAGGTTGCGCTCGACGACCTGGTCCACCATGCCGACGTGCCGGAGCACGCCGGTCGCCCGGGTGCGCAGCAGGCCCGCGGCCAGCGCCCGCAGCGGGGCCGGCGTGGCCAGGGAGCCGACCCAGATCGGGGGTTCGCCCAGGGTGGGGGTCAGCAGCAGGTCGTAGCGCTCGTGGAAGGCCGCCACGGCGCCGATGTGGTCGCGGCGGCGCTCCTGGGCCGCCTGGAGCTCCACCGCGCCGAGGGCGCGGCCGAGCGCGGCCATGAGCAGGGTGTCCTGCTCGAAGCCGCCGTCGCCGGCGCCGGTCAGCCGCTTGATCCGGGCCACCTCGATCGCCTGGTGCACGAACCAGACGACCAGGAAGTCCCGGCCCAGCTGCCGGTCGTCGTGGGGCGGGTCCACCTCCTCGACGTGGTGCCCCAGCCCGGTGAGCAGCCCGGCGGCGTGCTCGACCGCGCGGACGGCCTCGGGGTGGGGGTGCTCGCGCAGGGCGCAGCGGGTGGTGAAGCCGATGCGCAGCGGTCCCGGCGCCTCGTCGAGGCGGTCGAGGAACGAGCGGTCCGGCGCGTACGGCGCGTAGGGGCTCACCGCCTCGGGCCCGGCGAGCACGTCGAGCATGGCCGCGGTGTCGCGGACGGTGCGGGAGACGACGCCGTGGGTGGCCAGGCCGTTGAGCGGTTCGCTCTCCGCCGGCCCGTGCGGCACCAACCCCCGGCCGGGTTTGAGCCCGACCAGCCCGGTGCACGCCGCCGGGATGCGGATGGACCCGCCGCCGTCGCTCGCCGCGGCCACCGGGACGATCCCCGCGGCGACGGCCGCCGCCGCCCCGCCGGACGAGCCGCCCGGGGTGCGGTCCGGGTCCCACGGGTTGCGCGCCGGGCCGAACAGCTCCGGCTCGGTGACGCCCTTGGAGCCGAACTCCGGGGTGTTCGTCTTCCCGAAGACGACCACGCCGGCGTCGAGCCAGCGCCGCACCACGGTGCTCGTGCGCGTGGCCACCCGCCCGGCGAGGGCGCGGTTCCCGTCGGAGGTCGGGGTGCCCGCCAGGTCCTGGTGGAGGTCCTTGAGCAGGAACGGGACGCCGGCGAAGGGACCGGTCAACTCCTGGGCGGCGCGCTCGTCGGCGTGGTCGTCGAGCCAGGTGCAGATGGCGTTGAGCCGCGGGTTCACCGCCCGCGCCCGGCTCCGGGCGGCCGCGAGCAGCTCCGCGGCGGTCACCTCGCCCGCGGCGACCAGCCCGCCCAGCGCCAGCCCGTCGTGCTCCAGGTAGTCGCGCTCGTCCAACCGTCGTCTCCTCGTCCCGGGGCCGCGTGGTCCGGACATGGTCACCCGCCGGCCGGTGGACGTCGATCCCGGGGTGGCTCGACCCGG
Organism: Saccharothrix lopnurensis; assembly: GCF_042658445.1. Taxonomy (NCBI): domain Bacteria; kingdom Bacillati; phylum Actinomycetota; class Actinomycetes; order Pseudonocardiales; family Pseudonocardiaceae; genus Saccharothrix; species Saccharothrix lopnurensis. Next base: position 233,491 of record NZ_JBHSQO010000004.1, on the reverse strand, counting down.
ACCGCCCGTCGCGCCGGACCGGTGTGCAATGCGAACCTGATTGCCGAACACACCGGTCTTGGGCGTCCGACGACGGCGCCGAACACCGCGGGACTGCCGGACGAGCCGGACCGGCTCCGGCGGCGGACCGGGATCGCCAGGCGCGGGCACCGGCTGCCGCTGACCGCGATCGGCCTGCCGGCGCCGGGGGCGGTGCGAAGGACGTCCTGCTCCCCGGCCGCGTCGCGCCCGTCGGCGGACTGGTCGCGCCGGCGCTCAGCAGGCTGCGCCGGTGAGCGAACACCCCACCGCCGCGCTGGACGACGTGGTGCACCGGCGCCACCGGCTGGGCCTCCTCACCATCGCGAGCGAGGCCGAGCGGGTGGAGTTCGGGTACCTCGGGACCACCCTGGAGCTGACCGCGGGCAACCTGTCCCGGCACATCAGCGTGCTGGAGGACGCCGGGCTGCCGGAGGCGGAGAAGGGGTACGAGGGCAAGCGCCCGCGCACGTGGGTGGCCATCGCCGCCGCCGGGCGCGGGGCACCGGCCCGCGAGGTGGCCGCCCTGCGCGCGCTGCCGGCCCGCCACGACGAGCGCTGAGGAGCGCGGGTACGCGCGGGCCGGACCTCACCACCGCACCTCCCGCCGCTCCCCCGCCGCCAGGCGCAGCACCTCTCGCCGCACCCCGTGCCGGAGCACCACCTCGCGCGCGGTCGACGCGCGCACCGCCACCGACGTCGGCGCGCCGTCCGCCCAGCGCAGGTCCACCGCCACCCCGCCGCGCACCCGCAACCCGGTCACGCGCCCGGCCGACCAGGCCGCCGGCAGCGCGGGCAGCAGCTCCACCTCCCCGGTGTGCCCCTGCACCAGCATCTCGGCCACCGCCGCCGGCACGCCGAGCGAGCCGTCCACCTGGAACGGGTTGGCCGCCACCAGGTTCGGGCACCGCGGCATGGCCGCGACCAGCGCCGCCGCCCGCTCACCCTCCCCCAGCCTGGCCCACAGCGCCGCCTTCCACGCGTACGACCAGCCGGGTCCCTCGTCGCCGCGCTCCTCCAGCGACCGCCGCGCCGCCGCGGCCTCCGGGGTGCCGCGCCGGATCCGGGTGCCGGGGAACAGGCCGACCAGGTGCGACACGTGCCGGTGGCGCGGCTCGGTCTCCGGCACCTCCCGCGCCCACTCCAGCAGCTGCCCGCGCGACCCGACCGGCAGCGTCGGCAGGCGGTCCAGCAGGGAGGTGTCCACCGGCAGCCCCAGGACCTCGCCCGCCTCGCGCAGCCGGGTGAACAGCTCCCACACCAGGGTCAGGTCCATCGTGGACCCGACGCCGACGGCCACCTCGTTGCCCGACGGGCTCCGGTAGTGGTTCTCCGGCGACGTCGACGGCGCGGTGGTGAGCACGCCCCCGTGCTCGAACACCCACGACCGGCAGAACGCGGCCGCGCCCAGCAGCACCGGCCACGCCCGCTCGCGCAGCCACCCGACGTCGCCGGTGAAGGCGAAGTGCTCCCACAGGTGCAGCGACAGCCACACGCCGCCCATCGGCCAGTTCGCCCACGCCGGGTCGCCCTGCACCGGCGTGGCCAGGAACCACGGGTCGGTGTTGTGGTGCGCGCACCAGCCGTCCGCGCCGTACAGCGCCCGCGCCACCTCCTCGCCGGCGCGCGCCAGGCCACCGACGAACTCCAGCAGCGGTTCGTGGCACTCCGGCAGCCCGGTCGGCTCGGCCGCCCAGTAGTTCATCTGCGTGTTGATGTTGACCGTGTAGTTCGACCGCCACGGCGGCTCCGGGTACGGGTTCCACACGCCCTGGAGGTTCGCGGGCAGCGTGCCGGGTCGGGACGAGGCGATGAGCAGGTACCGGCCGTACTGGAACAGCAGCGCCGCGAACGCCGGGTCGTCGGCGCGCCAGGTGTCGGTCGGCCCGTCCGGGGCGGGGCCGAGGTCCAGCGAGACCCGGTCGAACAGCTCCCGGTGGTCGGCCACCGCCCGGTCGCGGAACACCTCCCACCCGGGCGGGTCGGTCAGGCCGACGTAGAACACCACCGCGCCCGGCTCGTCGACGCGGACCAGCGGCACGGGCGCGACCGGCGACGCGATCACCCCGGGCACGTCGAGCGACGCGGTCACCCCGGGCACGTCCAGCGACGCCGTCACCCCGGGCGCGCCCTCCACCCGCACGCCCAGCGCGTGGTGCTCGTAGGAGCACACCGCCTCCTGCCGCACGCCGCCGCCGTAGTCCACGGTCGCCAGGCCCGTGCGCAGGTCCAGGGCCCGCGAGTAGCCCTCGGCGGGTTCCGGGCCGTGCAGCCGCAGCGTCCCCAGCGGCTGGTAGGCGCCGGTGTCCGGGCCCTGCACCGACCGCAGCAGCACCTCGGCCCGCTCCGGGTCGCCCGCGAGCACGGCCTCCCGCGCCTCCCGCACCCGCGCCGCGCCCGCCACCGGCCGCGCCGGGCCGCCGAGCCACACCCGGTCGTCGTTGAGGTCGAACCGGCCGGTGCCCCGGCACACCGCGCCGAACCTGCCGCTGCCCAGCGGCAGGCCCTCCTCCCACCGCTCAGCCGGACTGCGGAACCAGAGCCGCGACACCGAACCTCCCCAGGGTCACCGAACCGGACACCGCGCCACCGGTCAGCAGGTCGACGTGGGCGCCCGGCACGTCCAGCGAAACCTCTCCCGCACCGTGGTTGACCAGGAACAGCACCTCACCGCGCCGCACCACCTCCACACCGCGCGGCGGGCGCGGCACCGGCGTCGCGCCGGCGTCGGCCAGCAGCCGCCCGAACAGCCGCACGGCCGCGTCCGCCGCCGGCCGGGTGGCCATGTACCAGGCCGCGCCCGCGCCGTGCCGGTGGCGCAGCACCACGGGCGTGCCGTCGTCGAGCGCGGCCACCACCTCCGCGCCCTCGACCACCAGGTCCTCGCGCCAGAAGCCGGCCGTGAACTCCCCCAGCGCCTCCGACGAGCAGACCGGCGCCTCGTCCGGGCGCAGCGGCACGACCTCCTCCACGCGCAGCCCCAGCAGCTCCCGCAGCGGCCCGGGGTAGCCGCCGGGGAACACCTGGTCGCGCTCGTCCACGACGCCGGAGAAGAACCCCACCACCAGCGTCCCGCCGCCCGCGACGAACGACCGCAGCGGCTCCGGGTCGCGCACCAGGTACAGGTTGGGCACCACCACCAGCCGGTAGGCCGACAGGTCGGCCGAGGCGGGCACGAAGTCCGGGGTCACGCCCAGCTCGAACAGCGGCCGGTAGCAGTCGCGCACCCGGTCGAGCAGGTCGAGGTCGCCGGACGGGTGCGCGTCCAGCTCGACCGCCCACCAGTTCTCCCAGTCCAGCACCACGGCCACCTCCGCGACCACGGGCGCGCCCGCCACCGGGGCCAGCGCCGCCAGGTCCGCGCCCAGCGCCTCGACCTCGCGGAACACCCGGCTGTCCGGACCCGCGTGCGGCACCATCCCGGAGTGGAACTTCTCCGCGCCGCCCCGGGAGGCGCGCCACTGGAAGAAGCACACCGCGTCCGCGCCCCGCGCCACCGCCTGCACCGACTGGGCGCGCAGCTGCCCGGCGGGCTTGGGCGGGTTGCGCCGCCGCCAGTTCACCGCGCTCGCCGCCTGCTCCATCAGCAGCCACGGGCCGCGCTTGAGCGAGCGCATCAGGTCGAAGCCCAGCGCGCTGAGCACGTGCGACTCCGGGTCGTCCGGGTCGGGGTACCAGTCGTGCGAGACCACGTCCTCCTCCCCGGCCAGCGCCCAGCCGTCCACGGTGCGTTGCAGGCCCATGAAGTTGGTGGTCACCGGCACGTCCGGGGTGAACCGCCGCAGCACGTCGCGCTCCGCCCGGAACGACTCGACCAGCGCGTCCGAGCAGAACCGGGCGAAGTCGAGCCGCTGACCGGGGTTGATCAGGTACGGCGCGCGGCGCGGCGGGATCACCTCGTCCCACGCGCCGTAGCGCTGGCTCCAGAACGCCGTGTGCCAGGCGTCGTTCAGCTCCTCCAGCGTGCCGTGGCGGGCGCGCAGCCACTGCCGGAAGTGCGCGGCGGTCACGTCGCAGTGGCACACCTGGCCCAGCTCGTTGCCCACGTGCCACAGCGCCAGCGCCGGGTGGTCGGCGTAGCGCCGGGCCAGGTCGGCGACCAGGGCCAGCGCGTGCTCCCGGTACACCGGCGAGGACGGGCAGAACTGGTTGCGCGACCCGTAGGCGAGCCGGTGGCCGTCGAAGTCCACCGGCAGCGTCTCCGGGAACCGGTGACCCAGCCACGGCGGCGGCGACGCGGTCGGCGTGGCCAGGAAGACCTCGATCCCGCCCGCGTGCAGCAGGTCGAGCACCCGGTCCAGCCAGCCGAAGTCCCGCTCCCCCGGCCGTGGTTCCAGGCGGGCCCAGGAGAACACGCCCACGGTCACCGTGGTCACGCCGGCCCGGCGCATCAGCGCGACGTCCTCGGCCCACACCTCCTCGGGCCACTGCTCGGGGTTGTAGTCGCCCCCGTAGCGGATGCCGCTCATCCCTTGATCGCCCCCACGATCACGCCCTTGGTGAAGTGCTTCTGCACGAACGGGTAGACGAGCAGCACCGGCACCACCGCGATCACCACCACGGCCATCTTCACCGCGAGCGTGGCCACCAGGCCGCCCGAGCCGTCCAGGGTGGAGTCGGCGGGGCTGGCGCCCGGGATGGGCTGGCCCTGGAGCACGTAGGCGCGCAGCACGAGCTGGAGCGGCCACTTCTCGGTGGAGTTGAGGTACAGGAAGGCGTTGAAGAACGCGTTCCAGTAGCCGACCGCGTAGAACAGCGCGATCACCGCGGTCACGCCCTTCGACAGCGGCAGCACGATCCGGGTCAGCACGCCGAGGTCGTTGGCGCCGTCGATCCGGGCGCTGTCCACCAGGTCCTGCGGGATGTTCATGAAGAACGACCGCAGCACCACCAGGTTGAACGCCGCCACCGCGCCGGGCAGCACCAGCGCCGCGTAGGTGTCCAGCAGCCCGAGCGACTGCACCAGCAGGTAGGTCGGGATCAGGCCGGGTCCGAACAGGAACGTCAGCAGCACCACGAACAGCAGCGGCCGGTGCGCGAACGACCCCGGCCGGGACAGGCCGTAGGCCGCGAGCAGGGTGATGATCGTGCTGAACAGCGTGCCGACCACAGTGATACCGGTGCTGACCAGCACCGACCGCGTCACGACACCACCGGAGAGCAGTTCGGCGTAGGCGGCCGTGGTGAACCCGTCCGGGACCACCACCAGCCCGCCGGCCCTGGTGATCGCGGGCGACGGCGACACGCTGGTGAGCACCACCACCCACAGCGGGAACAGCACGGCCAGCAGCACCACGCCGACCAGCACGCCCTTGGCCGCCCGGCCCAGGCGCGTGGGCGGCTCCTCCCACACCGGACGGGACGGGCGGTCCGAACGGGTCGGGCGCGACCGGACCCGGGACTGCGCAACGGTCATCGCGAGTACACCCCCTGTTCCCCGGCCAGGTGCGCGACCCTGTTGGCCGCCAGCACGAGCGCCAGCCCGACCAGGCCCTTGACCAGGCCCGCGGCCGCCGCGTAGGCGAAGTCGGAGTTGACCACGCCGGTGAAGTACACGTAGGTGTCGAGCACCTCGGCGGTGTCCGCGCCGACCGCGTCGCGCTGGAGCAGGAACTGCTCGAACCCGACGGTCAGCGCCTCGCCCAGGCGCAGGATCAGCAGCAGCACGATCACCGGGACCAGCGCGGGCAGCGTCACGTGCCACAGCCGCCGCCACCGGCCCGCGCCGTCCACCGCGGCCGCCTCGTACAGCGAGGTGTCGATGGTGGACAGGGCGGCCAGGAACACGATCGCGCCCCACCCGGCGTCCTTCCACACCGACTGGGCCGTGACCAGCACCAGGAACAGGTCCGGGTCGGTCATCACGTCCACCGGCGAGAACCCGTGCGAGCGCAGGAACTGGTTGAGCACCCCCGCCCCGCCGATCATCTGCTGGAACAGCGTGATCACCAGCACCCAGGAGAAGAAGTGCGGCAGGTACACGACGCTCTGCACGAACATCCGCAGCCGCGGGCTCAGCAGGCTGTGCACCAGCAGCGCGAGCCCGATCGGCACCGGGAAGTAGAACACCAGCTGGAACGCGGTGATGGTCAGCGTGTTGACCGTGGCGTCCCAGAAGTCGGGGTCGGTCAGGATGCGCTCGAAGTTGGCGAAGCCGATCCACGGGCTGCCCGCGATGCCGACGTAGGGCGAGTAGTCCTGGAACGCCACCACGTTGCCCAGCAGCGGCACGTAGTGGAACACGGCCAGCACCAGGATCGCGGGCGCCACCATGAGCAGCAGCACCCAGTCCCGCCGCAGCCGGCGCGCCCACCGCGGGCGGCGGGACGGGGGGGCCGGGCGGCCCGCCGAGGGGGCGGGCCGCTCCAGCAGGTCAGCGGCCGGCATCGGAGAGCGCCTTGTCGTAGAACGCGCGCAGCTCGTCCCCGCCGGCCTTGCGCCAGTCCTCGGCCAGCTTCCCGACCTGCTCGACGGGCGTGCGCCCGCGCAGGATGTCGTTGGTGCGGTCCTCGAACTGCTTGGGCAGCTTGGAGTGCTCGGCGGGCTCCTCGATGCGCAGGCCGAACGTGGGCGGCTTGACCTGGTGCTCGTAGGCGTCGGCGAGCCAGCCGTGCAGCGACCGGACGTAGTCCGGGTACTGCGTCTCGACGAGGGCGTCCGGCGGTGCGGCGAGGAAGCCGTAGGTGAGGGTGATCTCCTTGCGGCCCAGCTCGGTGAGGTCGGGCGCGCCGCTCGCGTTGCGGGCGCTGTGCTCGCCCTCGGTGCCGTAGCGCAGCACGAAGTGCTCCTCGGTGCCGATCGGCGCGGCGGCGAAGTTCGCCACCCGCAGCAGCTCGCGCACCCGGTCGTCCGGGACGTCCTTGCGGATCAGGGTGACCATGGCGGTGGGCGGGCTCACCGGGTAGGTCGGCTTGCCGCCGTCGTGCGCGAACAGCGGCATGGCCTCCATGCCGAAGCCGGGGTTGGTGGGCCGCTGCTGGGCCAGCGCCTCGCGCCACGCGCCCAGGCCGTCCTGGTAGATCAGCATCTGGCCGCCCGCGAACAGCTCCTTGAGCCGGGTGGTGTTGCCCGCCACCACGTCGGGGTGCACGTAACCGGCGGCGTAGAGGGCCCGGGTGAACTTGACCGCCTCGGTGTACGCCTCGGTCTCGATCACGTTGACGACCTTGCCGGAGGCGTCGCGGCTCCAGTCGCCGGGGTTGCCGAACACCCGGACCACCGACCGGAACACGTCGCCGACGGCCCACCGGTTCCTCGCCGGGTCGTTGACCGCCTTGCACAGCGCGGCGAACTCGTCGGCGCTCCTGGGCGGCTCCACGCCGAGCTGGTCGAACAGGTCGCTGCGGTGGAACAGGGCCTCGGGGAACGGCTTGTCCGGGAACGGCACGCCGTACAGGCGCCCGCCGTAGACGCACGCGTTCCACGCGTCGGTCGGGATGTTGGCCAGCAGCGGGTAGTCCTTCACCTTGTCGCCGGCGAGGAAGTCGGTCAGGTCGCGGAACACCTCACCGACGCCCTCGCTGAACCGGGGCGGGACGGTGAACGTCGGCATGACGGTCATCTCGGGCACCTGCCGGGCCGCCATCATCGCGGCCAGCTTCGCCCCGTAGTCGCTGCCCTGCACCAGGTCGAACTTCACCACGCCGCCGAGGCGCTCGTTGACCACGTCGTAGTAGGAGTTCTCCCCCAGGCCCGGCGGGACGGGCCAGAAGGCGGGCGTCATCGCGGTGACCTCGCCGCCGTTGAGCGGCTTGTCCCGCACCGCGGCGACCAGCCGGTCCGGGAAGGTGAGGTAGCCCGGGGCGGAGCCGTTGACCCCGGGCAGGTCCGGCTTGGCGAACTCGACCGGCACGTGCGCCGGCAGCACCCGCGCCAGCGCGTCGGCGTCGAGCGCGGACCCGGTGTGCTGCTGGGCGGACGAGCCGCAGCCGACGACGAGCGTGCCGCCGGCGACCGCGGTGAGGGACAGGAAACCCCTGCGGTTGAGAATCATGAACGCCCCTTAGCGTCGAAATCCAGGGAGTCGCGCGCCTTCGCGCGTGGAGGGGGGATGAGGTCGAGGGGTGGGCCGGCCGGCGGGGAGGTCCGGACCGGGCGGTGGGCCGGCGCGTCGAGGACCCCGGGCCCGGGGCCGCGCACGACCCCACCGCCGATCTCGCGCGGGCCCATCCGGTACACCTCCCTTGGAATCGAAGCGCTTCGAAATCACACGACCGGCGAGGAGCCCGCCCGGGGGCTCAGCGCGTGGTGCTGGCCCGCTCGGTCAGCCGGGGCGGCAGCAGCGTGAGCGGCGGCGTCGGGGCCCGGTCGAGCTTGGCCATCAGCAGCGCCACCGCGTGGTGCCCCAGCTGCTCGGCGGGCACCGCCACCGAGGTCAGCGGTGGGGTCAGCCGCCCGGCCAGGTCGTCCGGGCAGATCGCGACCACGGCCACGTCCTCGGGCACCTTGCGGCCCAGCGCGCGCAGCACCTCCACCACCGACGGCAGCGCGGCCTCGTTGTGCACGACCAGGCCGGTCACCGCCGAGTGCCGGTCGAGCAGCCCGGTGATGGCCACCCGCACCGACTCGTGGTCCGGCTCGGTGGGCAGGGTGGTGGAGGCCACGCCGCGGCGCATGGCGGCCGCGCTGAACCCCGCCATGGTGCGGTGGGCGAACCCGGTGTCGCGCTGGTAGACCGCGCGCGGCGCGCCGACCAGCGCCACGTAGGTGTGCCCGAGGTCGGCCAGGTGGTCCACGCACCGGGCGCCCGCCTCGGCGAAGTCCAGGTCCACGCAGGTCAGGCCCGCGGCGTCGGCGGGGAACCCGATGAGCACCGAGGGCCGGTCCAGCTCCCGCAGCACCGGCACGCGCTCGTCGTGCATCTCCACGTCCATCACCAGCAGGCCGTCGACCTGGGCGCTGCCCGCGACCCGGCGCAGGCCCGCCGCGCCCTGGTCGGCGGTCACCAGCAGGACGTCGTGCTCGTGCCGGCGGGCCGCGTTGGCCACCGCCACCACGAACTGCATCATCACCGGCATGTTCATGCCCTCGCGCACGGGCAGCACCAGCGCCAGCACGTTGGCCCGGTTGCTGGCCAGCGACCGGGCGCCCGCGTGCGGGTGGTAGCCCAGCGCCCGCACGCTCGCCTCGACCCGGGCCTTGGTCGCCGAGGAGATCGAGCGCCGCCCCGTCAGCGCGTACGACACCGTGCTGGGCGCGACACCCGCGTGCCGCGCGACATCGGCGATGGTGACCACGTCAACGCACCTCCCGCACCCGAACGCCCGCCGCGTGCGCGGTGAGCAGCAACGACGCGCCGTCGAACGAGACGCCGACCCCGGGCGGCGCGGCCCGGTCGCCGGGGACCACGTCGTGGAAGGCGATCCACGCGCCCTCGCGGGTGAACTCGACCTCGTCGTCCACCAGCCGCACGCCGTCGCAGTCGTCGAAGTCCGCGGCGCGCAGCACGCCCGCGCGCGGCCCGATCACCTCGCCCGGCACGTCCACCACCAGCCGGGCGCGGATGTCGCGCGAGGACGCGCCGATCATCAGCTCGTACCGCCCGGCCTCCACCACGCGCCGCCCGGTGGTGACGTCCCAGTGCCACAGGTGTTCCACCGGCAGTTCGACCACCGCGGTCTCCCCCGGCTCCAGGCGCACCCGCCGGAACGACTGGAGCCGGCGCAGCGGCTGCCGCACCCGCGAGCCGGGCGCCGCCGAGTACAGCTGCACCACCTCGGCCCCCGCGACCGCGCCGGTGTTGGTCACCGACACCGACACCACGCCGTCCGCGTACGCCGGGGAGGTGTGCTCGAAGGTGGTGTAGGACAGGCCGTGGCCGAAGGGGAACAGCGGCTCGCCGGCGAAGTACAGGTACGTGCCGCCCGAGCGGATGACGTCGTAGTCGAGGATGCCGGGCAGGTCGTCGTCGGACCGGTACCAGGTCTGGGGCAGCCGGCCCGAGGGCGGGAACTCCCCGAACAGCGCCTCGGCCACCGCGCGGCCCTGCTCCTGCCCGCCGTGCGCGGTCCAGACGATCGCGGGCAGGTGCTCCTCCTCGCCCTCCAGGGCGTAGGGGTAGCTGCTGACCAGCACCAGCACCGTGTCCGGGTTGGCCTCGCGGACCGCGCGCACCAGGTCCAGCGACGGCAGCCGCAGCGTGGTGCGGTCCTGGGTCTCCCGGCCGTTGACGTGCGGGTCGTTGCCGAGCACCAGGACCACCGCCCCGGCCCGCGCGGCCAGCTCCGCCGCCGCGGCGGTCCCGTCCACCACCAGCTCGACCTCGAACGGACCGGTGTCCGTGCCCTGCACCACGTTGCGGAGCACGACGGAGCCGCCCTCGGACCGGGGCTCGAACAGCTCGCGCACGTCCCAGCCGCCCGGCGTGGCCGCCGTCGCGACCAGCGAGCCGTCCGCGGCCGTGCCCAGGTAGCGGCGGGACGCCACGTCGCGCAGCGCCCACACCCCGTCGCCCCAGTCGAAGCGGTCGAACAGCTCCCGCCCGCCGAGGCCGACGGCGCCGCCGCGCACGCCGAGGTACCGGCCGTCCGGGGCGCGCAGCGCGATCCGGTCCACGCCCTCGTGGCACGACACCGCGGCGAACCGCTCCAGTCCTCTTCGGACGGTCACCCGGTAGGGCAGCGTGCCGCTGTACCAGTCCTCGAACAGCGCGTCGGCGTGCGTGCCGATGACGGCCAGCTCCACGCCCGGCCGCAGCGGCAGGAACGACTCGTTGCGCAGCAGGACCACCGCCTGCCGCGCCGCCTCCAGCGCCAACCCGCCGTGCGAGCCGATCACGTCCGGGGCGATCGCCGCGTAGGGGTTGTCCTCCGGCGGGTCGAACTCGCCGAGCCGGAACCGCAGCCGCAGCACGTTGCCCACGGCCCGGTCGACGTCCGCCCGCTCCAGCAGGCCGGCCGCCAGCGCGGCGGTGACGCTCTCGACCACCAGCGTCGGGTCGGCGTCCTGGTCGGTGAAGCTGTCCAGGCCGGCCTTCAGCAGCGCCGCGTGCGCCTCGACCTGCGTGGGGAGGTAGCCCTGCGTCCCGGCCACGTTCGACGGCGCGTAGGCGTCGCTGACGACCGCCAGCCCGTCGGGCGCCCAGGCGCGCAGCTCCCGCCCGATGAGCGGGCTCAGGTGCGCGGGGCGGCCGTTGACCAGGTTGTAGGACGGCATGACGGCCACCGCCGCGCCGGCCTCGATCGGCCCGCGGAAGCACGGCAGCTCGTACTCGTGCAGCACCCGCGGCCGCAGGTCGGAGGAGGTGGTGCAGCGGTCGTCCTCGTTGTTGTAGCCCAGGAAGTGCTTCAGCGTGGGCGCGGTGCGCAGGTAGCGCGGGTGGTCGCCGCGCAGGCCGCGCGCGTACGCCGTGCCCATCGCCGCGGTCAGCACCGGGTCCTCGGAGTAGCCCTCCTCGTTGCGGCCCCACCTCGGGTCGCGCAGCGGGTTCACCACCGGCGCCCACACGTTGAGGCCGTGCGCGACCGGGTCCCGCCGGTGGAACCCGCGGGCCTCCACGCCGACCGCCTCGCCGACCCGGCGCACCAGGTCGGTGTCCCACGTCGCGGCCAGGCCGACCGCCTGGGGAAACACCGTCGCCGGCCCCAGCCACGCGACGCCGTGCAGGGCCTCCGTGCCGGTGCGGAACTCGGCCAGGCCCAGGCGCGGCACGGCGGGCTGCCGCTGGTGCAGCATCGCCACCTTCTCCTCGTCGGTCAGCCGCCCCAGCAGGTCGGAAACCCTGCCCTTGAGCGACAGCGCCGGATCTCGGAACGGCAGGCCCACGACACACCTCTCCTGCTGGTCGAATTCCTCGAATACCCAGCTCTCTGAATCGAATCGTTTCGATTCACGTCCCTGAACTTCCCAGGTCGTGAGATCGAACGGGGATGCCCAGAAATGTGGCACAGGTCTCTGACCCGCGTCAACACCGAAGTTTCGCGAATGTTTCGTTCGACGGCTTCGAATCGAACGCGTTCGACGCAAAAGGAAACGCCGAACACCCCCTTCACCTCGTTGTGAAGGGGGTGTCGGCGACCTTCGGGTGAACTACCCGAACAGCTCCACGTGCAGCTGGAACGCCGTGGCGATCTCAGCCTGCGCCCAGAACCGGTGGTAGGTGAAGGTCGGCGCGGGGCCGCCGTCCAGGTACGCCTGGACCTTCGGCCAGTCCGGGTCCTGCTTGAACATGGACCGGATGTCGACGAACGACACGCCCTGCCTGATCTGGTCACCGTTGGGCATGGTGCCCGTCCAGCCCGACGGCACGTACGGACCCTCGCGGTTCGACGTGTTGTACACGTCGTCGAAGCGGTTGTAGTCCGTGCGCGTCTCCGGCACCGCGATGCCCTTGTCGTCCTGGTGCGCCAGCAGCGCGTTGAGCAGGCCCTCGCCCACGGTCCGCGCCTGGGCGTTGCCCGACTCGGCCGCGTAGTTCAGCAGGGTCTTCGCGTAGGACGCGGCGATGCCGACGTCCTGGCTGTGGTTGAGCACCCGGACGCGCAGGTTCGCGTTGGTGCCGGGGTTGGTGGCGTTCCAGGTGTCCGGCGCGCCGGTCCACTCCAGGTCGGACGGGATCTGGAAGGTCCCGTTGGTGCCGACCGTGGTGTTCGCGATGGCCCAGGGGACCCACTTGTCGAGGATCTTCTTGGCCGCCGCGTTGCCCGTCATCTCGTACAGGGCCGCGGTGCGCTCCATCTGCCACGCCTGGAAGCCGAACCAGCGGTTCGACGGCGGGTCGCGCCACACCGGGTGGGCGTCGTAGTACATGCCGTAGAAGGTCGGCGTGCCGGACGGCGGCGCGGCGTACTGGCCCTCCCAGCTGTTGGTGACGCCACCGGCGATGCCGCCGTCGGCGGCCTGGAGCCACTGGAGCAGCTCCAGCTGGCGGGTCATCGACGTGGCCCAGTCCTGCTGGCCGGTCGCCGACTTCGGCTTCAGGGCCGGGACCTGCGACAGCGCGTACGCGGCCAGCGGGTTCTGGTAGCCCTGGTGCGACGCGCCGTCACCGATGCGCCACGCCCAGCCGGCCGACGTGTCCGTCGCGCCGCCCCACGCGTAGTACCAGGACATCAGGTAGTGCGCGCTGTCCTTGCCGGTACCACCCGGGCACGAGGTGCTGTTGCAGTTGCCGATCTTCTTGAAGTACTTGTCGAACATGGCGTACCGCAGGTAGTCGCCCATCTTCGCGGCCTTGCCGACCTCCGCGGCGATCTCCGACCCCTTGCCCTGCTCGGTCGCCCACTCCTGGGCCAGCAGCGCCACCTGCACCGCGCGCGCGTCGGCGTCCGGGGCGTTGGTGTACTTCCACTGCTTGGCGTACTGGGCGTCCTTGGTGAACAGGTCGAGGAAGCCGTTGGGGCCACCGTGCGCGAAGGTGTCGCAGGACGGCTGCGGGATGGTCTCCCACACCGACTCGGACGAACCGCGCTGGTAGGTGTTGATGTACGCGGGCGCCGCGTCCGACTCGTCGCCGCACCGGCCGAAGCCGTAGGTGTTGTCGACGTCGATCAGCCAGTGCATGCCGTAGATGTCGTCGCTGCCGTAGGCCGACTTCAGCTCGGCCGCGATCGGGTCACGACCCACCGGGACGTTGGAGTCCAGCTGCGACGGGTACTGGTCCATCCGCGGGTGCTCCGGCGCGTAGGTCGCCGGCTTGGACGGGTCGTACCTGTTGTTCGTCGGCTGGTCGGCGGTCGACGGGATGATGTACTTCTCCATCGACGCCCAGGACTTCTTGAACGAAGACCAGTCCTCGGTGATCCGGGCGTAGCTGGCCTCCAGCCACAGGTAGTAGCTGAACGCCTCGGACGTGGTCTGGTGACCGTGGTCCGGGGCCTCGACCATCAGCGTCTCGATCGAGTGGTACGGCACCTTCAGGCCGTCGCTGAAGGTCCGGAAGTACCCGCTGGCCGGGTCGTGGATCTTGGCGTACTGGTCGAGGAACGCCTGCTCGAAGTTCGAGGCGCTGCCGGAGATCTCCTTGACCTCGACCGTCGCCGGGGTGATCCCGGTGGAGCTGGCGGTGAACGTGGCCGTGCCGAGTTCGCCGCCGTTGGCCGCCGAGGTGACCGTGACGTTCTGCTTGGTCGCCCAGTTGGCGGTGGTGAAGGTCAGCGTCGTCGGGCTCGCGGTCAGGTCGGTGCTGCCGCCCGAGCGGGCGACCGCCACCGCGACGCTGCTCGTCGGCGCGGTGGCCAGCGAGACGCCGAAGGTGGCGGTGGAGCCCTGCCGCACGCTCAGCGACGGCGGGTTGACCTGGATCGCCTGACCGGCCAGCACCCGGATGCCCGCGATGCTGGAGTTGGTCACGCCGCCCTTGTCGTCGGTGGCGCGCGCCGTGATGGCGTGCTCACCGACGGACGCACCGCTCCAGGTGGCCGAGTACGGCGACGAGGTGTCGGTCGCGACGACCACGCCGTCGGACAGGAAGTCGACCTTGGCGACGGTGCCGTCGCTGTCGCTCGCGGTGGCCGCCAGCGGGATCGCCTGACCGGTCTGGAACGTCTGGCCCGCCGTCGGCGAGTTCAACGTCACGCTGGGCGCCGTGTTCGGGCCGGTGCACCGCGTGCCGTTGATCGCGAAGTCGGTCGGGGCGTTGTTGGACCCGGTCCACTGGCCGTTGAAGCCGAGCGACACCTGGGCGTTGGCGCCCAGGTTGGGCGACCAGCTCGGCCCGGTCACGGTCACCACGCTGCCGCTCTGGCTGAACGTGCCGTTCCAGCCCTGCTGCACCCGCTGGCCGTTCGCGAAGGTCCAGGTGAGCCGCCAGTTGTTGACGGCGTCACCCTGGTTGCGGATGTTCACGCTGGCGCCGAAGCCACCGGGCCACTGGTTGGTCACCTGGTAGTTCACCGTGCACGCGACGGCGGCGTTCGCCACCGGCGCGACGAACGGCATGACACCCGCGGCGGTGGCTGCCGCGGCGATCAACGCGAGCGGTCCGGTTCGCAACCGTCCCGCTCTGGTGCGGTACCTCATGCGTCCTCCTCCTGCACGGATCAGCCGTTGATCCGCGAGTCTTCGGCGGCGGTGTGGGTGGTGCGGTACAGCGGCGGTGTGGTGCGGTGGTGCTCGAGCTGGAGTCGGCACGGGGCGCCTGGGCGCGCAGAACGCCCCGTGCCGAGACTGTGGGTGCTAGGGCTCGGTGCCCCAGACGAGGGTGCCGCCGACGTGGGCGGTGACCCGGTCGAAGTCGGTCAGCGCGGCACTGACCCGGTAGCTGTGGTCGTTGGTCTGGTCGAAGGAGGACCAGTCGGACTTGGCCACCCGCAGCTGGACGTCACCGGTGCTCGCGCCGGGCGCGAGGGAGCCCGCGGTGAACGAGACCTGGAGGTAGGCGTCGGCGCCGGCCCGCGCGGTCGGCAGCGTCACCGCGGTGGCGCGCACGTTGGCGCAGCCGACCGAGGCCCAGTCGCAGAACACCTGGTAGCCGGCGTTGGCCGCGTCACCGGTGAACCAGTACCGCAGGGTGACCGTCGAGCGGTCGACCGCGGTGGTGCCCCGGTTGACCAGGGCGAGCGCGGCGCCGATCTGGTTGGTGGTCGCGGCGCCGCCGCCGCGCTGCTGCACGGCCAGGGTCCCGCCGCCGCCGGTGCCCTCGCGCGCGGTGCGGAAGGTGATCACGGCGCTCGGGGCGGAGGTGTTGCCCGCGGAGTCCCTGGCCCGCACGGCGACGGTGTGCGCGGTGTCCGGGGTCAGGCCGGAGAGCTGGAACGCCGGGGTGGCCGGGGTACCTGCCGACGTGCCGTCCGCCAGGAGCACGTCGTACCCGGCCACCCCGACGTTGTCGGTGGACGCCGTCCAGCTCAGCGTGGCGCCGGTGGCGCCCACGTTCGAGACCCGCAGCCCGGTGGGGACGGACGGGGCCTCGCGGTCCTCGACGGCCGGGCCGGGCTCCCGGCCCCACCGCACCGCGCCGTCCTGGACCAGGGTCAGGCGGTCGGTGAGGGCGACGGTGTTGCCCTGGCCCAGTCCCTCGTGGGACCAGTCGTTCGACGGGTCCCAGGTGCCCGCGCTGGTGATGCGGAACTGCACCTCGTGCCGGTGCGCGGACTGGCCGCCCGGGTACACGTCGGGGCACGGGACGTCGACGTAGTAGGTGCGGCCGCTGTGCTGCCGGGGGGCGCTGGGCGTGCCGCACTGGTTGTAGTTCGTGGTGACCGTGACCTGGTCGGGCGTGGTGGCGCCGTCCAGGGTGAAGTAGTAGCGCAGGGAACCGGTGAACGTCCGGGCGGGCCACGCGCTCTTGTTGATCACGAACGCCTTGACCTCGGTGAAGCCGGCCGCGGCCTGGTTGACCGACGCCTGCACGGTCAGCTCCGGCCCGTCGGGGGTCTCGGCGGTCGGGAAGTTCGCCAGGGGCGTGCCGCCGTACTCCTTGTAGAGCCGGGCGAGCGCGCTGGTGAAGCCCGCGTTGTAGTCGAGCGCGACCTCGTTGGCGACGAAGTCGGTGCGGTCGTCCCGGTACGCGTCGTTGTTCGTGCCGGGGCCGCCGACCAGCGCGCCGTACAGGACGTGCCTGCTGGTCGCGGGTTCCTGCATGGTGTCGGCCCACGCGCCGTGCGCGGTGCGGTGGTGCGGGTTGCGCGGCGGGTTGGCGCCGAAGCCGACGACGTAGCTGGCGTTGCGCGGGTTGTCGCCCAGCGCGTAGTTGATCTGCCGCACGCCGAAGTCGTGGTAGGTGGCGGCTCTCGCGGCGTCGCGCGAGCGCAGCCAGTCGCCGTGGACCAGCGCGACGAACGCGGTGTTGGCCGCGTACCGCAGCGAGCCCCAGGTGTCGAGGTGGGCCTGGCCGCCCGGGGAGTGGCGCACCCGGTTGCCGTTGTAGCCGGTGGTCCAGTAGTCCAGCCAGCGGTTGGTGTCGTCCACGTACTGCTGCTCGCCGGTGAGCTTGGCCATCAGCGCGTAGGAGCCGTAGGACTTGTCGTCCCACGCGATGGTCCAGCGGTAGGAGCGGGTGGTGGTCTGCGGCTCGGTGGACAGCTTCTGGTACTCGGTCCTCGCCTTGTCCAGGTAGGACTGCTCGCCGGTGGCGCGGTGCAGCCAGATCGCGCCCCACACCAGCTCGTCCTGGTACCCGCTGTGGGAGTTGTAGAACTTCGCGGCGTCGGTGATGCAGGAGCTGTACTTGCCGCGGTAGGTGTCGGCGAAGGTGTAGAGCTGCCGGGCGTGGGTCAGCAGGGTGGCCGCGTAGGCGGCATCGGTCTGCCGGAACACCATGGCAGCGGAGGCCATCGCCGCGGCGTACTCGCCCGCGAGGTCCGAGCCGGGGCAGGAGGCGTCCACCTTGTACGACGGGCGCGCCATCCGCATGACCTCGGCGGCGCCCCACCACTTGTGGTCGTCGTCGCCCGCGCCGACCTGGCCGTAGACCACGTTGGGCGACGGGTGCGCCTTGATGATCCAGTCCGTGCCCCACTTGAGGTTGGACATCAGGTGCCGCAGCTGGCCCGCGCCCTCGTAGGCGTCCCGGTTCTCCACCGCGCCCCACGCGAGCATGGTCATGGTGGCCGCGAAGGGCAGGCCGAACTTCACGTGGTCGCCGGCGTCGTAGAACCCGCCGGACAGGTCCAGGCCCACGTCCCGGCCGTCGGTCAGGGCCGAGTCCCCGCGCCAGGACACCCGGTTGTCGGCGGGCAGGTCGCCCGACCGCTGGGCGTCGTAGAACCAGATCGACTTCTGGAGGGCCTCGCCGTAGTCGAACGCCGGCGCGGCCACCGCGGTCGGTGCCTGGAGCGGTGCGGACAACAGCGCGCCGACCAGCACCGCGAGGGTGCCGGACAGCACTCTGTCCATGCGTCGTCGCATGTGGTTCCTCCGGGATGCAGGGCGGTGGAGGTTCTGGGAGCGCTCCCAGTCCGGGACTGTAACGGCATCGAAACACCGTGAAAAGAGGGCTGGAGCACAAAGCCTTGACAAGTTGGCCCCAGTGGCCCCTGTCACGTGGGCCGAAAGCAGGCTGTCGCTGGTCCGGATGACGCAGGTTCGGGGAGCGCTCCCAGAGGGCTACCTCGTCCGGCAGGTCGACTCAGGGGTCGACGCGGAGCCGTTGGCGGTGTAGCCGAACGTCGCGGAGGCGCCCGGCGCGAGCGCGCCGTTCCACCCGACGTCCTCCACGGACACCTGCCGACCGGACTGGGCGAGCCTGCCGTTCCAGAGGCTGGTGACCGCGGCGTCGGTGGTCCAGGAGACCGTCCAGCCGGTGGAGGGGGCGGTGGCGCGGTTGGTCACGGTGACCTCGGCCTGGAAGCCGCCCTGCCAGGAGCTCGCCACGCGGGTGGTCGCGGTGCAGCCCGCCCCGGGCGGGGCCGTCGTCGTGGTGGTCGTGGTGGTCGCGGTCGTGGTGGTGGTGGTGGTCGTCGTCGGGGTCGTGGTCGTCGGGGTCGTGGTCGTGGTCGTCGGGGTCGGGCCGTAGCTCAGGCCGTGGCCCAGCGGGTAGAGCGCGGCCTTGCCGTCGCCGGCGTTGATCGGCTGCTGCGAGGAGCTCGTCATCCAGGTCACGGGCAGCCTGCCGGTCGGGTTGTGGTCGCCGAACAGCACGTCGGCCACGCCGCGCCCCTCGGTGCCCGGCAGCCAGGAGGCCAGCAGCGCGTTCCAGCCGCCGACCTGGCCCGCGACGTCCAGCGGGCGGCCGGAGACCAGCACCACCACGACCGGGATGCCCGCCGAGCGGAGCCGGTTGATCGTGGTCAGGTCCTCCTGGTCGAGGCCGAGGCCGGTGGGCCGGTCGCCCTGGCCCTCGGCGTACGGGGTCTCCCCCACCACCGCGATCGCCGCGGTGTAGGACCGGTCCACGCCGTTGCCGTAGCGGTCGTGGGTGACGTTGCCGCCCGCGTCGCGCAGGCCCTGGAGGATGGTGGTGCCGGGCGTGGTGCTGCCGCTGCCACCCTGCCAGGTGATGGTCCAGCCACCGCTCTGGTAGCCGATGTTGTCGGCCGACTTGCCCGCCACGAAGTACCGGCCGGTCCTCGCCAGCGGCAGCACGCCGTCGTTGCGCAGCAGCACCTGGGACTCCCGGACGGCCTCGCGCGCCAGCTCGCGGTGCGCGGCCGAGCCGACCGTCGAGGTCAGCGAGCGGTCGGTGAGCGGGCGCTCGAACAGGCCCAGCTCGTACTTCTTGGTCAGGACGCGGCGGTTGGCGTCGTCGATCCGGGCCTGGCTGATGCGCCCGGCCTGGACCTCGGCCTTGAGCAGGCCGGTGAAGCGCCGGTAGTCGTTGGGCACCATCACCACGTCGACGCCCGCGTTGACCGCGGCGGTGATCTCGGCGCCGGTGAAGCCGGTCGCGCCGTCAATCTGGTCGACGCCCGCCCAGTCGGAGACCACCAGGCCGGTGAAGCCCAGCTCGCCCTTGAGCAGGTCGGTGATCAGGTAGCGGTGGCCGTGCGCCTTGACGCCGTTCCAGCTGCTGTAGGAGATCATCACCGAACCGACGCCGCGCTCCACCGCGGCCCGGAACGGCGGCAGGTGCACGTCCCGCAGCTCCTGCTCGGGAATGCGGGCGTCGCCCTGGTCGACGCCGCCCGAGGTGCCGCCGTCGCCGATGTAGTGCTTGGCGGTGGCCAGCACGGACCGGTTGTCGCCGCCCAGGGTCGCGCCCTGGAGGCCGTCGACGTAGCTGGTCATCGCGGTGGGGATCTCGGGCACCTCGCCGAACGACTCGTAGGTGCGGCCCCACCGGTCGTCGCGGGCCACGCACAGGCAGGGCGCGAAGTTCCAGTCGATGCCGGTGCCCGCGACCTCCGCCGCGGTGGCCGCGCCGATGCGCCGGACCAGGTCCGGGTCGCGGGTGGCGCCGAGGCCGATGTTGTGCGGGAAGATCGTCGCGCCGCGCACGTTGTTGTGGCCGTGCACGGCGTCCACGCCGTAGATCATCGGGATGCCCAGGGGGGTGGACAGGGCGGTGCGCTGGAACTGGTCGTACATGTCGGCCCAGCCCTGGGCGGTGTTGGGGGTCGGCGCGGAGCCGCCGCCGGAGAGCACGGAGCCGATCCGGTAGGTGGCCAGGTCGGACACCGGGTCCAGCGCGGCCCGGTCGACCTGGGTCATCTGGCCGACCTTGTCGTCGAGGGTCATCCGGGCCAGCAGCTGCTCGACCCGGGGGTCTGCCTGGGCCGCCGGTCCGGACCGGGGCGCCGGCGCGGCGACGACCGGCGCGGTGGCGGTGGCGCCGGCGGTCAGGGCGGTGGCGGTCAGGGCGGTGGCCGCCAGGAGGGCGGTCGTCGCGGCGACCGCGACGGACCGGGAGGGAGTGCGCGTCATTGCGGAGCCTCCGTGTGAACGGTCTGGGAGCGTTCCCACAGTAGAATTGTCCGCATTCCCGCACCAGGGTTGACCCGCCCGGAGCAGCTCCGACTGCGTCCCCCGGCGTAATTTTGTCGAACCTCCCACAGTTGGTCCGGCCGGGGAGGACCACGAATTCTCCTCCCCCGAACGGCTCAATTCACCAGAAGATCGTTCACCCAACGTCGCCAAATCGGCGTAATTCGCGCCGAAAGCGGCTTCGAGCGTCGTTTTTCCGGTCCCACCCTCACGTACCGTGAGAAACCACGGACCCACCCCCTCGGACCTCACCCCTTTTCCTCACCGTTTCCCAGTGGTTACAGTCCTGCCACCTGGGAGCGCTCCCAGGAAGTCAGCCCCCGTTGCACCGACGCTGCGAGGACCTCCTGATGCACTCACCGAATGCCCATGACCCCGGCCACGGCGGCCGGCGTCCGCGGACCGGCGCCCGAGGTGGCCGAGCCCGGTTGGCCGCCGCGAGCGCCACGTCCGGCGCTCTGGTCGCCAGTGCGGTGGCACTGGTCCTGGGCGGTGGCACCACCGCCCAGGCGGCCGACTCGGCGTTCTACGTCGTCCCGGACACCTCGGCGGCGAGGTGGGTGGCCCAGAACCCCAACGACCCGAAGGCCGCGGTGATCCGCGACCGGGTCGCGAGCGTGCCGCAGGCCCGCTGGTACACCACGACCAACACCTCCCAGGTGCGCGGCCAGGTCGACGCGTTCGTGGGCGCCGCGGCGTCCGCCGGGAAGATCCCGATCATGGTCGTCTACAACATCCCCAACCGCGACTGCGGCGGCGCCAGCGGCGGCGGCGCGTCCTCGCACTCGGCGTACCGGGCGTGGGTGGACGAGGTCGCGGCGGGCCTGGCCGGCCGCCCGGCGGCGATCGTCCTGGAGCCGGACGTGCTGCCGATCATGAGCAACTGCCAGAGCCAGGGCCAGCAGAACGAGACCATGGCGTCCATGGCCTACGCGGGCAAGAAGCTCAGGGCCGGCTCCTCCCAGGCGAAGGTGTACTTCGACATCGGCCACTCGGCCTGGCTCACCACGGCCGAGGCGGTGGAGCGCCTGCGCGGCGCGGACATCTCCAACAGCGCCGACGGCATCGCCCTCAACGTGTCGAACTACCGCTACACCCGCGACGAGGTCGCGTTCGGCAAGTCGGTGCTCAACGCGCTGGGCGACTCGCGCCTCAAGGCCGTGGTCGACACCAGCCGCAACGGCAACGGCCCGCTGGGCGACGAGTGGTGCGACCCGGCCGGCCGGGCGATCGGCACGGCCAGCACCACCGAGACCGGGGACGCCCAGGTCGCCGCGTACCTGTGGATCAAGCTGCCCGGCGAGGCGGACGGCTGCATCGCCGGCGCGGGCCAGTTCGTGCCGCAGCGGGCCTACGACATGGCCGTGGCGGCGGGCCCGACCAGCACCAGCACCAGCACCTCGACCACCACCACTACAACGACCACGACCACGACCACCACGACGACCACCCAGCCTCCAGGGGACGGTTGCCGGGTGACGCACCGAGTGGTGAGCAGGTGGTCGAACGGTTACACCGGTGAGATCGTCATCGAGAACCGGGGAGCGCCGGTCGATTCCTGGACCTTGGCGTTCTCCGCACCCGGAGTGACCGTTTCCCAGGGCTGGAACGGGACGTGGAGCGACACGGGTGACACCGTGCGCGTCACGAACACGTCCTGGAACGGCAGGCTCGCGACCGGTGGTACCGCGACCATCGGTTACAACGCGAGCTTCAACGGAAGCACCCCACCGTTCACCTCTCCCACGTTGAACGGCGCGGCGTGCGCCTGATGCCGTAACAGCCCGCCCGGCGGCTCCCCTCCCCGACTGGCAGTCATCGGGAGGGGAGCCGCCCCCTTTCCGCGCCGGGCTTTATATGCTCGCCCGGTGACCGAACCCCTGTCCGCGTCCGACGCCGCCGCCCTGGCCCGCGACCCGGACGACGCGGTGCGCGAGGCCCTGTCCACGAACCCGGCCGCCCCCGCCGGCGCGCTGGCCCTGCTGGCCGACGACCCCAACCCGGCCATCCGCGCCAACCTGCTCGTCCACCCCAACGCCCCCGCCGACCTGCGCTACCAGGTGCACGCCGGCCTGCGCGCCGACGCCGCCGCGGGCGACCGCGAGGCCGAGAACGCCCTGGCGTGGCTGCGCTACGACCGGTCCGGCCGCAACGCCTGCGACCGCCCCGCATGACCGCCGACCGCTGCCCGTGCGGCGCCGGCGAGCCGTACGAGGCGTGCTGCGCCCCGTACCACGAGGGCCTCAAGAAGCCGCCGACCGCCGAGGCCCTCATGCGCTCCCGCTACAGCGCCTTCGCCCTGGGCCACGAGGACTACCTGCTGGACACCTGGCACCCCACCACGCGCCCCCGCTCGCTGGACCTGGACCCGGACCAGCGCTGGACGCACCTGGAGGTGCTGTCCCGCACCGACGGCACCCTGTTCCAGACCACCGGCACCGTCGAGTTCCGCGCCCACTACCGCCGGCGTGGCGAACGCGACGTCCTCCACGAAACGAGCCGCTTCACCCGGGACAACGGCACCTGGTCCTACCTGGGCCCGACCTGAACGCTGAACTCACCGGTCCCGAACGTACGACACGGTGGTCCCGAACGTACGACTCGCGCACGTGTCGAACCCCCACACTCCGCGAGTCGTACGTTCAGGACGCGCGAGTCGTACGTTCAGGACGCGCGAGTCGTACGTTCAGGACGCGCGAGTCGTACGTTCAGGTTGGGCGAGTTCTGCGTTCGTGGTCAGCGGGGGGCGTGTTGGGAGCCCCGGACGCCCGTGGCCGAGCCGCGCGGCAGGGTGCAGCTCGCGCCGGTGTTGAACGGGGCCGGCGCGGTGTCCACACCGGACCGGCGGGTCGTGCCGCCGTAGCCCTCCTCGCACGGTGGCGGTTCGAAGAAGGTCAGGGCCAGGCCGAACGACGCCTGCCCGCCGCCCAGCGCCGACGCGCCCACCGACACCGCGTCGGGCACGCTCACCAGCACCTGCTCCAGCTGGCCCTGCCGCGTCGCCAGCACGTCCGCCGTGGTCAGCAGGTTCGCCAGCACCACGCCCAGGTCCGGTCCGGACTCCCGCAGCACCGCGCTCACCTCCGCCGCCGCGCCGGGGGCCGCCGCGATCACCCGCCGCAGGTCGCCGTCCGAGGCGCGCAGCCGCTCGGCCACCAGCGCGGCGTCGGCGGCGAAGGAGTCGATCGCCGCCGAGTGGTCCAGCTGGGTCTGGAGCACGGTGACCGAGTCGTCGAGCAGCCGGGTGGTCTGCGGCAGGTGCGCGGTGGCGGCCGCGATGAACTCGGCCGTCGCGTCGAGCAGCGCCTGGAGGTCGGGCCCCACCCCCCGCAACGCGGTGTCCAGCTCGTCCACCACGGTCCGCAGCGCGCCCACCGGCACCGACCGCGCCAGGTCGTCCATGCTGGTCAACACCTTCTCCACCGGCGGCGGGAGGGTGGTCCGGCCCTTCGGGATCACCGAGCCGTCGCCCAGGTACGGCCCGGTCCCGCCGCGCGGCCGCAGGTCCACGTACTGCTCGCCCACGGCCGACCGGTTGGCGACCACGGCCTCCAGGTCCGCCAGGATCGGCGGCGTGTCCGCGTCGATGCGCAGCTCCGCCTCGACCTGCCCGTCCCCCAGCCGGATCTCGCCGACCCGCCCCACCGGCACGCCCCGGTAGGTCACCTCGCCACCGCTGAACAGCCCGCCGGTCCGGGCCAGCTCCAGCCGCACCGCGTACCCGTCGTCCAGCACGAGCAGCCCGGCGTACTCCGCGCTCACGTAGCTGACGCCGAGCAGGGCGATGACGGTGAACAGCGCCACCTGCGCCCGGATGCGCCGCGTGACCATCAACGCCCCCCGGGGTCCAGCGTCAGGTACGTGTTGAGGTAGTCGCCCTTGATGCCGTCGAGCACCGCGTCGGTGAACGGGAAGGTCAGCAGCAGCTCCAGCGACTGCGGCAGGTCCTGCCCGGACTCGGCCAGCGTGCGCAGCGTCGGCTCCAGGGCGCGCAGGTCGGCCAGCAGGTCGTCCCGGCTCCGGTCCACCACGTCCACCGCGACGCCCGCCAGGTCGTCCAGCGCGCCCAGCAGCCCGACCAGCTGCCCGCGCTGCTCGTGCAGCACCGCCAACCCGGGTTCCAGCCCGTCCAGCACCTCGCCGATCTCACCCCGGCGCGCCGAGAGGGTCGCCGCGAGCCGGTCCACCGCGTCCAGCGCCCGGGTGATCTCGCCCCGGTGCTCGTCCAGCGAACCGGTGAACGACTCCACCGCGGACAGCAGCGACCGCGCCGCGGTCTCGTTGCCGGACAGCGCCGTGCCCAGCTCCCGCGCGATGTCCCGGAGCTGCCCGATCCCGCCACCGTTGAGCAGCATGGACAGCGCGCCGAACACCTCCTCCACCTCCGGGTTGCGGTTGGTCCGCGACACCGGCACCACGGCGCCGTCCACCAGCGGCGCCGCGCCCGCGCCCCCGTCGGGCGGCGCCAGCTCCACGTACTTCTCGCCCAGCAGGCTGGACTGCCGCAGCCGCGCCACCGCGTCCGACGGCAGCAGCACGTCACCGCGCACCGCCACCCGCACCAGCGCGGTCGAGCCGTCCCCGGACAGCTCGATGTCCTCGACCCGGCCCACCGCCACGTCGTCGACCTTCACCGCCGCGTGCGGCACCAGGTCCAGCACGTCGTCGAACTCCACCGTCACCCGGTAGGGCCGGTCGCCCAGGTCCGCGCCGCCGGGCAGCGGCAGGTCGTAGGCGCTGGGGATCGCCGAGCACCCGGTCAGCGCCAGCACCAACCCCAGCGCCGCCCAACGCCCGACCGCACCGGAGCCCACTGCCCCGACCCCACCAGACCCCCTCACCGGGCACCCCCCGGCACGCTCAGCAGGTCGGTCACGAACTCGTCCAGGTTCGCCCGCGCGTTCAGCGTCCCGGTCGACGGGTCGTAGGCCGCGATCACGTTGTGCAGCGCCACCGGCGCCACCTCCAGCACCTCGGCCAGCGACTCGCGCTGCCGCGCCAGGGAACCGGTCAGCACCGCCAGGTCCGCCACCCCGGACCGCACCCGGTCGCGGTTGTCGCGCACGAACGCCCTGACCCCCTCCAGCGCGCCGGCCAGTTCCCCCAGCGCCGCCGCGAGGTCGTCCCGCTCGGCGGCGAAGAACCCGGACACGTCGGCCAGCTGGTCGGCCAGCCGCCCCACCTGCTCGTCGTTCGCGGCCAGCAGCGAGGTGAACGACTGGAGGTGGTCCACGGTGCCGAACAGGTCGTCCCGCGACCCGGCCAGCGTGCGGGCCGCGTCGGCGAGCCGCCGGATCGACTCGTTGACCGCGCCGCCCGTGCCGTCGAGGTTCGCCGCGCCGGTGGTCAGCAGGTCCGACAGCGCGCCCGCGCGGTTGGCGCCGTTCGGGCCCAGCGCAGTCAGCAGCGCGTCCAGGCTCCGGTACAGCTCGTCCAGCTCGACGGTGCCCGCGGTGCGGGCGCTGGGCACGACCGCGCCGGGCGCGAGCGTGTCACCCCCGGTGTAGACGGGCGTGAGCTGCACGTACCGGTCGGCCACGACGTCGGGCGCGACCACGACGGCGCGGGCGTCGGCGGGCACGTCCACGCCGTGGTCCAGCTCCAGGTCGACGCGCACCGCCTCGGCCCCGGGCACCACGCCGACCACCTCGCCGACCCGCACGCCGAGCACCCGCACGTCCGACCCCTCGTACACGCCCACGGCGGCGGTGAAGTACGCGGTGATCCGGGTGGTGGCGGGGCGCAGGAACACCCACCACACCGCTGCGGTGGCGACGAGCACCAGCACGAGCCCCTGGGCGAGCGCGACGACGAACCGCCGCCCGCCCCTGGTCCGGATGAACATCAGCGGCCTCCCGGCGGGCAGTCGCGCCGGTCCTGACCGGGCGTGACGACGAGACCGCACACGTAGGTGTCGACCCACCGGCCGTTGCCCAGCGAGTTGTTCAGCAGCCGGTAGTAGGGCCCGGCCAGGGCCAGCCCGCGGTCGAACGCCTCCTGGTTGCGCCGCAGCACGTCGGTGACGCGCTCCAGCTGCTCCAGGGCCGGCCCCAGCTGCTCCTGGTTGTCCGCGACCAGGCCGGAGAGCTGCTCGGACAGCGCGCGGGTGCCGTCGAGCAGCCGCGCGATGGCGTCCCGGCGGTGGGCGATCTCCTCCAGCAGCAGGGTGCCGTCGGTGATCAGCGCGGCGAAGTCCTCGTTGCGCTCGGCCAGCACGCCGCTGACCCGGTTCGCGCCCGCCAGCAGCGACGCCAGCTCCTCGTCCCGGGAGGAGACGGTCCGCGACAGCGCGGACAGGCCCTCCAGGGCCTGCTTCACGTGCCGCGGCGAGTCGCGGAAGGTGTCGGACAGCACCTGGAAGCTCTGCGCGAGCTGGTCGGTGTCGATCCGGTCCACCGTGTCCGCCAGGCCGTTGAACGCCTCGACCACGTCGTAGGGCGAGGTGGTGCGCTCCACCGGGATGGGGCCGGTGAGCGGGTCGCGGCCCTCGGGGTCCACCGCCAGGTACTTCTGCCCCAGCAGGGTCTTGATCCTGATCTCGGCGCGGCTGCGGTCGCCCAGCCGCACGCCGGAGACCCGGAACGCCACCCGCACCCGGCCCTCGCGCAGCCCGACCCCGGTCACCTCGCCGACCTTCAGGCCCGCCACGCGCACCTCGTCGTCCACCCGCAGCCCGGCCGCCTCGGTGAAGTCCGCCGCGTGCCGCTCGCCGCCACCGAAGAAGGGCAGGTCCTCCAGGAAGAAGGTGAGCACGGCGGTCACGGCCACGACCAGGAGCCCCACGGCCCCCAGCAGCACCGGTCTGCGCGTCATCGGCGACACCTCGATTCGGTGACGGGGATGCCCACGGGCGGTCCGCCGGGGGCGGGCTCGGCCTCGGAGGAGGCGAAGCACAGGTAGAAGTTGAGCCAGGAGCCGTAGGACGCGGTGCGGCCGACGGCCTCCAGCTTCACCGGCAGGTTGCGCACGAACGGCTCCAGCTCGGGCGCGCCGCCGAGGGTGCCCGCGAGCAGCCCGAGGTGGGCGATGTCGTCCTTGAGCGGCTGCCGCCCCTGCTCCAGCAGGGACGCGGTGCTCCCGCTCAGCTCGGCCAGGCCGGCGATCGCGTTGCCGATCGGCCGCCGGTCGGCGGCGAACCCGGACACGAGCCGCCGCAGCGAGCCCAGCAGCGAGTCCAGCCGGTCGTCGCGGGAGCCGACCGTCTCCAGCACGGCGTTCAGGTTGGTCACGACCCGGCCGATCACGTCGTCCTTCGCCGCCAGCGCGGTGGTCAGCGACGCGGTGTGGGCGAGCAGGTCCTCCACCGTGCCGCCCTCGCCCTGGAGCACCTGGACGATCTCGTGGGACAGCCGGTTGACGTCGTCCGGGTTCAGCGCCTGGAACAGCGGCTCGAACCCGTTGAACAGGGCGGTCAGGTCGAGCGCCGGCGTGGTGCGCTCGACCGGGATGAGGCCGCCGGGCGGCAGCTCCGCCGCGATCGACCCGGCGGGCTGGTCGAGCGAGACGTACCGCTGGCCGACCAGGTTGCGGTACTTGATCGCGGCGGTGACGCCCGCGGCCAGCGAGCGGTCCCGCGCGACCGAGAACTCCACGTCCACCAGCTCGTCGTCGACCAGCTCCATCGACTCGACCTGGCCGATCTTCACGCCGGACATCCGGACGTCGTCGCCCTCGGCCAGCGCGGTCACGTCGGTGAAGCGCGCGACGTAGCGGTCCCCGTCGCCCACCCGGCTGCCCGCGATGGTCGCGGCCAGGAAACCGGTGGCGGCGACCGTGACGACGACGAAGACCAGGAACTTGGTCAGCGGCGCGGCGATCCCCTTCATCGGACCCCCCTCATCGGACACCCATGAGCAGGCCCGCCCAGTCGGGCACCCGGTCGGGCGCGACCGCCCGGACGGGACCGGCCGGGCAGTGCGGCGCGCCACCCCGGCGGACCACCGGCTCGTCGCGCCCCGGCACGTACTCCCGCCCCGGCGGCACGATGGTGACCCGCGCGTGCACACCGGGCTGGTCGGTGCCCTTGCCGAGCACCTCGTCCACCCTCGGCCGCAGCGCGTTGACGGCGTTGAGCACGCACGGGAACTCCGGCGAGTAGGTCGCCAGCAGCTCCAGCGAGGACCGCGACCGGTCGGCCAGGTCCACGACCGTCCCGCCGTGGTCGGTCAGGAAGCCGGTCAGGTCGGCCGAGGCCGTGGTCAGGTTCGCGTAGACGGCGTCGAGGTCGGCGCGCTGCTCGGCGACGGTGCGGCTGACCTCGGTGGCGTCCCGCAGCGCCCGGACCAGGTCCGGGCCGGCGTCGGCGTACACGTCGGCCACGTCGGCGAACCTGCTGATGCCCTCCTCGAGCACGGGCAGCTCCGGGTTGAGCTCGCGCAGGTAGGCGTCGAGCCGGACGATGGTGCGCCCCAGGTCCTCGCCGCGGCCGTCGAGCGCGCGGGCCACCGAGGTGAGCGCGGCGGCGAGCTTGTCCGGCCGCACGGCCTGGAGGGTCGGCATCAGGTCGGCGAGCACGCGCTCCAGCTCGATCGCGGTGGACGTGCGGTCCTGCTCGATCACGTCGCCCGCGGCGAGCGCGCCCACCGGGTCCGCGGGCGGCTCCAGGCTGACGAACCGCTCGCCGAACAGCGTCTTGGGCAGCAGCCGCGCGGACACGTTCGCCGGCACGCGGTCCACCAGTTCGGGGTCGAGGCCCAGCTCCACCTCGGCGCCGCCGCCGCGGGAGCGGACCGCGCGCACCTCCCCGACCCGCACGCCGAGCAGCTTCACGTCGGACTCGGCCTGGAGCTGGTTGCCGACGTGGTCGGTGCGCAGCAGCACGCCCACCCGGGGTGTGAACGCCTTCCGGTAGGTCGCCACCGACAGGCCGCACAACGCGACCAGCAGGGCCGCGAACAGCAGCCCCAGCACCCGACGCCGCACTACCACGAGTATTCTCCGGGGAGTTTCGGTGAATTGCCGGAACAACATTACCGGCCGGTACGTTACGCATCGCCGCAGTAGCGCACAAGCAATGGTGATCCTTTGTCAAGGCCGTGACAAGAACCTGTTCCGGAACACTCACGGGGATACAAAAGTCCTTCCCGCCCTGGCGCCCCCGCGATCCGTGCGGCTACCAATGTCGTCGGAGCGAAACCCGTCGTCTGGTGAGGGTGAGCAGCATGAGCAGAACCCGGGAACTCCCGTCGGCCGAGTTACCGCCGGTCGGGGACACGCACCTGTGGGAACGGCTGCCGGCCGAACTCGCGCCGAAGTTCCGGGCGCGGGCCGGTGATGTCGCGGTCGACATGGTGCGGGAGATCCAGCACCAGATCGCGGAGTACTCGCAAAAGCTGGAGGGCATGTTCGGCCAGGTGGTGGTCGAGGGCGTGGAGCAGGCGATCCACCAGTTCATCGACCGGATGGTGGACCCGACCGCGGAACGGGAGGACCGCGCGAAGCTGTTCCGGTTGCTGGGCAAGCTGGAGGTGAGCGCGGGGCGGAGCCTGGACCTGCTCCAGACCGCCTACCGGATCGGCGCGCGCGTGGCGTGGCGGCGGATCTCGGAGTTCGGCCAGACCGAGCGGGTGCCGCTGGCCACCATGTGCCTGATCGCGGAGGCGATCTTCGCCTACATCGACGAGCTGTCGCTGCGCTCGATGGAGGGCTACGCCGAGGCGCAGGCCCGGCACGCGGGCGCGCTGGAGCGGCGGCGCAAGCGGCTGCTGGAGCTGATCCTCGGCGAGCCCGGCTACCACCCGAACGCGGTGGCGGAGCTGGCCGAGGCGGCGCGCTGGCCGCTGCCCGAGCGGGTGCTCGTGGTGGCCCTGGAGCGGCGCACCGACCAGCACCAGCTGCCGATCCCGGCGCTGCACGAGGACGTCCTGATGGACCTGGAGGGCGGCGAGCCGTGCCTGCTGCTCACCGATCCCGAGCGGCAGCTGGTGGCGCTGGAGCACAAGCTCGGCGGGTGGCGCGCGGCGGTCGGCCCGCTGGTGCCGCTGGGGTCGGCGCGGCAGTCGCTGCGCTGGGCGCGCCGGGCGATCACGCTGATCCAGTCCGGGGTGATCCGGGACCGGCCCATCGTGGACACCACCGAGCACCTGTCCACGCTGCTGCTGCTCGGCGACGAGGACCTGGTGCGCGAGCTGGTCAAGCGGGCGCTGGCGCCGCTGGAGGGGCTGACGCCCAAGCAGCAGCAGCGGATGCTGGAGACGATGACCGCGTGGGTGGAGACGCGGGGCAGCGCGCCGGAGGTCGCGTCGAGCCTCGCGGTACACCCGCAGACCGTGCGCTACCGCCTGCGGCAGCTGGAGGAGCTGTTCGGGGCGAGGCTGCACGACCCGGACGCGCTGTTCGACATGGGCATCGCGCTGCGGGCGCTGCGGCTGCTCACGGGGTCGGCGGGGTCGGCGGGGCCGGCGGGGTCGGCAGGGTCGGCGGGGGCTGCGGAGCCGGCGGGGCCCGCGGGGCCGGTGAGGTCGGCGGGACCGGCGAGGTCGGTGAGGTCGGCGGGAGGGCCTCCGGGTCCGGCGGGGACACCGGGAGCTGCGGGACCGCGGTCAGCGTGAGCTCGATCGCGTTGCCCGGACCGGAGATCAGGCCGGTCATCAGCGGGTCCAGCCGCTCCCGGCCCCGGCACCCGTCGAACGCGGGGATCTCGTAGACGCCCTCCAGCACGGTCGCCGCCAGGTCGAAGGGACCCTCGACGTGGAGCGACGCGGGCACGTCGGTCCGGCAGCCCGGCCCGACGTCGAGCGGCTGCCGGTCCACCACCACCTCGGCCAGCCCGATGTCGACCAGGGCGTGGGCCTTGATCTCGCCGGCCTCGATGGTGCCGGTGACCTTGGCCGCCGGGATCAGGTCGGTGCGGGCCGTGGTGGGCACGAAGCCGAAGACGACGAAGTAGCCGGGGGCGGGCGGCAGCCACAGGTCGCCGATGATGGTGCCGTTGACCAGGTCGATGTCGACGACCAGCCGGCCGGGGCCGACGGCGAGGTCGGAGCCGAGCTTGGCGATCCGGGTCACCGCGTCGACCCGGTAGGTGATGGTGATGGTGGTGCCGGGCTGCGCGGCCGCGACCGCCGCCCCGCCGGCGGCGCGCACCGGGACCCCGCCCGCCGGCCGCGCGGGGGCGGACGCCAGCGCCGCGCCCAGCAGCGCCCCGACCGCGACCAGGAGCGCCGCGACCCTCACCGCCCGCCTCCGTCCATTCCCCGAAACTACTTCCGGGAACCGAACGCGCACAAGCGCGGACAATTTATTTGTCACCCTCGTGACAACTGCCGGAACAGCTTTTGTGGGGAGCGTGAGAATACTTGCCGCGCCTATCCGGTAAAGATACCTTACCCGCCGGTAGGTGTTGTTCCGCGTTTTCGGGGAGGGCTCATGGGATCAAGGCTCCGGGTGGCGGCGCTCGGCCTCTGCGCGGCGGTGGTCGGCGGGTCGGCCCTGCTGGGCGCGGGCGTCGGCAGCGCCGCGACGGCGACCCTCACGCTGGTCTACAGCTGCCCGTTCCCGCTGATCGGCGACCAGGACATGAGCGTGCGGATCGTGGCCGAGGACCTGCCCGGCCCGGACGAGGCGGTGGCCGGGCAGCCGCTGCCGCCGGTCCGGGTGACCGCGACGGCGACCGTGCCGCCGCTGGCCACGCAGGGCCTGGTGCTGGTGGGCGCCGCCACCGTGGAGGGCACGGCGCGGGCGACCACGGTGGTGGACAACGCGGGCACGCCGCTGGAGGTCGTGCCGGAACTGGGCATCGCGAGGACGGACGTGCCGCCGGAGGGCCCGTTCGACACCGTGGCGATCGGCGAGGCCCCGTCGGTGACCCTGCCCCACGAGGGCGACACCACCATCCGCGTCGGCGCGTTCGAGGCCACCCTGACCCCGAAGACCGCCACGGGCGAGGACACCGGCCTGGGCACCTTCCCGCTGCCGTGCACGCTCAAGCCGGACCAGGACACCCTCCTGCACCGGTTCACCGTCCGGCCGGGTGGCGGCACCACGACCACCACCACGACCACCACCACCGACGAGACGACCACCACGACGACCACCAGCGGGACCGGCACGACGACCACGACGGACCCGACCACCACCACGACGGGGAGCACGACCACGGGGACGACGACGTCGGGCACCGACTCGACCACGACCACCGCGACCACCACCACGACCACCGCCCCACCGGCCGCCCCCGGCGGCGGGAGCGGGCTGGCGAGCACGGGCGCCTCGGTGCGCGGCCTGCTGGTCGCGGGCGGCGCGCTCCTGCTCGTGGGCGCGGGCACGGTGTTCCACCTGCGCCGACGCCGAACCTGACCCCGGAACGGGACGGGGGCCGGTCCGCGTGGACCGGCCCCCGCCCCGTTCCGGCCAGGCGGACGACAACTGCCGCGCGCACTCGCGGGTGCGCGAAAATCTTGTCGGGGAATGGCGGATCAGGGTCTTCGCACGGACGCCAGCAGGTTCCGGGCCACCTCGCGCAGCTTGGTGTTGTGCTGCTGCGACTCGGTCACCAGCCGGGCGAACGCCTCGTCGGCGGAGATCCCGTACGCGCCCATGAGCACGCCCTTGGCCTGGTCGATGTCCCCGCGCGACACCAGCGCCCGCTGGAGGTGCTCGACCAGCGACCGCGACCGCTCGTACCGGCGGAACGCGGTGATGGCGGTGGACGCGGCGGTGACGAACAGGCGCAGCAGCGCCTCGTCGAACGGGTCGAACGCGTGCTCGTCGGAGCTGTAGATGTTGAGCGACCCGAGCACGTCCTCCTCCGCCAGGACGATCGGCACCGACAGGTACGCCCGCACGCCCGCGCGCTCGGCCGCGATCGCGAAGTCGGGCCACCGCTCGCGGCCCTCGTGGACCGAGACGCGCACGGGCTTGCGCAGCCGCGTCGCCTCCAGGCACGGCCCGTCGCCCGCCGCGTACTGGTCGGCGTCGACCGAGACCACCTCGTGGTCGGTGGCGGCGGCCGTGATCGGGCCGTCCGGGGTGAGTACCGTGACACCGACGTTCTCCGCCTCGGGGATGACCCGCGCCGCGGACTCGGCCAGCTGCTGGAGCACGTACTCCAGGGACTGGTCGTCGGCCAGGACGCCCGCCAGCTCCTCCAGGGCCTCGCTCGCCTCGTCCAGGAGGGCGGCCGGGGCGTGCTCGTCGATGCTCACAGGAATTGTTTACACCTCAAACGCGATAATCGCCTCAACCTGAGGGGGTGGCCACGGTGCGGGTGCTGTTGGTCGAGGACGACGACGGCGTGGCCGACGCGCTGGTGCAGGCGTTGGAGGAGAACGACCACCGACCCGGTCGGGTGACGCGCGGCACTGACGCGCTGCTCACCCACCGGGAGTACGACCTGCTGCTGCTCGACCTGGGCCTGCCCGACATCGACGGGCTGGAGGTGCTGCGCAAGGTGCGCCGGGTGTCGGCGGTGCCGGTGCTGGTGCTCACCGCGCGCGGCGACGAGCGGTCGATCGTGCGCGGGCTCCGCCTGGGCGCGGACGACTACCTCGTCAAGCCGGTCCGCCTGGGCGAGCTGCTGGCCCGGATGGACGCGGTGGCCCGCCGCAGCGCCGCCCTCACCGGGCCCGCGGACCGCGCGGTGCGCGTGGGCGACGTGGAGATCGACCTGGAGGGCAGGTGGGTCGTCGTGGCGGGTGCCGAGGTCGCGCTGACCACCAAGGAGTTCGACGTGCTGGCCGTGCTGGCGAGCCGCGCGGGCACCGCGGTGAGCCGCCAGCAACTCATGGACGAGGTGTGGGGCGACGCCTACCTGGCCGTGTCGCGGGCGCTGGACGTGCACCTGGCGGGGTTGCGCGCCAAGCTCGGCCGGCCGGGCCTGATCACCACCATCCGGGGCTTCGGCTACCGGCTGGCCGCGGACGGGGCGTAGGTGCGCCGCCGGCTGCTGGTCGTGCTGCTGCTGTTCTCCGCCGCCGCGGTGGCCGGCTTCGCCGTGCCGCTGCTGTCGGCCACGGCCGCCGAGCGCACGCAGCGGTTCGCGCTCAGCCGCACCGCCGACCTCGACCGGTTCACCGCGCTCGCGCAGCAGGCCGAGGGCACCGGGGACAGCACCGCCCTGGAGGACGAGGTCGCCGCCTACTTCGAGCTCTACGGCGAGCCGGTCGTGGTGGTGGACGCCCGCCGCGAACCGGTGGCGCGGGCGGGCCTGGACGCGGACGACCCGGCGCTCGCGCCGGACCTGGACGCCGCGCTGCGCAACCAGCCGGTCCGGGCGGTGCCGACGGTGACGCCGTGGTCGTCCGGGCACGTGGTGTTCGCCCGCCCGGTCGGCACGGGCACCCGGGTGGCGGGCGCGGTGGTGCTGTGGGCGTCGGTGGACCGGGCCGCGGCGGACGTGGCCGAGGGGTGGCTGTGGGTGCTGGGCGGCGCGCTGGCCGCGGGCCTGGTCTCGGTGCTGCTGGCGGTGGCCGCGGCGCGGTGGCTGCTCAAGCCGTTGGCGGAGCTGGCGATCGGGGTGCGGGCGGTGGCCGCGGGCGAGCGGCGGGCCCACGTGCCGGGCAGCAGCGGGCCGCCGGAGGTGCGGGAGCTGTCCGAGTCGTTCAACCGGATGTCCGACGCCGTCACCGAGGCCGCCGACCAGCAGCGGCGGCTGATCGCGGACACCTCGCACCAGCTGCGCAACCCGATGGCGGCGCTGCGGCTGCGCGTGGACTCGCTGCGCGACCAGGTGCGGCCCGGCGGGCGGCGCGCCTACCTGGCGGGGGTGGCCGAGATCGAGCGGCTGGAGTCCCTGCTGGACGGCCTGCTCGCGCTCGCCTCGGCGGAGAGCGCCGCGACCGAGGCGGCGGCGGGCGGGCACGAGCCCGACCTGACCGACCTGGGCGCGGTCGTGGTGGACCGCACCGGGTTCTGGCAGGTGCCGGTGCCCGCCGGGCCCGTGCCCGCGGTGCTGGTGCGCTGCCCCGAGTCGGCGCTGGCGCAGGTGCTGGACGTGCTGCTGGACAACGCGGTCAAGTACGGCGGCGGGGTCCGGGTGGAGCTGGGCGCGGACCGGTCGGCGGGCACCGGCTGGGTCGAGGTGCGCGACGACGGGCCGGGGCTCGACGAGCGGGAGCTGGCGCTGGCCACCTCGCGGTTCTGGCGGGGCCGCTCCGACCGGCCCGGCACCGGCCTCGGCCTGGCGATCGCCGACCAGCTCGTGCGGGCGTGGCAGGGCAGGCTGGTGCTGACCTCGCCCGCCGGACCGGCCTCCCGGGTGGGGCCGCCCTCCCCCACCGGCCCGACCGCACCCACCGGCCCGACCGCCCCCGCTGGCCTGACCGCCCGGGTGGAGTTCCCCCTGGAGCCGCTGCTGTGAGCCCCCACCCGGTCACCCGCCGCTCGTTCCTGCTGGGTCTGCTCGCCACCGGCGCGGCGGTCAGCGGCTGCACGGGCGGTGAGCCGTCCGACGAACTGGTCATCGCCGCCGGCGAGCACGGCGGCTTCTACCTCGACTTCGCCACCCTGCTCGCGGCCCGGCTGGGCGGGCTGCGGGCCCGCCCGCTGGAGACCGAGGGCAGCAGGCAGAACCTGGAGCTGCTGGGCACGGGCGGCGCGCGGGTCGCGCTGGCGCTGGCGGACTCCGCGCGGGCGGCCGACCCGGCGCTGGAGCTGCGCGCCCTGGGCCGCGTCTACGAGAACTACCTCCAGCTCGTGGTGCGGGCCGACGACCCGGCCCGGCGGGCCGCCGACCTGGCCGGGCGGACGGTGTCGCTGGGCGCGCGGGGCTCGGGCGCGGCGCTGTCAGGCGAGCGGATGCTGGCCGCGCTGGGCCTGCGCGACGTCCGGGTCGAGCACCACCGGTTGGAGGACGCGGCGCCCGCGCTGGCGGCGGGCCGGGTCGACGCCCTGCTGTGGTCGGGCGGCGTGCCGACGCCCCGGCTGGCCGAGCTGGGCGGCATCCGCCTGCTGCCGCTGGCCGAGCTGGTGCCCGCCCTGCGCCGGGCGCACGGCTCGGTCTACGAGCAGGTCCCGGTGCCGGTCGACGTCTACGGGGCCGACCGCGAGGTGCCCACGATCGGCGTGGCGAACCTGCTGGTGTGCCGGGCGGGTCTGCCGGACGCGGTGGCCGGGGAGATCACCCGCACGCTGGTCTCCCGCGCCGCCGAACTGGTGCCGGCGCAGGCGCTGGGCACCCAGTACCTCGACGTGCGCAGCCTCATCGGGACGGCCGGGCTGCCGCTGCACCCCGGCGCCGCCGCCGCGTACCGCGACCTGCACGGCTGAGGAGGTGTGGGTGGCCGGGTCGCCCGGTGATCCGCCACCGGGCGACCCGGCCGGTTCAGGGGAGGCGCTGCCCGAACAGCAGCGCCCCGGCGACCGCGAGGAGCCCCAGCACGGTGCCGAGGGCGACCCACGGCCGTGAGGCGTCGGCCTGCTTCTTCTCGTAGCCGATCTGCTCGCCCAGCGTGTCGTACACGCGCCGCAGCTCCTCGGCGCTGGCCGCCTTGAAGAACTCGCCGCCGGACAGCTCGGCGATCTCCCTCATGGAGTCGTCGTCCACCGGCACCTCCTGGGACCGGCCCTCGATCTCGACCACGCCGTCCTCGGTGCCGAAGGAGATGGTGGAGATCGGCACGCCCGCCTTCTTCGCGTCGTCCGCCGCGTCGAACGCCTTGCGCGTGCCCACGGTCTCCTTGCCGTCGGTCATCAGCACGACCCGCGCGGGCGGCGGGCCGTCCGCGCCGCCGACGATCTTGCCGAACGAGTCGATCGCCGCCAGCGCCGCCACGATCGCGTCACCGGTCGCGGTCGACTGGGCGAGCTTGAGCCCGTCGATGCCCGACTTGACGGCCTCCCGGTCGGTGGTCGGCGCGACCATCACGGTGGCCGACCCGGCGAAGGAGATCAGGCCCAGGTTGATGCCCGGGGTGAGCCCGTCGGCGAACGACTTGGCCGCCACCTGCGCGGCGTCCAGGCGGGAGGGCTTGACGTCGGTGGCCTTCATCGACAGCGACGTGTCGATCACCAGCATCACGGTGGCCCGGTTGCGCGGCACCTTCTGCTCCGCGGTCGGCCCTGCCAGCGCCACGGTCAGCAGCACGAACGCGACCATCAGCAGCGCCGCGGGCACGTGCCGGTACCAGCCCTGCTTCTTGGGCGCGACCTTCTCCAGCATCGGCAGGTTGGCGAACCGCAGCGTCCGCCGGCGCAGCACCCGCTGCACGACCACGTAGGCGGCGGCCAGCCCGGCCACCGCGATCAGCAGCAGGAACCACCACGGCGCGGTGAAGCCCGACAGGCTCATCAGGCCACACCTCCCGACCAGCGGCGCTTGCGGGCGACCACGAAGCGCACCGTGTCGGCGATCCAGTCCGAATCGGTGCGCAGCACCAGGTGCCCCGCACCGGCGCGCCGCAAACCGGCGGCCACCTCGGCGCGGTGCTCGGCGGCCGCGGCGGCGAACTCGCGGCGCAGCAGCGGCGAGGCCACCACCTCCCGCTGCCGGCCCGACTCCGGGTCGGCCAGCACGACCGTGCCCACCTCCGGCAGGTCGATGTCGCGCGGGTCGACCACCTCGACCGCGACCAGGTCGTGCCGGGCGGACAGGGCCCGCAGCGGGCGCTGCCAGTCCGTGCCGCCGAGGAAGTCCGAGATCACCACGACCAGGCCGCGGCGGCGCGGCGGGCGGCGCAGCTGCTCGACCACCTCGGTCAGCGAGCCCCGAGTGCCCTCGGGCGCGCGGGGCGTCTCCGCGACCCGCCGGATCAGGCCGCGCGAGTGCGCCAGGCCACCGCGGGCGGGGATGCGGACGAGCCGTTCGCCGGTGGAGACCAGGGCGCCGATGCGGTTGCCGCCGCCGCCCGTCAGGTGGGCCACGGCGGCGGTCGCGGCAACCGCCAGGTCGCGCTTCTCGCACGCGGCCGTGCCGAAGTCCAGGCTCGGGGACAGGTCGATCGCCAGCCACGTCTCCAGCTCGCGGTCGGCGACCGTCTCGCGGATGTGCGCCACGGTCGTGCGGGCGGTGACCGCCCAGTCCATCCGCCGCACGTCGTCGCCAGGCTGGTAGGGCCGGGCCTCGCCGGGCTCGGACCCGGGGCCGGGTACCAGGCCCAGGTGGTTGCCCTGGAGCAGGCCGTCGAGCCGGCGGCGGACGTCCAGTTCGAGGGTGCGCAGCGCCGCTTCCACGCGACCGCCGTGCAGCGGGGGCGGCGCCCAGTGCGGCCGGTCGCCCGGGGTCTCGCCCCCGGGGTCGACCGCGGCGGCGGGTCCCACGACGTCGTCGGACCCGGTCACGGCCTGCCCGCGGGCTGCGCGCCCGCGGGTTGCGCGCCCGTGTGCTGGGGCACCGACGGCCGCGCGGACACCTGCGGCAGCGGCACGGTCTGGAGCACGCGGGTGATGATGTGGTCCAGCGGCACGCCGTCGGCCAGCGCGTCGTAGGACAGCACGAGCCGGTGGCGCAGCACGTCCGGCACCACGTCCACGACGTCCTGCGGCAGCACGTAGTCGCGGCCGCGCACCAGCGCCAGGGCGCGGGCGGCGGCGATGATGCCGAGGCTGGCGCGCGGCGAGGCGCCGTAGGCGACCCACCCGGCCACGTCGGTGAGCTGGTGCTCCTTGGGCGCGCGGGTGGCGATCACCAGCCGCACCACGTAGTCGACCAGCGCGTGGTGCACGAAGACGCGGGAGGCCACGCCCTGGAGGCGGACCAGCTCCTCGGCGCCGAGCACCTGCGCGGGCACCGGGGGCTCGACGCCCATCCGGTAGACGATCTCCCGCTCCTCCTCGGCCGTGGGGTACTCGACCTGGATCTTGAACAGGAACCGGTCGCGCTGGGCCTCGGGCAGCGGGTAGACGCCCTCGTTCTCGATCGGGTTCTGGGTGGCCAGCACCAGGAACGGGTCGGGCATCGGGAAGGTCCGGCCGCCGATGGACACGTGCCGCTCGGCCATGACCTCCAGCATCGCGGACTGCACCTTGGCGGGCGCGCGGTTGATCTCGTCGGCGAGCACGAAGTTCGCCACCACCGGGCCCAGCTCCACGTCGAAGCTCTCGCTGGCCTGGCGGTAGATGCGGGTGCCGAGGATGTCGGCCGGCACCAGGTCGGGGGTGAACTGCACGCGCGAGAAGGAGCCGCCCACGACGGTGGCGAAGGTCTCCACAGCCAGCGTCTTGGCCACGCCGGGCACGCCCTCCAGCAGCAGGTGGCCCTTCGCGAGCAGACCGACGAGCATCCGCTCGACCAGCCTGTCCTGCCCGACGATCACCCGCTTGACCTCGAACACGGTGCGTTCGAGCAACTGGGCGTCACGAGCCGGCGTGTGGGGAGCCTCGGCGGCGGGCTCGGACAAAGGTCCTCCTCGACAAAATCGCGCGATCGTGACCAAGTCTCCCCTGAGGACGGTGTGGACCCTGTGAAGGGTGGCCCGTGCGGGGTTTCAGAGGTCCGCGGGCGTGTCGACGTCCCTCGCCTCGCCCGGCAGGGCGGGCACCCGGACGGGGTCGAGCGGGCCGAGCGCGGACCTCGCCGAGGCGTCGCGCGGGTCGGCGGGCAGGGCCGCGCGCAGCCGGTCCGCGCGCCACGCGCCGGTCAGCCACTGGGGCCTGCCGCCGGCGTCCACGAGCACCGCGCCGGTGTCGCCGACCGAGGCCAGCAGCCGGTCCACCGTGGCCCGGGTGACGCCCGGCTGGTCCACCGCCAGCACCACCACGAGGTCGGTCGTCACCCACCGCAGGCCCGCGGCGAGGCCGGCCAGCGGTCCGCCGCCGGGCGGGTCCTCCCGGGCCCAGCGGACCCCGGGCACGTCCCGCCGCGGCCCGACGACCACGGCCCGGCCGGGACCGCCGACCGCCTCCAGCACGCGGTCGAGCAGCGTGCGCCCGTCGACCACGAGCAGCGCCTTGTCCACGCCGCCCAGCCTGCTGCCCCGGCCGCCCGCGAGCACCACGGCCGAGCTGCCCTCACCCGCGTCGGCCGCCCCCACGGGCCCAGGTTAGGCGGAACCCGGTCACGCGGGCTCGCCGACCGCGTCGTCACCGGTGGTGAACAG
Source organism: Saccharothrix lopnurensis (assembly GCF_042658445.1). Taxonomy (NCBI): domain Bacteria; kingdom Bacillati; phylum Actinomycetota; class Actinomycetes; order Pseudonocardiales; family Pseudonocardiaceae; genus Saccharothrix; species Saccharothrix lopnurensis. Next base: position 193,199 of record NZ_JBHSQO010000004.1, on the reverse strand, counting down.
CATCCACAGCAGCACCGCCACCACCAGGCCGCTGATCACGAACACGGGGAACACCAGGTCGAACACGGTGGTGCCCACCGCGGCGGGCAGGCTCTCGTCACCGATGACCCGCACCGCGGCCATGCCCGTGTAGTGCATCCCGGTGACCGCCACGCCCATGATCAACCCGGCCGCGACGCTCGCCGCGGGCGTGCGGACCACCAGGGTGAACCAGAAGGCGGCGGTCGCCGCGACGACCGCGATCACGCAGGAGGCCACCACCAGCGACGGCTCGTAGGCGATCTCGCCCTTGAACCGGATCGCCGACATGCCGAGGTAGTGCATCCCGGCCACGCCGAGCCCGGCCAGCACGCCCGCGAGCAGCAGGCGCATCCGGGTGAAGCGGAACAGGGTGACCAGCGACAGGCCGCCGCCCACCACGACGACCGCCACCACCGCGGACAGCGCGGTCAGCGGCGCGGAGTACTTGACCGCGGTGCCCGGGATCTCGAAGCCGAGCATGGCGATGAAGTGCATCAGCCAGATGGCGATGCCCCCGATGGCGAGCGCGCCGAGCGCGGTCCAGCGGACCTTGGCGGGTCTGTGGCGCTCGCCGCCCGCGCGGGCCATGCACGCGAGGCCGATCAGCGAGCCGGTGACGGCGACGACGTAGGCGATGACGAGGGTGGAGAGGCCGGCGGAGAAGTGGTTCATGGTGTCGTGGTTCACCCGAGGTTAGTAACCGAAGGTGAGCGCCTCTCACCAGATCAGCCCAGCTCAATTCATCGATTTGATATATATCCGCCTTGTTTCTCTACTGAGAGTAGTCAAACGCACGCGCATCGGGCTGTTCGGGTGGCTCCTCCCGACGGCGACGAGCTGCCTGGGCGGCCGACCTGGCTGGACGGGCCGGACCAGCCGGGCGGCCGACCTCTCCGAACCGCCGACCTCCCCCACGAGTTCCCCGAACCGGGCGGGTGTGTTTTCGCGCCACCCCGACCCCTCCCCTCCTCCGGGTGAACCGACGCTCGTCCGGGTGAACCGGCTCAAGCCCGCCACCCGGTGCGCCGATACGCACGGTGCCCACCGACCGGCCGAGGTGCACGAGGGGTTTTCCGAATGGTTCTGCGCGACCGCGTTCGCTCCGTCGTGGACGGCACGCGTTTCCAACGGGTGGTCGTCGCCGTGATCGTGATCAACGCCGTCGTCCTCGGCTGCGAGACGTCGACCGCCCTGACCACCGCGCACGGCGACCTGCTGACCGCGCTGGACCGCGCCGCCCTGGCGTTCTTCGCGGCGGAGCTGGCCGCCCGGCTGTACGCGCACCGGGCGCGCTTCTTCCGCGACCCGTGGAACGTGTTCGACCTGCTGGTGGTCGGCGTCTCGCTGTTCCCGGCCGCCGGGCCGCTGACGGTGGTGCGGTCCCTGCGGGTGCTGCGCGCCCTGCGGCTGGTCGCGGTGGTGCCCAGCATGCGCCGCGTGGTCACCGCCCTGGTCAGGTCGATCCCGGGCCTGCTGTCCCTGACCGGCCTGCTCGTGCTGGTGCTGTACGTGGGCAGCGTGGTGGCGGTGAACCTGTTCCGGGCGAGCGGCGACCCGAGGTTCGCGGACCTGGGCGCGACCGTGCTGACCCTGTTCCAGATCACCACCGGCGACGGGTGGTCGGACGTGATGCGGGACCTGATGGTCACCCACCCGCTGGCGTGGCTCTTCTTCCTGGCCTACCTGCTGGTCGGGACGTTCACCATGCTCAACCTGTTCATCGCGGTGGTGTGCAGCGCGATGGAGTCGGGGGCGCCGCGCCCCGCGCCGGACCAGGTGCTGCTGGAGGAGGTCCGGGCGCTGCGGGAGGAGGTCCGGGCCCTGGGGTTGGCCCCGGCGGGCGACCGCCGCTGACCGCACCGCACCGGACCGCACCGGACCCGATCCCGACCCGACCCCGGGCCTACAGCAGGCGGGTGACGTAGGGCAGGACGCCGCCGTAGCGGACCGGGGCGACGCGGACGTGCGAGCCCGAGTACGGCGCCTCGACCATCATCCCGCCACCCAGGTAGAGGGCGACGTGCGTGCCGCCCCCCGGCCCCCAGAACAGCAGGTCACCGCGCCGGGCCTGGGACAGCGGCACCTTGCGGCCCGCGTTGTGCTGGTAGCCGCTGTAGTGGGGCAGGTGGACGCCGACGCCCGCGAACGCGTACATCATCAGCCCCGAGCAGTCGAAGCCGACGGTGTAGTAGTCGCCGTACGAGTCGCCCACACCCCAGTCGCGGATGCCGACCGTGGGGCCGTCGTAGTTGCCGCCGCCCCACGAGTAGCGCACGCCCAGCTGCCGCAGGGCCCGCTCGACGACGATCTCCACCCGGTTGCCCACGGGTCCGGCGACAGGCCCGGCGACGGGTCGGACGGGCACGGCCGGCCTCGCGGCGGCCTGCTGCACCGCCTGCTGCGCGGCCAGGGCGGCGGCGGCCTCCTCCTCGCGCCGCTTGTCCGCCAGCCACCGGTCGTACTGGGCGCGCTGCGCCTCCATGCCCTCGACGGTGCCGCGCGCCCGGTCCAGCTCGCCCTCGACGCGGGCCTTGTCCTCCTGGATCGCCCGCGCCTCCGACGCCTGGTCCTGCTGGGCGCGCTGGGCGGTGATCCGCGCCGAGTCGGCGTCGGGCGCCGCCCGGTCGGCCGCGGCCCGCTTCTCGTCGGCCAGGGCGAGCGCGGCGCGGGCGGCGGCGTCCTTGTTCGCCCCCTCCGCCCTGGCGCGCTCGACGTCGTCCATGGCGTCCAGGCTGGAGTCGCCGACGGCGCCCAGCAGCTGCGCGCGGGCCAGCAGGTCCTGCGGGCTGGACGCGCCCAGGTAGGCCGACAGCGACCCGACGGTGCTGCCCTGCCGGAAGCTGGCGGCGGCGAACTCGTCCAACCGGTCCCGCGCGTCCTCGACGGCCCGCGCCGCGGCGGCGGCCTCGACCTGGGCGGCCTCCGCCTCGCGCCGCGCGCCGTCGGCCTCGCGCCGGGCCGCCTCCAGGTCGACCCTCGCCTTGTTGGCCAGCTCCATGGTGAACGCGACGTCGTCGGTCAGGTGCTGGAGGCGGGCCTCGGCCTCGGCCAGCGCGCCGGTCAGCTCACCGACCCGGGCGGCCTTGGCGTCGACCTCCTGCCGGCCCGCGCCGATCTCCGCGTCGCCGGGGTTGGGCGGTGGCGGCGGCGCGGCGGCCCCCGGACCCGCCAGGCCGACCACCGCGGACAGCGCGACCACCACCGAGAGCGCCCACCGAACCACGACACCCGCCTCCCCGCCGTTCGGACCATCGGCGTTGCGCCGAACGGCCCACCGGTCTCACGGGGTGCACTGTGCCACTGGCGCCACAGGCTTTCCAGTCGAACCAGGGCGAACATCAGCCACACGGGTAACAGCGGGTTTGACCCGCTCAGTTGACCTCCCGGTCCAGCGCCGACCAGTACGGCTCGCGGAGCTTGAACTTCTGCACCTTGCCGGTGGCGGTGCGCGGGATGGCGTCGCGGAACTCCACCGAGGTCGGCGCCTTGAACCCGGCCAGCCGCGCCTTGCAGTGGGCGATCAGCTCCGCCTCGGTCACCTCCGCGCCGTCGGCCCGCACGACCAGCGCCTTGACGGTCTCGCCCCACTTCTCGTGGGGCACGCCGATGACCGCCGCCTCGGCCACCGCGGGGTGGGCGAACAGGGCGTCCTCCACCTCGATCGACGACACGTTCTCGCCGCCGGTGATGATCACGTCCTTCTTGCGGTCGGAGATCGTGAGGTGGCCCTCGTCGTCCAGCGCGCCGCCGTCGCCGGTGTGGAACCAGCCGTCCTCCAGGGCCTCGGCGGTCGCCCCGGGGTTGTCCCAGTAGCCGTCCATGACCACGTTCGAGCGGGCCAGCACCTCGCCGGTGTCCGAGATCCGCAGGCGCACGCCCACGGCCGGCGCGCCGGCGCGCGACAGTTTCCGCGCCCGCTCCTCCGGCGCAAGTCCGTCATCACCCGGTCGGGTGCGGTTGAAGGTCAACAGCGGCGAGGTCTCGGTCAGGCCGTAGAGCTGGAGGAACTCCCAGCCCAGCTCCTCGCCGACGCGGGCGGTGGTGCGGCTGGGCGGCGGCGCGCCCGCGCAGACGATCCGCACCCGGTCGCGGCCGGGGATCTCGCCGTCCCACTCCCGGGCCGCGTCGAGCACCGCGTTCCACACGGCGGGCGCGCCGCACACGAGGGTGACGCCGTGGTCGCGGACGCGGGTGAGGATCTCCGCGCCGTCGACCTTGCGCAGCACCACCTGCGGCACGCCCAGGCCCGCGAGGCCGAAGGGCATCCCCCAGCCGTTGCAGTGGAACATCGGCAGCACGTGCAGGTAGACGTCGCGCTCCCAGGCGCGGGCGTGCAGGGCGAAGGTGACCGCGTTGAGCCAGATGTTGCGGTGGGTCATCCGGACGCCCTTGGGGCGGGCCGTGGTGCCGGAGGTGTAGTTGATCGTGGCGGTGGCGTCCTCGTCGGGCTCGCCCCACGGCCGGGGCTCGGCGTCGAACCGCATCAGCGCCTCGGTCTCCTCGCCCAGGGTGAACCGGTGGGGCGCGGTGACGCCGTCGAGCTCCAGCTCCGGGTCGACCAGCAGCGCGGACGCGCCGCTGTGCTCGACGATGTAGGCGATCTCCTCGGGCCGCAGCCGGAAGTTGACCGGCACGCAGATGCGCCCGGTGCCGGGCACGGCGTGCAGCAGTTCGAGCAGCCGGGCGGAGTTGTGGCTGACCACGGCCACCCGCGCGCCCTCCCCGAGGCCGAGCGCGTCGAACCCGGCCTGCCAGGCGCGGACGCGGTCGGCGAACCGCCCGTAGGTGGTGGTCGGCACGGGCGGCGCGGGCTGGTTCGGCTCGTCGACGGTGGCGACGCCGTCGGCGAAGACCCGCTCCGCCCGGTACAGGAAGTCGGCGACGGTGAGGGGTACGCGCATACGAGCTGACCCTATTGGGCTTTCAGCCCGTCGTCAGCACGAACCTGCGGTTCAGCGGCTGGACCGGCCGGGCGTGGTCGGCGTGGGCGCGGACGAAGGCGCGCAGCCCCCCGTCCGCCACGACCACCGGCTCCCGCATCACCACCCAGCTGACGTTCTCGGTGAACTCCCCCGTGGTCAGCGAGCCCTCGTAGCGGTGGAAGCCGCCGTCCGGGAGCAGCGCCGGCAGGTCGACCTCGGTCGGCGGCTCGCCGGTCCCGTCCTCCCCCGGCCCACCCTCCAGGTCGAGGAACACCGCGATCACGCACGCGTGGAGCCGGTCGTCGACCCGCAGGTGCACCGCGTGCATCTCGGCCTGCATCGGGCGGCCCCGCACCCAGTGCTCGCTGGGCCGGTGGAAGTGGAGGTTGGCCAGCCGGTACGCCTGGTCGGACAGGTGGGCGGTGTGGGTGCCCAGGGGCACGAGGCGCACGCCGTCGGGCCCGTCGCGCACCGAGAAGCGGTCCGGGCGCCAGCCGATCTCCAACTGGTCGACCAGGTCGGGCGTGGTGACGGTGCGGCCGATGTTGATCGGCGACTGCTGGTCCCCCATGGGACCAGGATGGCACCGGGAGCCCGCCACGGGCGGGTGATCGACCTCCTCCGACGGGTGATCACCAGGTGCTGGGGTCGCCCCAGGTCCGGACCGGGCCGGAGGCCACCACGGGCACCGCGACCAGCTCGGGCAGCGACCGCTCGACCGGCTCGCGCACCACCGCGGCGGCCACCCCGTCGTACGGGGTCGGCCCGAGGTTGCAGACCACCAGGGCCGCCCCCGCGCGCACCGCGAGCCCCACCAGCGAGGCGGCGGGCTCCACCGCCAACGACGTCCCGGCCACCAGCAGCACGTCGCAGTCCAGCACGGCCGCGCGCGCCGCCCTCAGCACCTCCTCGGCCAGCGGCTCGCCGAACGCCACCGCCGCGGGCCGCACCACCCCGCCGCACAGCGGGCACCGCGGTTCGTCCGCGCCGCCGCGCACCTCCGCCAGCGCCCACTCCACCGACGCGCCCGCGCCGCAGTCGACGCAGACCACCCGCGCGACCGAGCCGTGCAGCTCGACCGCCGTCGACCCGGCCCGCCGGTGCAGCCCGTCCACGTTCTGCGTCAGCAGCGCCCGCACCCGCCCGGCGCGCTCCAGCCGGGCCAGCGCCCGGTGCGCGGCGTTGGGCTCGGCGGTCCACATCGGATCGTCCAGCCAGGACCGCCACAGCTCCCGGCGCACCACCGCGGAGGCGAGGTGGTCCGGGGAGGGGAGGGTGAACCTGTCCACTCCCGACGCGGCGGACACGCCGGCGCCGGTGAGCGCGGTGATCCGGCGGGCGGTGGCCATCACGTCCCGAGCACTCATGCCCACACCGTCCCACACGTTTGCGAGCATGTGCCGGTGCGCAGGACGTGGACAGGTGGGGTGCTCTCGGTTGTCGGCTTGGTCACAGCGGTGGTGGGCACGTTCCTGCCGTGGCTGAGGTCGGGTTCCGTGACGAGGACCAGTTACGAGGTGCTCGCGCTCCGTGGTTTCGCCGGGTTGGACGGCGTGCCGGGGGAGCTGGTGCGCGGCACCTGGGTCGGGTTGACCCCGCTGGCGGCGTGCTCGGTCCTCCTCTGGGCCGTGCGATTTCCGCGAATCGCCTCGTGCGGGGGCCTCATCTTCGGCACGATCGCGGGAACGGTGGCGGCACTCGCCGCCGTCCAAGGGGGCAGCGAGGCGGCACTGGTCGGGATCACCGCGACCGGACCGGTGGTCACCCTCGGTGGTGCCGTGCTGGCGATCGCGGGGGCGATCACCGTGCTCACCGCGAAAACCCGCACAGCGTTCGGCAGTACAGGAGGAGCACCGTGACCTACCCAGGCGGCGGCGGTGGCGAGTGGCAACCGCAGCAGAACAACCCCTACGGGCAGCCCCAGCAGGGCGGGTACCCGCAGCAGGGCTACCCGCAGCAGGGACAGCACCAGCAGGGTCAGCCCCAGCAGGGCGGCTACCCGCAGACCGGTCCCCAGGGATACCCGCAGCAGGGCTTCCCCCAGCAGGGGTTCCCGCAGCACCCGTACGGCCAGCCGCCGCACGGCTACGTCGGCGCCGAGCCGCCGAAGAAGAAGCGGACCGGCCTGGTGGTCACCGCCGTGGTGGCCGTCCTGGTGCTGGCCGCCGGCACGGTCGGCACGGTGTGGGCGCTGCGCAGCTCCGACGACGTGGCCGCGGGCGCGGACACCCCGTCGACCGCGGCGAACAACCTGCTCAGCGCGCTGGGCAGCGGTGACGTCCTGGGCATCATGAACGGCCTGGCGCCCGCCGAGGCGGCGCTGAGCAAGGACTACACCGAGGCCACCGTCAGCGAGGCCAAGCGGCTGGAGATCCTCAAGCCGGACGCGGACCCCAACAAGCTCAGCGGGGTGCAGATCACCAGCGAGGGCATCAAGTTCGACGAGGCCGCCGCCCTCCGGGTCAACGACCACCTGACGATCAACAAGGTGACCGAGGGCCGGATCACCATCACCTCGGACGTCAAGCAGATCCCGCTGACCGACAAGCTGGTCGACGCGCTGGGCGCGGAGCTGGAGCGGGCCGAGCCGCAGACCGAGACGCTCGACTTCGCCGAGGTCAAGGCCGACCGCAAGGGCGAGCCGATCGGCATCGCCACCATCAAGGTCGGCGACGAGTGGTACCCGAGCCTCTTCTACACCATCGCGAACGCCGCGCTGGAGGAAGAGGGCCTGGAGTGGCCGAAGCAGGGCATCGCCCCCGCCGGCGCGGGTTCGCCCGAGGACGCGGCGAAGCAGCTCGTGGAGAAGGCGATGTCCGGTGACGTCAAGGGCGTCATCGCGCTGCTGCCGCCGGACGAGATGGGCGTGCTCCAGGACGTCGGCCCGGTGATCCTGGACCAGATGGGCCGGGTGCCCGCGACCGGGGCGGAGCTCGTCGAGCTGGAGACCGACGCCAAGGAGGTCACCGGCGGCACCCAGCTGACCATCCGCAGGCTGGTGCTGGAGGTCGACGGCGAGACCGGCGAGATCACCCGCGACGGCGACTGCTACACCGCCGAGGCGCAGGGCGAGAAGCAGCGGCTGTGCGCCGACGAGATCGCGCAGCTGGTGCGGCAGCAGGGCGGGCGCAACGTCCCGTCGGCCGCCATCGACGTGATCGCCCGGGTCGGCGCGCAGGTGCTCAAGGACGGCGTCGGCGTGGTCGCCACCGAGGTGGACGGCAAGTGGTACGTCAGCCCGTTCCGGACCTACAGCGAGCTGTTCCTGACGCTGATGCGCGGTCTGGAGCCGAAGGACCTCGACGAGCTGATCAAGGCCGTCAAGTAGGACGCGCTCCCCGGCCCCCGTCCCGGCGCTGTCAGCCGCGGCGGGGGCCGAGTGCCGTCGCCAGCGCGGTGGCGCCCGCCACGAGCAGCAGGGCGAGCCCGCCCGACAGCGCGAGCGCGCCCGGCACGCCGTCGCCGTGGGACAGCGACCACAGCAGGTTGCCGATCGGCGGGGTGCGGCCGAACAGCAGCGGCAGGACCACCAGGCCGCCCGCCGCGAGCACCGACCAGCCGACCCGGTCGACCACCGGGCGGCCGCACAGCACGCCCACCCCGACGCCGACCAGCGCGCACACCGCCAGCCCGCCGAACCCCTGGGCCACGACCGCGGGCGGGTACGGGCGGGGCTGGGTCAGCACCGGCACCACAGCCGCGACCAGCGCCAACCCCAGCGCGCCCGCGGCGGACACCGCGGTCACCGCGACCTGGACCCGCGCCCAACCGCCCGCCGTCACCGCGGTGACCGCGCGCCGCACCGGGCCCTCGGTCCCCGCGACGACGACCGCCAGCCATGCCGAGACGGGGTGGACCAGCACGCACGTCCCCGCGTAGGCGGCGAGCGGCGGTCCCGCGTCGGAGGCGTACAGCATCCCCAGCACGGCCGCGAACAGCAGCAGCGGCGGCAGCCAGCGCTGGGTGCGCAGCACGTCCACCACCAGGTAACCCACCAGCGCCCTCACGACCGCACGCTCCGCACCGAGCAGCCCAGCCGCAGCGCCTCGGCCAGCACCCCGTCGCTGTGCCCGGACCGCACCTCCACCCGTGCCCCGGCACCGACCGGACGTGCCGACGACACCCCCGCCAAGCCGCTGATCAGCGCGAACGCCTCCCCCACCCGGTCCAGCTCGATCACCACCACCCCGGCGCGGGCCTCGCCGAGGAACACCTCCCGCACCCCGGGCACGTCGTGCCCGTGGTGGTCGGTCAGCACGACGGCCGCCGGCGAGGCGCCCACCAGCCCGCCCAGCACGGCCCCGGCCGCCGCGTCCAGCCCGGACCACGGCTCGTCCAGCACCAGCAGGTCGGTCGCGTGCAGGGCCTGGACCAGCGCGACCTTCTGCGCGTTGCCCTTGGACAGGGTGGCCAGGGGCGCGTCCGGGTCGCCCGCGAAGCCCAGCGCCTCGACCAGGTCCCACCTCGGCGGCACGCCCCGCACGGCGGCCAGTCGGCGCAGGTACTCGCGGGCGGAGAGCCGGACCCCGGTCGGGAAGCGCTCGGGCGCGTAGCCGACCGACGCGCCGCGCGCGACCCGGCCGGTCGTGGGCGCGGTGACGCCCGCCGCGATGCGCAGCAGGGTGGACTTGCCGGAGCCGTTGCCGCCCCGCAGCGCGACCACCTCGCCCGGCCCGACGTCGAGCGAGAGGTCCCGCAGCACCCACGGGCCCCGGCCGTAGCGCTTGCCGATTCGATCAAGACGCACCACGGGTGTGATGATGCCCGGACCGAGGTGGGACCCGGTTGAAGGTTTATACAAGACACGCGTACTGTTTAGGGCAGGGAGGCACCGCACCGACCGGTGCGGGAGACTCAGCAGAAGTTCCCGAACCGACTTTGCGCGTCACCAGATGGAGTTTCACGTGACTGCACCAGCGAGCAAGGACAGCTTCGGCGCCCGCGGCACGCTCACCGTCGGCGACGCCTCGTACGAGGTGTTCCGGCTGAGCGCGGTCGAGGGCGCGGAGCGCCTGCCGTACAGCTTGAAGATCCTGTTGGAGAACCTGCTGCGGACCGAGGACGGCGCGAACATCACCGCCGACCACGTACGCGCGCTGGGCGGCTGGGATCCGGCCGCGGAGCCGAACACCGAGATCCAGTTCTCACCCGCCCGCGTGGTGATGCAGGACTTCACCGGCGTGCCCTGCGTGGTCGACCTGGCCACCATGCGCGAGGCCGTCACCCAGCTCGGCGGCGACCCGGCCAAGGTCAACCCGCTGGCGCCCGCCGAGCTGGTCATCGACCACTCGGTGATCGCCGACGTGTTCGGCCGGCCGGACGCGTTCGAGCTGAACGTGGACCTGGAGTACGAGCGCAACAAGGAGCGCTACCAGTTCCTCCGGTGGGGCCAGACCGCGTTCGACGAGTTCAAGGTCGTCCCGCCGGGCACCGGCATCGTCCACCAGGTCAACATCGAGCACCTGGCCCGCGTGGTCATGGTGCGCAACGGCCAGGCGTACCCGGACACCCTGGTCGGCACCGACTCCCACACCACGATGGTCAACGGCATCGGCGTGCTGGGCTGGGGCGTCGGCGGCATCGAGGCCGAGGCCGCGATGCTGGGCCAGCCCGTGTCGATGCTGATCCCGCGCGTGGTGGGCTTCAAGCTGCACGGCGAGCTGCCCGCCGGCACCACGGCCACCGACCTGGTGCTGACCATCACCGAGATGCTGCGCCGGCACGGCGTGGTCGGCAAGTTCGTCGAGTTCTACGGCTCGGGCGTGGGCGCGGTGCCGCTGGCCAACCGCGCCACCATCGGCAACATGAGCCCCGAGTTCGGCTCGACCTGCGCGATCTTCCCGATCGACGGCGAGACCATCGACTACCTGGAGCTGACCGGCCGCTCGGCCGAGCAGTTGGCGCTGGTCGAGGCGTACGCCAAGGAGCAGGGCCTCTGGCACGACCCGGACGCCGAGCCGGTCTACTCCGAGCGCCTGGAGCTGGACCTGTCGACGGTCGTGCCGTCGATCGCCGGCCCGAAGCGCCCGCAGGACCGCATCGAGCTGGCCGGCGCCAAGGAGGCGTTCCGCCAGGCCCTCGGCGCGTACGTGTCCGACACCGAGGACGAGTCCCGCTCCAGCGTGGACGAGGCGGTCGAGGAGACGTTCCCGGCCAGCGACCCGATCTCGCCCGCCGACGGCGACGCGGGCGGCGAGCCGCGCGTGTCCCACTCGGCCGCCGAGGGCAGCGAGGGCCGGCCGTCCAACCCGGTGCGGGTGTCCCTGGACGGCGCGGAGTTCGAGCTGGACCACGGCGCGGTCGCGATCGCCGCGATCACCTCGTGCACCAACACCTCGAACCCGTCGGTGATGATCGGCGCGGCGCTGCTGGCGAAGAAGGCCGTGGAGAAGGGCCTGGAGCGCAAGCCCTGGGTGAAGACCACCCTGGCGCCGGGCTCCAAGGTCGTCATGGACTACTACGAGCGCGCCGGCCTGCTGCCGTACCTGGAGAAGCTGGGCTTCCACCTGGTCGGCTACGGCTGCACCACCTGCATCGGCAACTCCGGCCCGTTGCAGGAGGAGATCTCGGCGGGCATCGACGAGGGCGACCTCGCGGCGGTGTCCGTGCTGTCGGGCAACCGGAACTTCGAGGGCCGGATCAACCCCGACATCAAGATGAACTACCTGGCGTCCCCGCCGCTGGTGGTGGCCTACGCGCTGGCCGGCACGATGGACAAGGACATCACCACCGAGCCGCTGGGCACCGATGCCGAGGGCCGTCCGGTGTACCTGGCCGACATCTGGCCGTCGGCGCAGGAGGTCTCCGAGGTCGTCGCGTCGTCGATCTCGCCGGAGGGCTTCACCAAGGGCTACGCGGACGTGTTCGCGGGCGACCAGCGGTGGCGGTCGCTGCCCACGCCGACCGGCAACACGTTCGACTGGGACGCGGAGTCCACCTACGTCCGCAAGCCCCCGTACTTCGAGGGCATGGAGATGGAGCCGGCCCCGGTGACCGACATCGGCGGCGCGCGCGTGCTGGCGCTGCTGGGCGACTCGGTGACCACCGACCACATCTCCCCGGCCGGCGCGATCAAGGTCGACTCGCCCGCGGGCAGGTACCTGACCGAGCACGGCGTGGAGCGCAAGGACTTCAACTCGTACGGGTCGCGGCGCGGCAACCACGAGGTGATGATCCGGGGCACGTTCGCCAACATCCGGCTGCGCAACCAGCTGCTGGACGACGTCCAGGGCGGGTACACCCGCGACTTCCTGGCCGGCGGCGAGCAGACCACGATCTACGACGCGTCGGTGGCCTACGCCGAGGCCGGCGTCCCGCTGGTCGTGCTGGCGGGCAAGGAGTACGGCTCCGGCTCCTCCCGCGACTGGGCCGCCAAGGGCACCTCCCTGCTGGGCGTGCGCGTGGTGATCGCCGAGTCCTTCGAGCGCATCCACCGCTCCAACCTGATCGGCATGGGCGTGCTGCCGCTCCAGTTCCCCGCGGGCGAGGACGCCGCGTCCCTGGGCCTGGACGGCACCGAGACGTTCGACTTCACCGGCATCACCGCGCTCAACGACGGTGAGACGCCGCGCACGGTCCACGTCAAGGCCACCGGGGAGGACGGCGCGGAGGTCGAGTTCGACGCGGTCGTCCGCATCGACACCCCCGGCGAGGCGGACTACTACCGCAACGGCGGCATCATGCAGTACGTGCTGCGCAAGATGGTCCGCGGCTGACCCGCCCGACCGACGAGGGGCCGTCCACCGGGTGGTGGACGGCCCCTCGTCGGTCACGGCCTCAAGGCGTCCAACTGATCACGCACCTCGGCAGCCCGCCCGAGGTCGAAGACCTCGTACAGCGCCAACGCCCGCTGCCGGAACTCGCAGGCCCGGTCGACCTCGCCAACCGCTCGCAGCGAAGTCCCGAAGACCTCGAAGAACTCCGCGGTGTCCGGCGGTCCTCCATGTCGCTCGTCGAGTTCGCCGAGAACCCGTTCGCAGGTGCGGACCGCTTCGTCGTGCCTGCCCTGACCCGACAGCGCCATCGCCAGGTGCACGGGAGCCGCTACCACGGCTCCGTGGTCACCGGCCCGCTTGTGCGCACCCGCGTCGTTCCCGTCCACCTGACCAGCGGCGTAGACGCGCAAGAGGTCGTGCAGGTGGTAGCGGTCCCTGCCGGTGCGCTCCAGCAGGTGCGCGTCGATGAGCGCTTCCAGCAACCGGCGCACGACAGGTAGACCGACGTCGGCGAGTGCGGCTGCGGCGTGGACCGATATCGGGGCCGGGCCCCGGGTGGACACCCAGCAGCCGGAACAGCCGTGCCTGCTCCGGCAGGAGCCGTTGGCAGGAACCGTCGAATTGTCGAGCACGACGAGCACCCTCCGCCCGGTCAGCACCGACCGGTACAGGGCCGCCTGGGCCTCCAAGCCGGCCGGGATGGCATCAGGCGCCACGCCCAGTGCGCCGAGGAACGACTCCAGCACCTCGCTGGGCGCAAGAGCATCACCCGGACCGTAGCCACGAAGGTTCACGAACAGCGTGCCGTCCGGGAAATGGCGCTCCACGCGGCGCGCCCAGTGGACGGCCAAAGCCGTCTTGCCGACCCCGCCGGTGCCGTCGACCGCCGAGATCACCACACCAGTCCCGCGCCACGCCGGCACGTCCGACGGGCTGTTACCCGTTCGGCCCACACGCCGGGGGGTGATCATCGCGGGCGAAACAGCCGTTCAACCACGTGAACCATGCCACGCCCGCTGGAATGACAATCGAACAGCCAGTCGAAATCAATCGAAATCGTCGAACGGGTACACGCATGTGAATCTTTTTGACATATCCGAACACGACCCCCTATTGCTGGAGAGGAGAACGCCGCCACCGTTCCCACCCGCGCACCGCCGACAACGCTGTCGGCCGAGTCCAACGGAGGACTTCGTGAGGAGAACAACCGCGCTCGCGTTATCCGCGACGCTCATCGGCGGATTCACGTCAGCCGTCGTCGCGACCACACCGGCGGCAGCGGCCGAGGCGTCCCCGATCGGTTTCGCCTCCGTCAACGCCCTGGGGCAGAACGGCACCACCGGCGGCGCGGGCGGCCAGACCGTGACGGTCACCAGCCGCAGCCAGTTCGAGGCCGCGGTCGAGCGGACCGACCCGGTGGTCATCCAGGTCAGCGGCACCATCCAGATCAGCGGGATGCTCGACGTCGAGTCCGACAAGACGATCATCGGCGTGGGCACCGGCGGCCGGATCACCGGCGGCGGCCTCGACGTCGACGGCACGCACAACGTGATCATCCGGAACCTGACCTTCACCGGCGCCAACGACGACGCGATCAACATCACCGACGGCGCGCACCACGTCTGGGTCGACCACAACGACCTGTCCGGCGCCTACGACGGCGCGCTGGACGTCAAACGCGGTTCCGACTACGTCACCGTCTCCTGGAACCACTTCCACGACCAGCAGAAGAACTCGCTGGTCGGCCACTCCGACGGCAACGGCGGACAGGACGACGGCAAACTCCGCGTCACCTACCACCATAACTTCTTCGACGGCACCGCGGAGCGCAACCCGCGCGTCCGCTTCGCCGACCCGGTGCACGTGTTCAACAACTACTACCGGGACGTCCGGGGCACCGACTCCTACGGCGCGGCCACCGCGATGGACGCGGGCGTGCTGGTCGAGGGCAACTACTTCGAGAACGTCGCCTCGCCGACGAAGGTCCAGATCTTCGAGTCCGACCCCGGTCGGCTGGTGGAGCGCAACAACGTCTACGTGAACTCCGGCGTGCCCGAGTCGGACGGGGCGGTCACCGAGCCCCGCACGTACTACGCCTACACCGTGGACGACCCGAACACCGTGCCGGCCAAGGTCCGCGCCGGCGCGGGCGTGGGCAGGCTGGGCTCGCCCGTCCCCGACACCACGCCGCCCGCCGCGCCGTCCGGCCTGCGCTCCAGCGGCACCTCGGCGACCAGCGTGGCGCTCGCCTGGAACGCCGCCACCGACAACGTCGGCGTCTCCGGCTACACCGTCTACCGCGAGGCCGGCGCGACCGACGTGCGGGTCGGCACCGCCACCGGCACCTCGTTCACCGTGACCGGCCTGAGCCCGGCCACCGACTACACCTTCTACGTGGTGGCCGGGGACGCGGCGGGCAACGCCTCGTCGCCGTCCGGCGCGGTCACCGTGCGGACCCCCGACCAGGGCGGCGGGCAGCCGACCGACGGCCCGGTGGGCTTCGCGTCGGTCAACGCCCTGGGCCAGAACGGCACCACCGGCGGCGCGGGCGGCCCCGAGGTCACCGTCACCAACGCCGCCGACTTCATCGCCAACATCAAGGCCGACGGCCCGCGCGTGGTGAGGGTGCAGGGCCTGATCACCCTGCCGGCGGGCATGTACGACGTGTCCTCGGACAAGACGATCATCGGCGTGGGCGCGAGCTCCGGCATCACCGGCGGCGGCCTCAACGTCGGCCTGCCGGTCAGCGAGGTCACCTCGCCCCCGGCCAACGCGGTGCACAACGTGATCATCCGCAACATGGTGTTCCGCAACGCCAACGACGACTCGATCAACGTCCAGATGTTCTCCCACCACGTCTGGATCGACCACAACGACCTGTCCGCGGGCAAGGACGGCCTGATCGACGTCAAGCGCGGGTCCAGCTACGTGACGATCTCGTGGAACCACACCCACAACCACACCAAGAACATGCTGCTGGGCCACGACGACGACAACGGCGCGCAGGACACCGGGTACCTGAAGGTCACCTACCACCACAACTGGTTCGACAAGACGCCGCAGCGCAACCCGCGCGTCCGCTTCGGCAACCCGGTGCACGTGCTCAACAACTACTTCTACGACAACAGCGACGTCGGCGTGGCCTGCCAGCAGCAGGCGGGCTGCTGGGTCGAGGGCAACTACTTCGAGGACGTCGAGGAGCCCATGACCACCAGCTACGCGGGCCCGAAGGGCAGCATCGTCGAGCGGAACAACCACTACACGGGTGAGTCCGGCGACCCCGTGGTGGGCGGCTCGGTCGAGAACCCGGCCAACTACTACCGGTACACCGCGGCCCCGGCGGCCGACGTCAAGGCCATCGTGACCCAGGGCGCGGGCACGGGCAAGATCTGACCCGCTCCGGACCGCGTGCGGGCCGTCCCACCCCCGGGGCGGCCCGCGTCGCGTGCGTGCCGGGAGCCGACCCTCACCGCGTGGTGACGGTCAGCTCCCGGTCGGCGGGCGAGGTCGCGGTGACGGTCAGCGTGCGGCTCTCGGCGTCGTACTCCCACCCCGGGGCGTCCGCGCCGTTGACCGCCAACCGCGTCGGCTCGGCCACGCCGCGCAGCCGCACCGTCCACGTCCGCTCGGCCGGCGCGCCCGCGAACGACCCGGCGCGCGGCTCGACGGTCACCGAGCCGTCCTCCTCGGAGTAGCGGATCGCGGTGCGGGCGGACTCGCCCCGCCGGTACCCCAGGCCCTCCCCCTCGTCCTCGTACAGCTCGAAGGAGCCCGAGGCGCCGGCGACCACGTCCAGGACCAGGTCCCCGACCTGCTCCCGGGCGTTGGAGGTGTCGTCGGCGCTGGTGGGCAGGATGCCGCCGACCCGCAGGAACACCGGCATGGTGTCGAGGTCCGAGGTCACCGTGGTCGTGGTCGGCCCGGTAACGGTCTCGCCGGTGAAGTAGTCCACCCACGTGCCCGGCGGCACCCACAGCTCCGTGGGCACGTCCTCGGTCCCCGGCGAGGTCACCGGCGCCACCAGCACGTCATCGCCGAACATGAACTGCGACGGGTGCTCGTACGCCTCCGGGTGCCCCGGGTGGTCGAGGTAGAGGGGCCGGTTCATCGGCAGGCCCGTGTCGTGCGCCTGCCGCGCCACCGTGTAGGTGTACGGCAGCAGCGCCTTGCGCAGCTTGAGGAACCTCACCGCCGCCTCCTCGACCCCCGGGTACTCCCACGGCAGCCGGTAGCCGTGGTTGGAGTGCAGCCGCAGCAGCGGCTGGAAGGCGCCGAACTGCACCCAGCGGGCGTAGAGGTCGTCGGGGAGCCGGTTGTCCGGGTTGCCCGCGTAGTTGTGGCCGCCGATGTCGTGGGACTGGTACGGCATCCCGATGTTGCCGCGGCTGCTCGTGTACTCCGAGGCGAACGCGAGCAGCTCCCAGGTGGAGGAGGTGTCCATCGACGTGTCGACGGTGTAGCGGTGCTCGGCCCACGGCCCGGCCGGGTAGACCTGGTTGCCGCCGTAGCCGTTGTAGCCGCCGCCGCTGCGGTTCCAGGAGAAGCCGCGCAGGCCCCGCTGCTCGGCGCGGCGGACGTACTCGGCGTTGAAGGCGCTGTCCGGGGAGATGCCCTCGGGCCGGAACGCGCTGCCGTCGCAGCACGAGTCGAGCCACCACAGCAGCTCCGGCTCCAGCTCCTCGAACTCCCGGTGCAGGTCGAAGTACGCCTGGCGCTGGCGCGGGTCGCTCAGGTCGAACACCCGGCAGTCCATGTCGCCGCCCATGCCGCACTCGCCGGGCGCCAGTTCCCCGCCCGCGGTGCGCACGGCCTCCGCGTACCGGGGGTCGTTCGCGTCGATGCTGGGGTGGATGTTGAGCGCCACCCGCAGGCCCTGCTCCTCGGCCCAGCGGAAGAACCCGTCCGGGTCGGGGAACAGCGACTCGTCCCAGTTCCAGCCGTTCCACTTGTTGGGGCTCTTGAAGTCGGTGTCCACCACCAGCACGTCCAGCGGGACGCCCGCCGCCTCGAACGCGGGCAGCAGCTCGTCGCGGTAGTGGTCCTGGTCGTGGGCGGCGTAGCGGGAGTACCAGTTGCCGAACGCCTGGCGCGGCAGCATCACCGGCGGCCCGGTCAGGTCCCTGAGGTCGCGCAGCCCCTGGCGGTAGTCGTGGCCGTAGCCGAAGAGGTAGCCGTCCTGGTAGCCGTCGCGCTCGGCCCGGGGCGTGGTCGTGCCGTCGGGGTTCGCGATGGCGGTCCCGCTGTCGTCGAGCAGGTACCAGCCGTCCCGGCTGAGCAGCCCCTCGTACATCATCACCGGCAGCGAGCGCGGCTGGTCGACGTAGTCGAGGCTGCGCCGCCAGCCGCCGAGGTTGGCGGCCGCGTGCTCGGCCCCGGTGTGCTCGGGGAAGCCGTCGCCGGGCGGGGTGACGGCCACGTGGTCGACCGCGGCGTCGCAGCCGCCGTCGGGGCAGCGCAGGGACAGCGGTGTCCTGCCGGCGGGCAGGGTCAGCACGGCGCCCGCCTCGGCCCACTCGCCGCCGGTCGGCTCCAGCGCGACCGCCTGCTCCCGGTCACCGGCCCGCACGACCAGCTCCTGGGCGCGGTCCGCGCGGTAGCGGAGGTGGACCCGGTGCTCGCCCGCCGCGGTGACCTCCCGCTGGCTCCACTCGACCCCGGCGCCCGGCGCGGTCAGGTCCGCGACGTAGCCGGGACCGGTGTACCCGTCGGCGTCGCGCACGCCCTGCGCGCCCTCCAGCGCGAGCATGGTCTCGGCCTCGCACACCAGGCCCAGGCCGCACTCGCCGGGCTGACCCCACGTCGGGCGGGCGGTGACCGCCTCGCCGCCCGCGTCCAGCTCGACCCGGAGGTTGTCCGGCCCGAACCGGCCCGAGCCCTGCCGGTAGCGCAGCGTCAGCCGGTCCGTGCGGATCACCAGGGAGCCGTCGACCTCCTCGGTGGTGAACGCGGTGGTGGCCAGGCCGCGGTTGACCGCGTTGTAGGTGGGCCGGTCCTCGAACTCCCCGTCCTCGGCGTACTCCGCGCGGATCAGGGTGGGCGTCAGGACCTGGAACCGGACCTGGCCGTCCACCACCGCGCCGGGGTGCTCCTCCCGGTCCCGGAACACCACCGCGAGCACCACCACGAGGACCGCGGCGAGGACGACCGCGAGCAGCACCAGTACGCGCTTGGACATGGAACGGGGCTCCCCGGGGTGGTGCGGTCGGTTCTCCACCGAGGTGGACGCCGAGCACCGCGGGAGGTTGCCCGCGGGTGGGACCGGCGTGGCCGACCCTACCCGCGGGGAACGCGCCGGTGCGGCCGCCGCGAACGCGACGACCGCACCGGGGAACCACCGGGGACGGGCTAGAAGGGCTGGGCGTTGGGCTGGAAGACCTGGCCGTTGGCCGGGGCCTTGAGGTTCACCAGGTAGTCGGTCACCAGGGTGTCCACGCCCGCGCTGTCGCCCAGGATGCAGTGCCCGAACGCGTCCACGCTGAGCAGCCGCGCGTTGCCCAGCTGGCGGGCCATGCGCTGGGAGAACTTGTGCTGCGTGGCCGGGTCGTAGTAGTTGCCCACCACGACGACCGGGTTCGGGGTGCGCTTGCCCCACGGGCCGGCGTAGCGGTCGGGCCGCGGCACCGGCCACGTCGCGCAGGTCAGCAGGTCGGAGGTGGCCTGCGAGCGGCCGAAGGTCGGCGACTCCCGCTCCCACGCGGCGGCCACCGCCGGGTACAGCTGGGGGATGCGCGGGAAGGGCTTGTCCGAGCAGTTGACGCCGTAGTACGAGTCGTCGAACTCGTACGGGGTGTCCGCGGTGGGCAGCGGCCGGACGTCGGCCAGGCCGCGCCGGTTGGCCAGCGGCGGCAGCTCGTCGACCTGCGCCTGGGCCGAGAACGGCGCGGCCTCCGGGTGCAGCACCGCGTAGACGGCCTGCAACCACGCGGCCAGCGCCTTGAAGCGGGTCGGCGCGTACAGGTCACTGGACACGCGGCCCACGTAGCCGTCGTAGGTCACGACCTGACCGGACGGCAGGGTGATCGACCGGGTGCGCAGGTGGTCGCGGACCTCGTCGAACTTGGCCCGCGGGTTGCCCTCGCTGTAGGCGCACCTGTCGCCCTCGGCGTCGCAGCGCTTGAGGAAGGCGTCCAGCGCCAGTTCGAAGCCCTGCGCGCGCTGCCGGTCGTACTCGGCGCCGTTGGTGGTGCGCAGCGCCGGGTCGACGTTGCCGTCCAGCACCAGGGCCCGGGACTTCGACGGGAACATGTTGGCGTAGGTGGCGCCGATCAGCGTGCCGTAGGAGAAGCCGACGAAGTTCAGCTGCCGGTCGCCCACGCCCTGCCGCAGCAGGTCGAGGTCGCGGACCACGGCCTCGGTCGACATGTGGTCCAGCAGGGGGCCGGCGGTGCGCGCGCACGCGTCGGTGTAGTCCTCGGTGGCAACCGTGGTGTCGCGGATCTGGGTCCGCGTCAGCGGGATCGCGGACATCCGGCCGAAGACCTCCTCGGCCTCCTCCAGCGTCTCGAAGCAGCGCAGCGGCGAGCTGCGGCCCACGCCGCGCGGGTCGAACCCGATCAGGTCGAACCGCTCCATCACCCCCGGCTGGAAGAAGGAGCTGCCGTAGGCGGAGTAGATGAGCCCGGCGCCGCCGGGGCCGCCGGGGTTGAGGAACAGCGAGCCGACCTTGTTCGCCTGGTCGTCGGCGGGGCGCTTCATCAGCGCCACGGTGATCTTGGGGCCGCCCGGCCTGCGGTGGTCCAGCGGCACGGGGTGGTTGGCGCAGCTGACCTTGGTCCGCTGGGCCTCGGGGATCTCGGCGAGCACGTCGGCCGCGCAGGTCGACCACTCGACCGGGGTGGCGCCCTGCGCTTCCCGGGCGGCGGCGGAACCGGTTCCGACCAGACCCGAGACCGCGGTGCCCGCGGCTAAGGTCAGGACCAGCGCTCTGTATCGGAGTTGCATGGGGTAGCGCTCCCTCTGTTCACTCGGCGTCGCCCCTCAGAGACACCGCGACGCCATCGCGCGAGGCTCTCACCCGATCGTGTCGAGCAATACCCGCAGAACGGAGGATTCGTGGCCGCCGATCGGTTCCTTCCCGGCCTGGAGCTGTCCGAGCGGTTCTACCGGGAAGCGGTCGAACCGCTGGTCCACGAGCACTTCGGCCCGGTGCCGCACAGCGCGGCCCGGATCGGCTCCGGTTCGGAGGTGCTGGGCTTCGACACCACCCGATCGGCGGACCACGAGTGGGGGCCGCGCCTCCAGCTGTTCCTGGACCCGGAGGACACCAGGGCCGACGACGTCCGGGCCGCGCTGGCGGAGCACCTGCCCAAGATTTTCCTCGGGTGGCCGACGCACTTCGCGACCACCGGGGACGGCACCACCGGGGACGAGGCCGCCGGCGTGATGGCGCCCACCTCGGGGCCGGTGGACCACCGGGTGGAGATCACCGACCTGGGCAGTTGGTTCGACCGGCAGCTGGGCTTCGACCCCCGCGCGGGCGTCACCGCGGCGGACTGGCTCGCGGCGCCCACCCAGCGGCTGCTGGAGACCACGGCGGGCGCGGTGTTCCACGACGGGCTCGGGCAGCTCACCCCGGCCCGCGCCGAGCTGCGCTGGTACCCCGACGACGTGTGGCGGCACGTGCTGGCCTGCCAGTGGCTGCGGATCTCGCAGGAGGAGGCGTTCGTCGGCCGGTGCGGCGAGGTCGGCGACGAGCTGGGGTCGGCCGTGGTGGCGGCCCGGCTGGTGCGCGACCTGATGCGGCTGCGGCTGCTGCTGGACCGCCGGTACCCGCCCTACTCCAAGTGGCTGGGCAGCGCGTTCGCCCGGTACGCCGAGCTGGTGCCGGTGCTGCGGGCGGTGCTGGCCGCCGGGAACTGGCGCGAGCGGGAGGAGCACCTGGTGGTGGCCTACGAGCACGTGGCGCGGGTGTGCGACGGGTTGGGGCTGGCCGAGCCGGTCGACCCGGCGGTCCGGTGGTACCACGACCGGCCGTTCCGGGTGCTGCGCGCGGACCGGTTCACCCGGGCGCTGGCCGCCGCGGTGACCGACCCGGAGGTGGCCGCGCTGCCGCTGGTGGGGGCGGTGGACCAGTTCGTGGACAGCACCGACGTGCTCAGCCACCCGGCCCGGTTGCGCGGCCTGGCGTTCCGGGCGGTCGCGGCGCACTGACGGCGCGGGGCACTGACGGCGGGCACTGACGGCGCGACCGGCCGGACCTCACCCGTCCGACCGCGCGGTCCCCGCGCGCCCTCACCCCGCGCGCCCTCACCCCGCGGGCTCACGGCTGCGGGGTGCTTGTCGCGGGGCCGAGGCGGGGCGGGGTGCTCGACCGCCCCACGACCGGCCGAGCACCCCCCGCCTACCCGGCCGCGCGGGCCAGGCTCAGCGCGAACCGCCCCTCCTCGTCGGTCCACCACCGGTGCAGCTCGAAGCCCGCCGCGGCCAGCTCCCGCTCCACCCCCGCGCGCCGGAACTTCGTCGACACCTCCGTCCGCAGCTCCTCACCCTCCGCGAACTCCACGTCCAGACCCAGCGCCGCCACGTGCGACCGCACCGGCCGCAGCGCCCGCAGCCGCATCTCGATCCACTCCTCCTCGGCGTTCCACAGCGCGACGTGCGCGAAGTCGGCCGGGTCGAGGTCCGCGCCCAGCTCGCGGTTCACCACCCGCAGCACGTTGCGGTTGAACTCCGCCGTCACCCCGCGCGCGTCGTCGTAGGCGCGCACGAGCACGTCCGGCTCCTTCACCAGGTCGGTGCCGAGCAGCAGCCACTCCCCCGCGCCCAGCACCTCCCGCACCGAGCTGAGGAACTTGTCGCGCTCCTCGGGGATGAGGTTGCCGATCGTGCCGCCCAGGAACGCCACCAGCCGCGGCGGCGCGCCCGGCAGCAGGCCCAGGTGCTCGGTGAAGTCGCCGACCACGCCGTGCACGCGCAGGCCCGGGTAGTCGGCCAGGATCGCCCGCGCCGCCTCGACCAGCGCCGACGACGACACGTCCAGCGGCACGAACTCCTCCAGCGTGCCGTGCCCGCGCAGCGCGGTGAGCAGCAGCCGGGTCTTCTCCGACGAGCCGGAGCCCAGCTCCACCAGGGCGCGGGCGCCGGTCGTGCGGGCGATCTCGTCGGCCCGCGCCACCAGGATCTCCCGCTCGGCCCGGGTCGGGTAGTACTCGGGCAGCCGGGTGATCTCCTCGAACAGCTCGCTGCCGACCGCGTCGTAGAACCACTTCGGCGACACCCACTTCGGCCGCGCGGTCAGGCCCGCCCTCGCCTCGGCCCGCAGCGCGAGCGCCGCGTCCTCCGGGGTCAGGTGCACGTCCAGCACAGGCTCGGTCATCCTCGTCCCATTCCCTTGATGTCCACAACGGACACACCGGTCACATCCGCCGTGACCGCGCGGCCGTCGGGCAGTTCCCGCCAGTCCGGGTCGTCGTCGAGCGGCTCGGAGGCCAACGTCACCGCGCCGCCGCCCGCGCGCACCCACAGCGAGTGGGTCCACGTCGTGCCGGCGAGCACGGTCCCGTCGGTGAGCAGCAGGTTCAGCCGGGAGCCCGGGGCGGCGGCGGCCACCTCGGACACCACGTCGGCCAGCGCCGCCGCCGGCTCGGCGCCCGCGTCGAGCCGGGCCCGCACCAGCGCCCACAGCAGCGCCGAGTCCGTCGGCGCGTCCAGGGTCAGCAACGCCTCGGTCGGCAGCGCCCCCGCGAGGTCCACCACGGACCCCGGCCAGTCCGCGACGCGGCCGTTGTGGCTGAACAGCCACCGCCCGTCGGTGAACGGCGCGCACGCGGTGTCCACCACGGGCATCCCCACCGTCGCCGACCGGACCGCGGCCAGCACCGCGCCGGACACCACGACCCGGCTCAACCGGGCCAGGTTCTCGTCCGACCAGATCGCGCCCGCCCGGCGGTAGCGCACCGCCGGACCGCCCGGCGCGGGGTACCAGCCCACCCCGTAGCCGTCCGCGTTGACCGTGCCACCGCC
The DNA here is from genome assembly GCF_042658445.1 of Saccharothrix lopnurensis. NCBI lineage: Bacteria > Bacillati > Actinomycetota > Actinomycetes > Pseudonocardiales > Pseudonocardiaceae > Saccharothrix > Saccharothrix lopnurensis. The sequence goes on along the minus strand of NZ_JBHSQO010000004.1, from coordinate 169,579 downwards.
GCGCATGTCCGCCGGCGCGTACGACTGCCGCTCCAGCGAGTGCGGCGGGTCGTGCACCAGCGCGGCGAGGGGCACGGCGGGACCCAGGTAACCCAGGTGGCGGCACACCTCAGGTCGATTCGTCCCGGCCCGCGTCCCGCGCGCAGCGGAAGCCGGCGAAGACCTGCCGCCGGATGGGGTAGTCCCAGTTGCGGAACGTGGCGCGCACCGCGGCCGGGTCCGTGCCGAACGACCCGCCGCGCAGCACCCGGTGGTCGGGGCCGAAGAACACCTGCGAGTACTCGGCGTACGGGAACACCTCGAACCCGGCGTAGCCCCGGAAGTCCGAGCTGGTCCACTCCCACACGTCGCCGATCAGCTGGTGCACGCCCAGCGGCGAGGCGCCCGCCGGGTACGCGCCGACCGGGGCGGGCGACAGGTGCCGCTGGCCGAGGTTCGCGTGCCGCTCGGTCGGCTCCTCGTCGCCCCACGGGTAGCGGCGGGACCGGCCGGTGGCCGGGTCGAACCGGGCCGCCTTCTCCCACTCGACCTCGGTGGGCAGCCGCTTGCCCGCCCACCTCGCGTACGCCTCGGCCTCGTGGAAGCAGACGTGCACCACCGGCTGGTCCGGGTCGAGCGGCGCGGTCACGCCGAACGCGGTGCGGTGCCACCGGTCGCCCTGTCGCTGCCAGGAGCGGGGCGCGACCAGGCCGGCCTCGCGCACGTGGGCCCAGCCCGCCTCGCTCCACCAGCGCGGGTCGGCGTAGCCGCCGTCGGCGATGAACTCCAGGTAGGCGCCGTTGGTGACCGGGGTGGTGTCGATGAAGAACGGGTCGGTGACCACCTGGTGCGCGGGGCGCTCGTTGTCCAGCGCCCACGCCTCGGTGGAGGTGCCCATGGTGAACGGGCCGCCGGGCACCAGCACCTCGGCGGGCCCGACCGGGCCGCCGGGCGGCGGTGGCGGCGCGTCGAGCACCGGGTCCCCGACGCGCAACTGGTGCGTGGCCAGCATGGTCTCGCCGTGCTGCTGCTCGTGCTGCACGACCATGCCGAACGCGAACCCGCCGTCGAGGAGCCGGCGGCCCTCCAGCGGGGTGCGCTCCAGCACGTCGAGGACCTTGTCTCGGACCTCGGCCACGTACCGGCGGGCCTCCGCCGGACCGAGCAGCGGCAGCTCCGGGCGGGAGGACCTGGCGTGCTTGAACGCGTCGTACAGCTCGTCGATGTCCGCGCGGACCGGCTCCCGGCCGCCCACGTCGCGGACGAGCCACAGCTCCTCCTGGTTGCCGATGTGCGCGAGGTCCCACACCAGCGGCGACATCAGCCTGGAGTGCTGGCGCACCAGGTCGTGGTCGTCGACGGCGCCGGTGAGCAGCGCGCTGCGCTCGCGCGCCCTGGTGAGCTGGGTGGCGACGTGGTCGCGCAGGCGCTCGGCGGCGGACCGGTCCCCGCCGGGGCCTGCCGTGGTGGTGGTGCCCGTGGTGGTGGTGGTGCCCGTGGTGGTGGTGGTGTCGGTGGTGGTGGTGCCGGTCCTGTCCGTGCCGGTCCTGTCCGTGCCGGTCATGAACGCCCCCCTGGCGTCTTCTCGTCGAGCGTGCGGTGCAGCTCCTCCGCGATCGCGTCGGCCTGTTCGGCCGACACGTCGGTGTTCGTCAGCGCGGCGCACCCCAGTTCGACCACGTCGCGCGCGGCGCGGGCCAGCACCGGGTCGTGCAGCCCGTAGCGGGCGGCGGCGAGCCAGCGGCCCGCGGCCGTCTCGGTGGCGGCCAGCGTGGCGTCGACCACCTCGGCCGTGCTGAACAGCGCGGCCATGAGCACCACGGGCGGCACCCAGCCACCGTCCGACGGCGTGTCCAGGTACCGGACCTCCACGTACCCACGAGGGCGCACCGGCGGGAACTGGAGGCTCATGTGGTAGTCCAGGTCGTCCGGCGTCGGCGGCCGGTCCAACCCGCCCGCGACCCAGTCCGCGAAGGTCAGCGGGCGCGGCGGCGTCCAGTCCGGCCCCGGTCGGCGGACCACGATGACCGGCGCGTCGAGCACGCGCCGCGCCCACGCGGCGGCCGGGTCGGCGCACACCGCCGCGGGGCGGGTGCGCACGGGGTCGGTGGCGTAGAGCGAGCGCATCCGGGCGCTGGCCCAGTCCGTGCGCCGGCCGGCCACGCCGGGCGAGTTGGCGAACAGGGCGTTGAGGACGGGCCCGAGCGCGTGCACCGCGGCCCACCGCTTCGGCAGGTCCTCCAGCAGGCCGAAGTCCAGGCAGACCTGGAGGCCGGCGGTGCTGCACATCATCGTGATGCCCTCGGGGCCGAACGGGGCGAACGCCTGCTCCATGGCCGCGTAGCGGGGCACCCGGAGCAGCCGGTGGGGCGGGCGGAACGGGTCGGCGCCCCGGCTACCCAGGCGCAGGCCGGCCGGTTCGAGCAGGCGCTGGAGGTGGTCGACGTCGGCGGCGACGACCTTGAGGAGGTCGCTCAGCGATTCGCGGGGCGGGGTGGAGATCTCCACCTGACCGCCGGGCTCCACCGTCAACGGGGTTCCGGAGGGGAGCGGTCGCCGGGGGCTGTCCGGGACGAGGGCGGGTGGGGCGTGCTCGCCGAGCGCGGTCGCGAGGGCGGCGGCGTCCAGCGGGCGGTAAGGGTCTTCGACGTGGTGGACGGTCCATTCCAGTTCGACTCCGAGCAGCCTCGGAGGTCCGTGCTTGAAGCAGACCGAGGCCACGTAGGCTTCGGCCTCCGCTCGGTCCCGGAAGACCGCGGGGACGGGCCCCTCCGCAGGGGCGTTACGGACAGCAGTCAATTTGCGCACTCCCGGTGATGATCCTCGTCTGCTCGACGCTACACCGGGGTACCGACAAACACAGCAGTCCCAAACCCCCGCTGTTGCCCGGTGTCCACCCTGTGAGCAGGGTGTTCACCTCGCGGACAGCGGGTGGTGGGCGGATCTTCGCGGCCGCGCGGCCTTGCGGAGCGGCTCACCTGCCGGATGGCTCACCTGCCCGAAGCCCGCCCTTGGGCAGCCCACCCCTGGGGTGCCACCCCTGGGGTGCCACCCCAGGACAGCCCGCCCCAGGACAGCCCGCCCCAGGACAGCCCGCCCCAGGGCCCGCCCTTGGACAGCCCTCCCTTGGGGGCCGCCCTCAAGGGCCCGCCTCCCGGAGCCCCGCCTTCAACCACCCCAGCCAACCCCGGCCCGCCGCGCCTCCCCGTCTCGCGCCTCCCCGTCTCGCGCCTCGCCCCGCGCCTCCCCGCCCCGCGCCTCCCCGCCCCGCCGTGCCCCACCCCGCCGTGCCCCACCCCGCACTTCCCCACCCCAGACCTCGGCCCTCCGCCGGAACGCCGCCCGCGACGACGGCACGTCGAGCGCGATCCGGTCGAGCAGGTCCCCCGGGTGCACCCCCACCGGCAGCGCGAACGGCGCCCGCAGCACCCCGGCGTGCCCCGCCGCGAACGGCACGAGCCGCACCACCACGTCCTCCCGGTCCGCCACCGCCCGCCACTGCTCGGCCAGCACCCCGGCATCACCGACCCGCGCGTGCAGCGCCGCCTCGTGCACGAAGAACCGCCCGGCGGGCACCACGCCCCCGCGCTCCTCGCCGAGCGCGGCGGCGTAGGCCGGGGTGCGCAGCGGCTCCGGCACGCACAGCGTCTCGAACACCACCAGCTCCACCCCGGCGGGCGCGGCGACCCCCGACCCGACCAGTCCGAGGAGGTCGATCAGGTCCGGCCCGCGACGGCCGCGGTCCTGCGTGGACGGTCGACGCGCGGGCCACCCCAGGACCGCCGCGGTCCGCGACAGCGGCCGGATGCCCTCACCTGCGGTCACACCACCCCACCGTAGTGGTCCTGACCAGGTGTTTCGACCCCTGATCGACAAGTACACCCCAAAGTGGACCTGCTCAAGCCGTACGTACTGATTGGATTTCGCCGGGCCACCCTGGCAACATCGACCGGTGCCCAGGGTGAGCCAGGACCACCTCGACGCCCGCCGCCGCCAGATCCTGGACGGCGCGCGTACGTGTTTCGCGCGCTTCGGCTACGAGGGCGCGACCGTGCGCCGCCTGGAGGAGGCTACCGGCCTCTCCAGGGGCGCGATCTTCCACCACTTCCGCGACAAGGAATCCCTCTTCCTCGCCCTCGCCGAGGACGACGCGCTGCGCATGGCGGAGGTCGTCGCCGAGCAGGGCCTGGTGCAGGTGATGCGCGACCTGCTGTCCGCGCCCGCGCCCACCGGCGACGCCGAGCACCCGGCGGACTGGCTGGGCACCCGGCTGGAGGTGTCGCGGCGGCTGCGCACGGACCCCGAGTTCCGGGCGCGCTGGGCCGAGCGGTCGCGGCAGCTCACCGACGCCACCCGGCAGCGCCTGGAGCGCCAGCGGGAGGCCGGCAACCTGCGCGACGACGTGGACGTGGACGTGCTGACGTCGTTCCTGGAGCTGGTGCTGGAGGGCCTGGTCTCGCACCTGGCCATGGGCCTGCCCGCGGACGACCTGGAACCCGTGCTCGACCTGGTCGAGGAGAGCGTCCGCCGGCACCGCCGCACCGGGTGACCCGGCACGCCCGGTGACCCGGTACCTGCTGTCGGCGGGTCTCGCCCGCCTCGCGGACGAGATGGTGGGCGTGGCGGTGCTGCTGCTGGTCGCCTCGCGCACGGGCTCCGAACTGCTCTCCGGCCTGGTGGTCGCCGCCTACACCGTGCCGTCGGTGGTGTCCGGGCCGCTGCTCGGCGCGTGGCTCGACCGGGCCCGCCGCCCCGTGCTCCTGCTGGTGGGCAACCAGGTCGTGCTCGCGGCGATGGCCCTGGCCATGCTCGCCGCCCCGGCGGCGCTGCTGCCCGCGCCCGCCTTCGTCGCGGGCATCACGCTGCCCATGACCAGCGGCGGGTTCACCAGCCTGGTGCCTCGGCTCGCCGCGGCGGGGCGGGTGGACCTGAACCGGGCGACCTCCCAGGACGCGCTGCTGTTCAACACCGCCGCGATCGGCGGCCCGGCGCTGGCGGGCGTGCTGGGCGCGGCCGCGTCACCGGCGACGGCGGTGGCCGTGATCGGCGCGCTGTCGCTGGTGGGCGCGCTGTGCACGGCGGCACTGCGGGTGCCGCCGCACCCGGCGGACGCGCACCCGTCGCTGTGGACCGCCGTGCGGCGCGGGCTGCGGCACCTGGCGGCCACTCCCCCGCTGCGCGGCGCGACGACCGCGTCGGTGCTCGGCTACGGCGCGTCCGGCCTGGTGTTCACCACGCTGCCGTTCCACCTGGAGGACCTGGGGGCGGGCCGGGACGCGACCGGGATCGCCTGGGCGGTGCTCGAAGTGGGCTGCGTCGTGGGCGTCCTGGCGGTGCGGCGCCGGCTGCCGGGGTGGCGACCCGAACGCGTGGTCTTCACGACGGTCGCGCTCTACGGGGTCACGCTGCTGCTGTGGCCGCTGGCCGGCGGGTTCACCGCGCTGCTCGGGGTGGTCCTGCTCAGCGGTATGGCGCAGGGACCGACGCTGCCCGCCACCATCACCGCCCGGCAGCGGTACACGCCGGGCCCGCTGCTCGGGCAGGTCTCGACCACCGGGGCGAGCCTCAAGATCGGCGCGTTCTCGCTCGGCGCGGCGGCCGGCGGCACGCTCGTGGAGGTGTGGGGGTGGGCACCCGTTTCGGTGATCTTGCTGGTGGCGGGCTGCGAGCTGGTGGCCGCGCCACTCGGCGCGATCGCCGCGAGGTCCCCGCGCGACCGCCCTACTACCCCATAGGATCTCCGGCATGGCCGACCCGCGAGCTGCCCACGTGCACCGGGTGCGGGTGCGCCCGGTCGACTGCGACCGCCAGGGGATCGTGCACGCCTCCCGCTACCCAGTCTTCTTCGAGGCCGCGATGGTCGAGGCGCTGCGGTCCCTGCTGGGCTCCTACAAGGAGTTGGAGAAGCACGGCGTCGACTTCGTGGTGTCGGAGACGTCCATCCGCTACCTGGGCCCGGCCCGGTTCGACGACCTGATCCGGATCGGCGTGCGGGTGCGCACGCTCGGCACCACGACGCTGACCATGGGGTTCGACGCGGACGTGGACGGCACGCCGGTCGCCACCGGCTGGAACCGCTACGTCTCCTTCGGGACCCCGGAGCTGCGCAGCACCCCGATCCCGGACGACTTCCGCCGGGTGCTGGAGCGCAGGCCCGCGCCGAGCCGGACCGCCAGGCCGACGGGCGCCCGGACCCCGGCCGCCCGAAACCCCGCCACCCACAACCCCGCCACCCACAACCCCGCCACCCACAACCCGGCCGCCCCGAACCCCGCCGCCGAATCCGTGCCCACGCCCCGCACCTGATCCAGGCCGGACCCCGACCCGGCCACCGGTCACCTCAGACCTCCGCGCGCACCCCGACACCCACCGCGTGCCCGGCACCGGCCCCCTCGGCACGAGCCACCACCCGACCACCCCGGACGCGGACCGCGACCTCCGTCTCGTCGCTGACCGCCGGCACCCCCGCCGCGGCCGCCAGCACGCCGTCGTCGTCGCACACGACCCGCACACCCGGCCACGCCCCCACCGGGAACGCCTGCCGCAGGCACCCGCACAGCTGCCCCACCACGAGCCGGACCAGCGGCGCCAGCTCCCCCGGCTCCCCGGTGACCGCGACGACCGTGACGGGCCCACCGGTCCGCACCGCCTCCTCCGCGGCGGCCAGGCGGTTGAGCCCGAGCACGACGACCACCCCGTCCCCGTCCGGCGGAACCGGCGCGGCGCGCACCAGGTCCACCGCGGTCGGCGGTCGCCACGGCGCGTCCTCCACCCGCACCGGCGGGTGCTCGGGCGACGGCCACCAGTCGCTCAGGTCCAGGCCCGCCAACCGCTCGCAGGCGCTGATCACGTCGAACTGCTCGCCGAAGCCGGGCGCGGCGGCGGCCAGCCCGCTCGCGCCGTGCAGGGCGGTCAGCACGGTCTCCGCGACGCGGACCATCCGCCTCGGCGGCCCGCCGGACCGGGCGCCGGCCGGGGTCGGGCGCTCCACGGCAAGGCGCTCCACGGCAAGGCCGAGCAGCAGCGCGTCGAGCTTGAGCAGCTGGGTGAACGGGCGCCGGGTGCCCTCCTCGGCGGCCACCTCGGCGGGGAAGTCGCGGTGCAGCGGGTCGAACGCGGGTGAGGTGACCCACGCGCGCGCCAGCGCGCCCAGTGCGGTGCGGAGGTCGGTGCCCAGCTGGGGGTTCGGCGGCACGGGCGCGCGCTCCACCAGGTCGGCCAGCACGGCGAAGTACAGCGCGCGCTTGCCCGGGAAGTTCGAGTAGACCGCACCGCGGGTCAGCTCGGCGCGCTGGGCGATTCCGTCGACCTTCGCGTCCCGGAAACCGCGCTCGGCGAACTCGGCGCGCGCCGCGGCCAGTACCCGCGCGCGGTTGCGCTCCTGGAGCTCCGCCCTGCTCAGACGCATCATCACGCTCCCCGTTTGCCCCGCGCCGCGCGATCAAGATACCGTGCGCCACTCAGATGACAGGAACATCTGATCTCAACATCTGGAGTTGCCGATGACCGTCCCCGAGCTGAACCCCGCCGACCCGGCGGTGCTGCTCGACCCCTTCACCGCCTACGGCCGGGCCCGCGAGGAGTCACCCGTGGCGCGGATGTCGCTGCCCGGCCTCGGCACGCTGTGGATCGTCACCCGGCACGCGGACGCCCGGGTGGTGCTGGGCGACCCGCGCTTCGAGGTCAACTCCGCCAGCTTCCTGCGCCTGCCGGGCATCCCGGAGGACTGCCTGCCGTACCTGCGCACGATGGCCGAGATCGACGGGCCCGAGCACACCAGGCTGCGCAGGCTGGCCGCGCCCGCGTTCACCGCCCGCCGGGCGGCGGCGCTGCGCTCGCCGGTCGAGGCGACCGTGGAGGCGATGCTCGACGCGCTGCCGGCCGGCGACACCGTCGACCTGCACGAGCACTTCGCCCGGCCGCTGCCGATGGAGGTGATCTGCGAGCTGGTCGGCATCCCGCCGGGCGACCGGGCGCGGTGGCGCGAGCACGGCGCGGCCGTGGCGGCGGGTCACGGCGGGGCGTTCGTCGCGGCGATCCCCGGGATCATCGCGGACGCGCGGGCGGCCGTGGCGCGGCGCGCGGCCGAACCGGGCGACGACCTGATCTCCGAACTGCTGCGGGCCAGGGCGGAGGACGGCGACCGGCTCTCCGAGGTCGAGCTGGTCACCCTGGTGTGGCACCTGGTGCTGGCCGGGCAGACGCCGACGAACCTCGTCACCAACGGCCTGGTGGCGCTGCTGGACCACCCCGACCAGCTGGCCGCGCTGCGCGCCGACCCCGCCCTGCTGCCGCGCGCGGTGGAGGAGCTGACGCGGTGGGCCGGGCCGCAGCTGCTCACCACGCCCCGGTACACGCGGGAGGAGGTGTCGATCGGCGGCGTGGTGATCGGCGCGGGCCAGGCGGTGACGGCGGCCATCGTGTCGGCCAACCGCGACCCGCGCGCGTTCGACGACCCGGACCGGCTGGACGTCACGCGCCCGCCCGCCGTCGGGCACCTCGGGTTCTCGCACGGGCCGCACTTCTGCCTGGGGGCGGCGTTCGCGCGGGTGCAGACCGAGGTGGCGCTCGCGGCCGTGCTGCGGAGGTTCCCGGACCTGGCCCTGGCGCAGCGGCCCGAGCCCATCCCCGACGGCGGCACGTGGCGGCTGGCGTCGCTGGTCGTCCGGCGCTGACCGGCGGCGGGGTGGGGCCGCCCGGCCGGCCCCACCCCGAGGGGTGACCGACCCGCCGGACCGGCCCCTTCCTTGAAACCGCACCGCGCCCGGTCCAGTGTGGTCACATGCCGTCCACGGTGAAGAACGCGGCCCTGCTGTTCGCGGGCCGCAACGTCATGCGATTACAAGCCCTCCTCGGCGACCCCGCCGGCCGGTTGTTCGGGGTGGACCCGACCCGCGACCCCTACCCGGAGTACGAGCGGGTGCGCCGGCGCGGCGTGCTGGTGAAGAGCCGGATGGGGCTGCACCTGACCGCCTCCCACGCGCTGAGCACCTCGCTGCTGCGCGACCCCGGCTTCGGCGTGCTGGCCCCGAACGCGCTGTCACCCGTGGACTCGTCGGCCCACGTCGGCGGACGCCGGCTGGTGAACCCGGTCGAGGAGTCGTTCCTGGTGCTCAACCCGCCGGAGCACACCCGGATGCGGCGGCTGGTCGCGCCGTGGTTCACGCCGCGCGGGCTGCGGGCCCAGACCGCCACCGTGGAGCGCGTGGTCGAGGACTACCTGGACGAGGTGGCCGGGCGGCCGACCTTCGACCTGGTGCGCGACTTCGCCGGGCGGGTGCCGATCCAGGTCATCGCGGACCTGCTCGGCGTGCCCAACGCGGACCACACCGCGTTCGCCCGGTGGGCCAGGGCGCTGGTCAACGCCATCGACGGGGTGCGCGACCTCGGCGAGATGCGGGCGCTGCACCAGGGCCTGCGGGAGTTCCAGGAGTTCCTGGACGACCTGGTCGAGCACCGGCGGCGCGAGCCGGGCCCGGACGACGTCGTGTCGGCCCTGGTCGCGAACGAGGACCTGAGCCGCGACGACCTGATCGCCACCACGGAACTGCTGCTGGTGGCCGGGTTCGAGACGACGGTCAACCTGATCGGCAACGCGGTGCTGGCCGTGCTGGGCCACCCGGAGGTGCGCGAGCGCCTGCTCGACGACCCCTCGTACGCGGAGGCCGTGGTGGAGGAGACGCTGCGCCTCGACCCGCCGGTGCAGTACGCGGTGCGGGTGCCGTTCGCGACGACCGAGGTCGCCGGCACGCGGGTGCCCGGCGGCACGCCGATCATGATGCTGATCGGGGGCGCGAACCGGGACCCGGGGGTGTTCGCCGACCCGCACCGCTTCACGCCCGGCAGGCCGGAGGCGCGCGAGCACCTGTCGTTCTCCTCCGGCATCCACTACTGCCTGGGCGCCGGCCTGGCCCGGATGGAGGCGGCCGCCGCCCTGCGCGGCCTGTTCCGCCGCTTCCCGGACCTGCGCGCGGCGGGCCCCGTGGTCCGGCGGCCGTCGCGGGCCATCCGGGGTCCGGCGCGCTTCCCGGTAACGAATGGGGTGAAAAAACGACACACGATGGTGGAAACCATCAGCTGAGCTTCAGCACCTTGGTGCATGCTGGTGGGGCGAGCGACCCGCCGCACCGCCGCCGCGGCGGGTCGCTCGCATTCCCGCGCGGGTGCGGAGAGCCGCACCCCCGGTCCGGGCGCCGGTCGCGGGAACTGGTCGGCGCCGGTCGCCTCCGACACCCGCCCGGCGACGCGGCGGCACTTCCCAGGCGCCGGTCGCGGAACCCGGTCGGCACCAGCCGTGGCTCTGGTCGGTGCCGGTCGGTGCTAGTCGGTGCTAGTCCACGCCCCGCATCAGGCCGTGGATGGACTTCGCGCCCAGGACCAGCGCCACGCCCAGCGCGATCGCCAACCCGCCGAGCACGCCGAAGTAGGTCACCGCGTTCTCGTCGCTGTAGGAGCGCACCACGATCGCGCCCACGCCCTGCCCGGCCGCCGCGGCGAGGAACCACAGGCCCATGGTCTGCGAGGCGAACGCGCGCGGCGCGAGCTTGGTCGTCACCGACAGCCCCACCGGCGACAGCATCAGCTCGCCGCAGGTCATCACCAGGTAGATCACGATCAGCCACAGGAAGCCGACCCGGACCGCCGGGTCGCCCTGGCCGGCCACCATCAGCAGCAGGAAGGACAGCCCCACCAGCAGCAGCGAGAAGCCGAACTTCCGCGGCGTCACGGGCTGCCGGTTGCCCAGCCTCACCCACAGCAGGGCGAACAGCGGCGCGATCGCGATGATCATCACCGGGTTGATCGACTGGACGAACGAGGGCGGGAACGACAGGCCCAGGAACGAGTTGTCCACGCGCGTGTCCGCGAACGCCGCGATCACCGTCGCGCTCTGCTCGAACAGCAGCCAGAACATGGCCGCCGCGATGAACAGCGGGATGTAGGCGATCACCCGGGACCGCTCCACCGGCGTGGTGCGCGGGCTGCGGATCATCACCGCGAAGTAGCCGATCGGCAGCAGCACCGACAGCAGGCTGATCAGGTTGATCACGCCCTCCGCGCCGAGCACGCCGGTCACCACCAGCAGCCCGACCACCAGGACCGCGCCCACCACCGCGGCCGTGATCCGGCCCAGCACCCGGCCGCGCTCCCCGGCGGGCAGCGGGTTCGGCGGCGTGGCGGCCGAGTCGCCCAGGCCGCGCACCCCGATCCGGTACACGACCAGGCCCAGCGCCATGCCGACCGCCGCCGCGCCGAAGCCGAGGTGCCAGTCGTACTCCTCGCCCAGGAAGCCGCACACCAGCGGGGCCAGGAAGCCGCCGAGGTTGATGCCCATGTAGAAGATCGTGAAGCCCGAGTCGCGCCGCGGGTCCTGCCGGTCGTAGAGGCCGCCGACGACGGTGGAGATGTTCGGCTTGAGCAGGCCGGTGCCGAGCACGATCAGCACCAGGCCGGTGTAGACGCCGGCCAGGCCGATCGGCAGCGCCAGCGCGATGTGCCCGAACATGATCAGCAGGCCGCCGTGGAACACCGCCCGCTGCCCGCCCAGCACCCGGTCGGCGAGCCAGCCGCCCGCCACGCCGGACATGTAGACCGAGGCGCCGTAGATGGCGACCAGCGACAGCGCGAAGCTCCTGTCGAGCCCGAGCGCGCCCTCGGCCGTGGAGCGGTACAGGTAGTAGGCGAGGATCGCCTTCATCCCGTAGTAGGAGAAGCGTTCCCACAGCTCGGTGAAGAACAGCGTGGACAGTCCCCGGGGGTGACCGAAGAAGCCCCGCTGCGGGGTGGGGACGGCGCTCGTGGCGCTCACTGGAGTCCTCCTGGTGTCAACCGTGCCACCATCGACGTTCGGCAAAACTACGCCGAACGGGGGTACGGGAGGAAATCGACGTACGGCCGGGTGGCCCGGGGCACACCGCGGGAGGGACCTGTCGGCAGGCCCCTCCCGCGGCCCATCCCCGACCGCGGGCGGGGCCCCCGCGACCGAGCCCGGTCCACGCGCACCGCCCCGCCCGGCTCCCCCCGGACCCGAACGGGACGGCACGCGCCTCCCCCTTGCGGCGGTGCGCCGGCCCCCGAACCACCACGACCTCCGGCGCACCCCACAGTGGTACCGCGCCGGACGTTGTCCGTGGTCGGTCGTCCCGGGTTGACAACACCCGCCTGACAACCCCCTGGGGGGATCAGGGACCGTTGACGCCCGGCTCCCAGCTCTCGGGCCGGCCGCTCTCGGTCAGCAGCAGCTGCCAGTCGCCGAAGCCCATGGGCGCGTCGTGGTGCCAGGGGAAGCGGCCCTGGGCGGTGGGCACGATGATCTGCACGGCCGCGAAGTCGCCCTTGCCGTACAGCAGGAACGCGCTGCCGAAGAACTCCGGGTAGAAGCCTTTGAACACCCGCTCGAAGGTGACCGGCACGCCCGCGAAGAAGTCGGGGTACAGCCTGCCCGGCAGGAACCGCTCGCCCCGGCGCGCCCGGTCGACGTAGGCCCGGATGAGCACCTGCGCCTGCTCCGGGGGCAGGCCGATGACCACGGCCTCGGCCACGCCGAACCGGCGCCACGCGCCGACCGAGAACGCGTACCCGGCGCCCTCGTCGTCCTCGGGCACGGTGACCACCGCGTGCCCGTGCAGCTCGGCCTGCTCCAGCAGCCAGTCGCGCAGCCTCAGGTCCTGGGGGGTGGGGGTCGACACCGGGTCATTGTCCCGCCGCGGCCGTCACCCCCGCGTAAGACGACGACCCCGCGCCGGCCGGCGGCGCGGGGTCGCGGTCCGGACCGCCCGGGGTCAGCCGACCTCGGCCATGACCTCGTCGGACACGTCGAAGTTCGCGAAGACGTTCTGCACGTCGTCGCAGTCCTCCAGCGCGTCGATCAGCTTGAAGATCTTCCGCGCGCCCTCGGCCTCCAGCTGCACCGACACCGACGGCAGGAAGTTCGCCTCGGCCGACTCGTAGTCGTACCCGGCGTCCTGGAGGGCCTTGCGCACGGCCACCAGGTCACCGGCCTCGGAGACCACCTCGTAGCTCTCGCCCAGGTCGTTGACCTCCTCGGCGCCCGCGTCGAGCACGGCCATGAGCACGTCGTCCTCGCTCAGCCCGCCCTTGGGCACGATCACCACGCCCTTGCGGCCGAACATGTAGGACACCGAGCCGGGGTCGGCCATCGAGCCGCCGTTGCGGGTCATCGCGGTGCGGACCTCGGACGCGGCCCGGTTGCGGTTGTCGGTCAGGCACTCGATCAGCACCGCCACGCCGTTGGGGCCGTAGCCCTCGTACATGATGGTCTGCCAGTCGGCGCCGCCCGCCTCCTCACCGCCGCCGCGCTTGCGGGCGCGCTCGATGTTGTCCAGCGGCACCGAGTTCTTGCGGGCCTTCTGGATGGCGTCGTAGAGCGTGGGGTTGCCGTCCGGGTCACCGCCGCCGGTGCGGGCCGCGACCTCGATGTTCTTGATCAGGCGCGCGAACAGCTTGCCGCGCTTGGCGTCGATGGCGGCCTTCTTGTGCTTGGTGGTCGCCCACTTGGAGTGGCCGCTCATGTCTCCTCCGTCTGTCCCTCAGCCCGCGGAACGGACCATGTCCACGAATAGGCGGTGCACGCGCCCGTCGCCGGTCAGTTCCGGGTGGAACGAGGTGGCGAGCACGTGCCCCTGCCGAACCGCGACGATCCTACCGGCGGCCTCCCCCGCGTCCTCGGATTCGGGGACCCTGGCGAGCACCTCCACGTCGTCGCCCGCGGCCTCGACCCACGGCGCGCGGATGAACACGGCGTGGACCTCGCCCACGTCGGTGAAGTCGAGCTCGGCCTCGAAGGAGTCCACCTGCCGGCCGAAGGCGTTGCGCCGCACCACGATGTCGAGGCCGCCGAGCTGGTGCTGGTCGGGCCGCCCGTCGAGGACGCGGTCCGCGAGCAGGATCATGCCCGCGCACGAGCCGTAGGCGGGCATCCCCTCCTTGATCCGGGCGCGCAGCGGCTCCAGCAGGTCGAACGTGGCGAGCAGGCGGCTGATGGTGGTCGACTCGCCACCGGGCAGCACCACGCCGTCGACCTCGGCCAGCTCCTCGGGCCTGCGGATCGGCCGGGCCAGGGCGTCGGCCTCGGCCAGCGCGACCAGGTGCTCGCGGACGTCGCCCTGGAGGGCGAGGACACCGATGACGGACACGGCGGGGTTCCTCCTCGATCGGCTCACCCCAGGGTAGGTGACCGGGAGGGACGCGTGCTCGTGGCACCCGCCCGCCCCGGTCGGTCTTCCCGCGGCCGCATCCGTGGCCGCGACTGCGTCGCGGCGGCGGGGTCGTGGTGGAGCGCGACCCCGCGAATCCGGGGCTTGTGGCCCGCCGTGGCGGTGAAAACGCTATCCGGTCTGGACCAGTGCCCTCTCCCCGCTTGAGGAAGGCTTGATGTAATGGCGCTCACAGGCACCCGACAGCGCCCGGTCCAGGTCCGCCCACAGGTCCTCGACGTCCTCCAGCCCCGCGCTGAGCCGCAGCAGGTCGCCCGGCACGCCCGACGCCTCGCGCTCCGCCCCGGGCACCAGCCGGTGGGTCAGCGCGGCCGGGTGCTCGACCAGGGTGTCGACCGACCCGAGGCTGACCGCGGGTGTGATGAGCCCGAGCCGCGCGACCACGGCCGCCGGGTCCTCCCGGGTGGTGAACGCCAGCACCGCGCCTGGCCCTCCCATCTGCGTGCCGACCAGGCCGGCCGGGTCGCCGCCGGGCAGGGACGGGTGACGCACGAGGCCGACGCCGGGGTGCCCGGCCAGCCGCCGGGCCAGCTCGACGGCCGTGCGCTGGGCCGCCTCCACGCGCAGCGGCAGCGTGGCCAGGCCGCGGTGCAGCAGGTAGCCGCCCAGGGGGTGCAGCACCGCGCCGGTGACGATCCGGATTCGGCGCAGCTCCGCCGCACGCTCCTCGGCGCAGGCCACCACGCCGCCGAGCACGTCCCCGTGGCCGCCGAGGTACTTGGTGGCCGAGTGCAGCACGTAGGCCGCGCCGAGCGCGGCCGGGTTCTGGAGCACGGGCGTGGCGAAGGTGTTGTCCACGACCACCGGCACCGTCCCGGCCCGCGCCACCACGGCGGCGACGTCGAGCAGGTCGAGGTTGGGGTTGGCGGGCGTCTCGACCACGACCAGGCCGGTGTCCGGGGTGATCGCGTCGGCGACCCGGTCGGCGGTCGCGTACGTGGTGCGCACGCCGAGCAGGCCGCTGGACAGCAGGTGGTCGGTGCCGCCGTAGAGCGGGCGCACGGCCACCACGTGCGGCTTGCCGGCCAGCACGCACGCCGCCTGCACCACGGCGGTCACCGCGGCCATGCCACTGCCGAACGCGACCGCCGCGGCCGTGCCCTCCAGCGCGGCCAGCGCCTGCTCGAACCGGGCGACGGTCGGGTTGTGCAGCCGCGCGTAGACCGGGGATTCGGCCCGCGCCGCGCCCTCCGCCAGGTCCTGGAGCGCACGGCCGCCGGCGGCCTGGTCGGGCACCGGGTAGGTGGTGGACAGGTCGAGGGGCAGGGCGTGCACACCCAGGTCGGCGAGGTCCTCGCGCCCACCGTGCACCGCCGTCGTTCGCAACCGCGTCATGGACGGATCGTGGACTTCTCGTCGGTGAAGCGGGCAGACTTCCGCACCTGGTTCGGACAACGAGGGGAATCGCCGTGCTGGATTCGGTGGACGCGGCCATCGTGCGGGAACTCCAGAAGGACGCGCGGCTGCCCAACAAGGACCTGGCGCAACGGGTGAGCGTGGCGCCCTCCACGTGCGTGGTGCGGCACCGGTC
Source organism: Saccharothrix lopnurensis (assembly GCF_042658445.1). Taxonomy (NCBI): domain Bacteria; kingdom Bacillati; phylum Actinomycetota; class Actinomycetes; order Pseudonocardiales; family Pseudonocardiaceae; genus Saccharothrix; species Saccharothrix lopnurensis. The sequence goes on along the minus strand of NZ_JBHSQO010000004.1, from coordinate 153,835 downwards.
GCTGCGCGAGCGCGGCGTGATCACCGGCTACCACGCGGAGGTGGACCTGGCGGCCGTCGGGCGGCCGGTGCAGGCGGTCATCGCGATCCGCGTCCGGCCGCACACCAGGGCGATCGTGGGGCCGTTCATGGAGTACGCGCTGTCGCTGCCCGAGGTGCTGGCGCTGTCGCACGTGGCGGGCCCGGAGGACTTCCTGGTGCACGTGGCGGTCGCCGACACGGCCCACCTGCAACGGCTCGTGCTGGACCGGTTCACCACGCGGCGCGAGGTCAGCGAGGTGCAGACCAACCTGCTGTTCCAGCACGTGCGCAAGCACACGATCCCCCCGACCGGGTGACCCATTCCACTCGTCGCGAGGGCTACCGGCGGGTACCCCCTTTTCCCAGGCGGTGGAACGGGGGTTCGTGGTGGTGGAGCTGACCGAGGCGCTGCGGGAGCTGCTCGACGGCAGGTGGGCCGGGTCGCGGCGCGACTCGCTGGACCTGCTGGGCAAGGTCGCGCCGGTGCGCGACCTGCCCCGCGAGGAGCACCGCGCGTGGGTGCTGGAGCAGATGCGCGTGCTGGCCGAGGGCGGCCACCCGCTGATCGGGTTCCCGACCGAGCACGGCGGGCACGGCGACGTGGGCGGCTCGGTGGTGGCCTTCGAGGTGCTCGGGTTCGGCGACCTGTCGCTGATGGTCAAGGCGGGCGTGCAGTGGGGCCTGTTCGGCGGCGCGGTGCAGGCGCTGGGCACCGAGGAGCACCACGCGCGGTACCTGCCCGGGATCATGAGCATGGAGCTGCCCGGCTGCTTCGCCATGACCGAGACCGGCCACGGGTCGGACGTGCAGCACCTGCGCACCACCGCCACCTACGACCCGGAGGCCCGGGAGTTCGTCGTGCACACGCCCGACGAGGGCGCGCGCAAGGACTACATCGGCAACGCGGCCCGCGACGGGCGGTTGGCCGTGGTGTTCGCGCAGCTGGTCACCGGCGGCGAGGAGCACGGCGTGCACGCCCTGGTGGTGCCGATCCGGGACGGGGAGGGCCGCCCGGCGCCCGGTGTGACCATCGAGGACTGCGGGCCCAAGGCGGGCCTGAACGGCGTCGACAACGGGCGGCTGACCTTCGACCGGGTGCGGGTGCCGCGCTCGGCGCTGCTCAACCGGTACGGCGACGTCGCCCCCGACGGCACCTACTCCAGCCCGGTAGAGGGTCGGGGCCGCCGGTTCTTCACCATGCTGGGCACGCTGGTGCGCGGGAGGATCAGCGTGGCGGGCGGCGCGGGCAGCGCGACGAAGAAGGCCCTGACCCTCGCGGTCCGCTACGGCGAGCGGCGGCGGCAGTTCCCGCGGCCGGGGAGCGGTGAGGAGGTCGTGGTGCTGGACTACCTGGCCCACCAGCGGCGGCTGCTGCCCGCGCTGGCGCAGACCTACGCGCTGCACTTCGCGCAGGAGGAGCTGGTGTCGGCGCTGCACGACGTGTCCGACGACCGGGGTCGGCGGGAGCTGGAGTCGCGCGCCGCCGGGCTGAAGGCGGTGGCCACCGGGCACGCGACGCGCACGATCCAGGAGTGCCGCGAGGCGTGCGGCGGCGCCGGGTACCTGGCGGAGAACCTGCTGCCGGCGCTGAAGGCCGACACGGACGTGTTCACCACGTTCGAGGGCGACAACACGGTGCTGCTCCAGCTCGTCGCCAAGGGGCTGCTGACCAGCTACCGCGACCACGTGGGCGACCTGGACCCGTGGGGCGTGATCCGGTTCGTGGCCGACCAGGCGGTCAACGTGGTGATCGAGCGCACGGCCGCGCGGGCGCTCATCGACCGGCTCGTGTCGGGCAGCTCGGACGCGCTGCTGGACCGGGGCTGGCAGCTGCGGCAGTTCGAGGACCGCGAGCGGCACGTGCTGGAGGGCCTGGCGCGGCGGCTGCGGCGGGCGTCGGCGGACGACGCGTTCGAGGTGTTCAACGCCGCGCAGGACCACGTGCTGCACGCGGCGCGCGTCCACGTGGACCGGGTGGTGCTGGAGGCGTTCGTGGCCGCGCTGGGTCGCGGCACCGATCCGGCGGCGACGGAGCTGCTGGGGCGGGTGTGCGACCTGTACGCGCTCAGCGTCGTCGAGGCCGACCGGGCGTGGTTCCTGGAGCACGGCAGGCTGACGCCCCAGCGGTCCAAGGCGGTGACGCAGGCGGTGAACGAGCTGTGCGGGCAGCTGCGGCCGCACGCGCGGACCCTGGTGGACGCCTTCGGCATCCCCGAGACCTGGCTGGCCTCGCCGATCGCGATGTGAGGGGTGGACATGTGGCCCGAGGACGAAGCGGGTGGTCTGGCCTCCGGCCTGGCCGGGTACGTGCGGGCCGTGGCCGAGGAGATCGGCGTGCCGCCCGAGGGCACGGAGTTCGAGGTCTCCGACACCACCACCGCCTACCTCGCGCTGGCCGAGGGGCCGGACCGCGACCTGATGCTGGTGTGGAGCGGCGAGCACGGCTGGTCGGTGGAGGTGGAGACCGATCCCGGTGAGCGGGCGGTGACGCTCGCCCACCTCGGTCCGCCCCTGGTGCCCGAGCCGGCGGAGGTGGCCCGGTTCGTGGCGGACGTGCGGGCGGGCAAGCCGGGGCGGCCGGAGCTGACCGTGGCGGACGACCGGGGCCTGCTGGCGCGGCGGCTGCGCGACTACATCGAGCAGGGGTAGCGGCCGGTCGGTCCGCCGGGACCGGTCCGCCGGGGCCGAGCACCTCCCGCGCCGCGGTGTCCTGCCGCTGCCTGAGCGCCAGCCACTCGTCCACCAGCTCGCGGTGGGCGTCCAGCCACCGTTGCTGGAGGACGGCCAGGCGCGCGTAGGCGAGGTCGAGGTACCCGGTCTCCCGCTTGCACCGCAGGTCCGCCCGTGCCGCGGGGGCGGTTGCCGGATCGGCTCCGCCGGGGAGCCCGCTCAGCAGGTCGCCCGGGTCGGCGGCGGCGAACCCGAGGCGTTCCACGCAGCCGCGCCACCTCTCGGTGACGGCGGTGAAGGCGGGGTCCCGGTCGAGCTGCTCCCTGGTGTCCCGCTCGCCGTCGTAGAGCCGCAGCCGCAGCTCCGACGCCCGCTGCCGCCGGTCACCGAGCAGGCGGTGTTCCGCGTCGGCCTGGCAGCCGGTCGCGGGCCACGACATCTCCAGCCGTTCGCCGCGCGCCACCATGCGCCGGTCCGGGTCCCCGAACAAGGCGCGCACGTAGTGCTCGTCGTGGACGGGCTCGGGGGGGCAGTGGTTCCGCCTCGGTGACCTCCGGCGATTCCAGCCCGAACGGCCGCAGCGCGGCGAGCGCCTCGTCCTCGGTGACGTCCACGACGTCCGGGGTGTAGCTCAGACCGCGCGCGGCCGTGCAGTCGACGACGAGCGCGTCCTTCGCCCGCGCGATCCGCCGGTCCTGCTCGTCGGGCAGGTACATCATGCGGTGGAAGGGCGGGACCACGCGGGTCCGCTCGGGGGCCGCGACGTGCGCCGCCGAGCCGGACAGGAGTGCGACCAGCACGACGGCGAGCGCCGGCACGAGGAACGGGGGACGCCGTTCCGGCGGCGCGTGGCCGCCGGAACGGGTGTGCCCGTGGTTCAGTTGCTGAGGCATGAAACCGACGTCCGGGGCCTCAACCGGAGGGAACTCGCGCGGTCCCTGAGGTTCGTTCGAAGCAGCGCGCGGTGCTGCTCTGATCAGAGCCACCGTTGTTCGACCGACGGCTCGACGACATCGCCGCGGGGTACGCCAAGCGGTCGATCTTGCGGTGTTCCGGCTGCTCACACGTGCTCTGGCGGCATCATGTGGTTGCTCCGGCCTCCGGTGGAGGTCGGTCGGTCGCGATCTCGGGGGGAGACGTGCCGCAGTTGCGCGTTCATTTCAGCGATGTCGACATCAGCCGCACCAGGATGAGGATGGATTTCGATCCGGTGTGGGAGGTGATCGGCAGCGTGCAGGTCCTCCGGCACGGCGGGGGCGGCGTTTTCTTCGAGAGGTGGCGCTGCGACTTGCGCGAGCAGGTGGCGAGGGACCGCGAATTGCGCGCCGCGGTGCACGCGCTGATCGCGGTGGCGACCCGGTTGATCCGTTTTCCCGACCTCCCCGTACCGGTTCCGGACGAGCAGGCCCTCTATTCCAGGCACGCCGTCGAACCGTACGAGGAGGTGATCGGCGCGGCGGTCCGGCTGGAGGCGACCACCCGCGCGCAAGCGCACCTGAGCCGGGGCACCGAGGGGCTGCTGACCGGGTTCGGCCCCACGATGACCTGGGCGCCCCCGGTGCTGGCCGTGGACCACCACGTCGAGCGGGACCTGCGCCTGGAGGGGCGCGGGTTGCTGCTCGTGCCCTGCTGCTTCTGGCCGACCCGCCCCGTCGTCGTGGCCCGTCCGCGCGCGCAGCCGGTCCTGGTCTTCCCGGTCACGCCCGAGGCGCGGCTGACGGCCGCCGGAGCCGGAGCGGGCGACTCCCTGAAAGCGCTGCTGGGACCGACCAGGGCCGCGATCCTGCGCTCGGTCCTCGACCACGGCACCAGCACCCACCTGGCCAGGACCAACCACATCAGCCCCGCCACCGTCAGCCACCACACCACCGTGCTGCGCGAGGCCGGCCTCATCACCACCCGCCGCGTCGCCAACCACGCCGTCCACGCCATCACCCCGCTGGGGCTGCGCCTCCTCGCCCGGGGCTGACCGCGCGCCGGGTCCCGGCCGGCGGGCGGCCGATCAATCCACCCCGGCCGGCCGCAGCAGCGCCGTGCTCGCGGCGGCCGGCACGACCACCACCACGAACGGCGCCCGACGCCACGCGGCGACCGCCCCCACCAGCACACCGGCCGGCAGGGCGAGCCCCGCGAACCCCCGCCCCTCGGTCAGCGTCGACGTCGCCACCAGCGCGAACAGCATCACCGTCGCCGCGGTCGACATCAGTTCCCGGACCCGGTCGGACAGCCGGAGGCGACCGCGCAGCAGCGGCCCGGCCACCCGGAACGCGTAGGTGCCCGCGGCCAGCACCAGGACGGCGGTGAGGGTCACGCCCCCACCTCCCGCCGCGCCGCGGCCAGCAGGCCGACCAGGGCGAGCAGCACCGGCACGCCCGGGGGCAGCACCGGGGTCGCGGCCAGCGCGACGGCCGCGCCCAGCAGCGCCGCGTTCCGCGTGACGCGGTCCTCGAACGCGGGCAGCAGCAGCGCGAGCAGGGCCGCGGGGAACGCCGCGTCCAGCCCGAACGCGTCCGGGTCACCGATGGTCCGCCCCACGAACGCCCCCACCAGCACCGCCGCGTTCCACGCGCCGAACAGCGCGGCGCCGCAGGCCCAGAACGCGGCGCGGGCCCTCTCCGGGTCGTGCCGGTTCGCCAGCGCGAACGCGGTCGACTCGTCGATCAGCAGGTGGCTGCCCAGCAGCTTGTGCGACAACCGGTCGCCGAGCACGTGCCCGACCGCGAGCCCGAAGGGCAGGTGGCGGGCGTTGAGCACGAGCCCGGCGAGCACGGCCGCCACGGGCCCGCCACCCGCCGCCACCACACCGACGGCCATGAACTGCGAGCCGCCCGCGAAGACCAGCAGCGACATCACCACCGGGACCCACCACTCCAGGCCCGCCGAGGTGGAGATCGCCCCGAAGGAGGCGCCGCTGACCGCCGCGCCGGCCGCCACCGCGGCGACGTCGCGCAGCAGCGGGGGGTCCGGGGTTCGCCATGTCGAACGCATCGTCTTCTACGATGAACACCAGGGGTGGTGTTCGTCAAGCCGAACGATGGGACCGTTATGTCGAACACAGGCGCGCCGCTGGAGGTCATCGCCGCCTCCCTGCGGCGGGAGCGCGAGCGCGTGGGCCTGTCCCTCAGCGAACTCGCCAAGCGGGCCGGCATCGCGAAGTCGACCCTGTCGCAGCTGGAGGCCGCGAACGGCAACCCCAGCGTGGAGACGCTGTGGGCGCTCGGCGTGGCACTGGGCGTGCCGTTCGCCCGCCTGGTGGACCCGCCCGCGCCGCGCGTCAGGGTGATCCGCGCGGGCGAGGGACCGGCCATCTACTCGGAGAAGGCGCACTACACCGCCACCCTGCTGGCGTCCTGCCCGCCGGGGGCGCGCCGCGACATCTACGTGCTGCACCTGGAGCCCGGCGCGGCCCGCGAGTCCGAGCCGCACATGGCGGGGACCGTGGAGCACGTGGTCGTCGGGGCGGGGCGGGTGCTGGCGGGGCCGCGGGAGGAGCCGGTGGAGCTGGGACCGGGCGACTACCTGATGTACCCGGGGGACCTGCCGCACACGGCCCAGGCGCTGGAGCCGGGGACCACCGTCGTGCTGGTCTCGGAGCACGTCTAGGGGACAGGCGGTCCCGGGTGGGGCTTGGCACACCCGTTCGAGCGGTTCAGCCGTACGGTGTGATGGTCGATTGATCTTGCATGCAAACTGCAACCATCGAACCTATACTCGATGACATGGTCGAGCGCGAGGTCAAGCCGGTCCACGTCCGCGATGTGCCTGCCGAGATCGTGGACACGCTCCAGGACAGGGCGAACGCCCAGGGCATCTCGCTGAGCGCCTACCTGCGCAACGTGTTCGCCGAGGTGGCCACGCGGCCGGACATGGCCGAGGTCCACCAGCGGAGCTGGCCCCGCCCCTGGAAGATCGACGGCGAGGCGCTCCAGCGCGTGGTGCGCGAAGTCCGGGAAGAGGACGAGTGAACTTCACCGCCGTCGTGGACAACTCGGCACTGATCGAGTTCTTCGTCAACCCCAAACCCAACCGCCGGCTGGAGAACCGGCTGTTCACCGGAACCGCCGCGGCGCCCGAACTGATCGACGCGGAGGCGTTCAAGGTCATCCGCCGCCTGCACCTGAACGCGGTCCTGACCGAGCCTCAGGCCACCGGGATCATGCAGCGGGTGCACGAAGCGCCGATCACCCGTTTCACCCACCGCGCCCTCTCGCAGAGGGCCTGGGAGATCCGCCACGCCGTGTCGGCGTTCGACGCCTTCTACGTGGCCTTGGCCGAGCAGCTCGGGGTCCCGCTCATCACCTGCGACAAACGGCTTGCGGGCGCCAACGGCCACAATGCCGACATCGAGGTCTACCCGGTCTCCTGAGACGCCGGTGGCCCGCCGAACCCCCGGCGGGCCACCGCGAAACCCCTACCAGCCCCGCTCGGCCAACCGGTGCGGCTGCGGGATCTCCTCGACGTTGATGCCGACCATCGCCTCACCCAGCCCGCGCGACACCTTGGCGATCACGTCCGGGTCGTCGTGGAAGGTGGTCGCCTTCACGATCGCCTCGGCCCGCTGCGCCGGGTTCCCGGACTTGAAGATGCCCGACCCGACGAACACGCCCTCCGCGCCCAGCTGCATCATCATCGCCGCGTCGGCCGGGGTGGCGATGCCGCCCGCGGTGAACAGCACGACCGGCAGCTTGCCCGCCTCCGCGACCTCGCGCACCAGCTCGTAGGGCGCCTGCAACTCCTTCGCCGCGACGTACAGCTCGTCGGCGGGCAGGTTCTGCAACCGCTTGATCTCCGCGCGGATCTTGCGCATGTGCGTGGTCGCGTTGGACACGTCGCCGGTGCCGGCCTCGCCCTTCGACCGGATCATCGCCGCGCCCTCGGTGATCCGCCGCAGCGCCTCGCCCAGGTTCGTCGCGCCGCACACGAAGGGCACGGTGAACTGCCACTTGTCGATGTGGTTGGCGAAGTCGGCCGGGGTGAGCACCTCGGACTCGTCGACGTAGTCCACGCCGAGCGCCTGGAGCACCTGCGCCTCGACGAAGTGGCCGATCCGCGCCTTGGCCATCACCGGGATCGACACCGCGGCGATGATGCCCTCGACCATGTCCGGGTCGCTCATCCGGGACACGCCGCCCTGCGCGCGGATGTCGGCGGGCACCCGCTCCAGCGCCATGACGGCCACGGCGCCCGCGTCCTCGGCGATCTTGGCCTGCTCCGGGGTGACCACGTCCATGATCACGCCGCCCTTGAGCATCTCCGCCATGCCCCGCTTGACGCGGGAAGTGCCGGTGACCTGCGTGCCGGCGTCGGGTGAAGTGGTCACGACCAACCTTTCGTGAGGACGAGTGCCCAGAACTGGACGTCACCCATCGTAAGGCGCACGTGGACCGCCGAAGCAGGCCAATCCGACCCGTTCTCGGCAGGCCACTTCGTGTTCCCGCGCAGGTGGTGGCGTACGCCACGTCCCAACGGACCGAATCGACCGGATTCCTCCTGCCGGGTTGGGTGTGACCACTTGGGGTTGTCCGACACGCCCCGGAGGTGTGAGATCGAACACCAAACACTTGTGGAGGGTGGTCCCATGGGTTCCAAACACTCCGACAACGGCCACTCGGCAGGCGCGGTCGCTGTGGACGACCCGGCCAAGGTCCGCAACGTCGTGCTGGTCGGCCCGTCGGGCTCCGGCAAGACGACGCTCACCGAGGCCCTGCTCGCCAGCACCGGCGTCCTGACCCGGGCGGGTTCGGTCACCGAGGGCAACACGGTCTGCGACCACGACCCGGCCGCGGTCCGCCAGCAGCGGTCCGTCGGCCTCGCCGTGGCCCCGGTCCGGCACGGCAACATCAAGATCAACCTCATCGACACCCCCGGCTACGCCGACTTCGTGGGCGAGCTGCGCGCCGGCCTGCGCGCGGCCGACGCGGCGCTGTTCGTGGTGAGCGCGGCGGAGGGTGTGGACGCCGCCACGGTCGCGCTGTGGGAGGAGTGCGCGGCCGTCGGGATGCCGCGCGCCGTGGTGATCTCCCGGTGCGACCACCAGCGGGCGGACGTGCGGGCCGAGATCACCGCCTGCCGGGACGCGTTCGGCACGGGCGTGGTCCCGCTATACCTGCCGGACGACGGCGGCGGCCTGGTCAACCTGCTCATCACCGACGACCCCTCCTACGAGGAGCAGCGCAACGCGCTCATCGAGGGCGTCATCGCCGAGAGCGAGGACGAGACCCTGATGGAGCGCTACCTCTCCGGCGAGGAGGTCGACCAGGCCACCCTGGTCGCCGACCTGGAGACCGCCGTCGCGCGCGGCTCGTTCCACCCGGTGGTGCCGGTGTGCTCGACGACGGGCCTGGGCCTGCCCGAGCTGCTCGACGGCATCGCCCGCGCCTTCCCCTCACCCCTGGAGCACGCGCTGCCCGCCGTCACCGGCGTGGACGGCATCCCGCACCCCCGCATCGAGGCCGACCCGGACGGCCCGCTGGTGGCCGAGGTGGTGCGCACCGCCGTGGACTCGTACGTCGGCCGGGTGTCGCTGGTGCGCGTGTTCTCCGGCACGCTGCGCCCCGAGCGCCCGGTGCACGTCTCCGGCCACGGCATGGCCGACCGCGGTCACGACGACCACGACGCCGACGAGCGGGTGGCGCACGTCTACTCGCCGCTGGGCGCGACCCTGCGCGAGGTGCCCTACTGCGTGGCGGGCGACCTGTGCGCGCTGACCAAGCTGGGCTCGGCGGAGACCGGCGACACGGTGTCCGCGCCGGAGGAGCCGCTGCTGGTGGCCCCGTGGGAGATGCCGGAGCCGCTGCTGCCGGTCGCGATCGTGCCGCGCAGCCGCAGCGACGAGGACAACCTGGCGCGCAACCTGGGCAAGCTCGTGGCGGGCGACCCGACGCTGCGGCTGGAGCGCAACGCCGAGACCCACCAGCTGGTGCTGTGGTGCATGGGCGAGGCGCACGCCGACGTGGTGCTGGCGCGGCTGCGCGCGGGCGGCGCGGAGGTCGACACCGAGCAGGTGAAGGTGGCGCTGCGCGAGACGTTCGCCGCGCCGGCCAGGGGCCACGGGCGGCACGTGAAGCAGTCCGGCGGGCACGGCCAGTACGCGGTGTGCGACATCGAGGTGGAACCGCTGCCGCGCGGCGCGGGCTTCGAGTTCGTGGACCGGGTCGTGGGCGGCGCGGTGCCCCACCAGTTCATCCCGAGCGTGGAGAAGGGCGTGCGGGCCCAGCTGGAGCGCGGTCTCCAGGGCGGGTACCCGGTGGTCGACGTGCGCGTGGTCCTGGTCGACGGCAAGGCGCACTCGGTCGACTCCTCCGACGCCGCGTTCCAGACCGCGGGCTCCCTGGCCCTCAAGGACGCCGCCGCCAACGGGACGACCTGCCTGCTCGAACCGGTGGACGAGGTGACCGTGCGGCTGCCCGACGAGCACCTGGGCACCGTGCTGGGCGACCTGTCCGGCCGGCGGGGCCGGGTGCTGGGCACGGAGGCCGCCGCGGGCGGCGCCGCGGTCGTGCGCGCCGAGGTGCCGGCCACCGGGCTGCTGCGCTACGCCGTCGAGCTGCGCTCGCTGACCTCGGGCACCGGCACCTACACCCGCCGGTTCAGCCGGTACGACCCGCTCCCCCGGAACCTGGCCGCCCAGGTCGGGTGAGCGCGGCCGCGCGGGCGGACCACCCCGTGGCCCGCCCGCGCGCCGGACAGCCGCGGGCTCACGCGTTGCGCGGGAAGCCCAGGTTCACCCCACCGTGTGACGGGTCGAGCCACCGGCCGGTCACCACCTTGGTGCGGGTGAAGAAGTGCACCCCGTCGGGGCCGTAGGCGTGCGAGTCGCCGAACAGCGAGTCCTTCCACCCGCCGAACGAGTAGTAGGACACCGGCACCGGGATGGGCACGTTCACGCCCACCATGCCCACCTCGACCTCGTGCTGGAACCGCCGCGCCGCGCCGCCGTCGTTGGTGAAGACCGCGGTGCCGTTGCCGTACGGGTTGGCGTTGACCACGTCCAGCGCCTCGTCGTAGGACGCCGCGCGCAGCACCGACAGCACCGGCCCGAAGATCTCGTCCCGGTAGAGCGACATGTCCGTGCCGACGTGGTCGAACAGCGTCGGCCCGAGCCAGAACCCCTCCGCCGCGCCGTCGACGGCGTGCAGCCGGCCGTCCACCACCAGCGAGGCGCCCTCCGCCACCCCGGCGTCCAGGTAGGACCGCACGCGGTCGCGGTGCGCCGCCGTCACCAGCGGCCCCATCTCGCAGCCCGGCCGGCGACCGTCGCCGACGCGCAGCCGCTCGACGCGCGAGACGATCTTCGAGGTCAGCTCGTCCCCGACCGGGTCGACCGCGACCACGACCGAGATCGCCATGCACCGCTCCCCCGCCGAGCCGAACCCGGCCGAGACCGCCGCGTCCGCCGCCAGGTCCAGGTCCGCGTCGGGCAGCACCACCATGTGGTTCTTGGCCCCGCCCAGCGCCTGCACGCGCTTGCCGTGCCGGGTGCCGGTCTCGTAGACGTACCGCGCCACGGGCGTGGACCCGACGAAGGAGACCGCCTTCACGTCCGGGTGCGCCAGCAGCCGGTCCACGGCCGGCTTGTCGCCGTGCACCACGTTCAGCACGCCGTCCGGCAGGCCCGCCTCGGCGAACAGCGCGGCGATGAAGTTCGCCGCCGACGGGTCCTTCTCCGACGGCTTGAGCACCACCGCGTTGCCGCACGCGATCGCGTTGGGCACGAACCACAGCGGCACCATGGCCGGGAAGTTGAACGGCGAGATCACCCCGACCACGCCCAGCGGCTGCCGCAGCGAGTACACGTCGACGCCGGTGGAGGCGTTCTCGCTGAACCCTCCCTTGAGCAGGTGGGGGATGCCGCACGCGAACTCCGCCGCCTCCAGCGCGCGCTGCACCTCGCCGCCCGCGTCGGAGAGCACCTTGCCGTGCTCGGCGGTGACGATCGCGGCCAGCTCGTCCTTGCGCGCGTCGAGCAGCTCGCGGAAGCCGAACAGCACGGTCGTGCGCCGCGCCAGGGACGAGTCGCGCCACTGCGCGAACGCCTCGCGCGCCACCGCCACCGCCTCGTCCACGGTGGACTCGTCGGCGAGGTCGACGCGCCCCGTCACCCGACCGGTCGCCGGGTCGTGCACGTCGCCGGACCGCGCGCTCGCGCCGTCCCACGGCTTGCCGCCGATCCAGTGGGGAATCCTGCGGGGAGCGGTGTTCACAGCACGGCCTCCAGGGTGCCCAGCGCCTCTTCGACCTCGTCCTCGGTCACCGTCATCGGCGGCGCGAGCCGGATGACGTTGCCGTACAGGCCGCCCTTGCCGACCAGCAGGCCGCGTTCCCGCGCGCCCTCCAGCACCGCGACGGCCTTCAGCGCGTCCGGCTCGCCCTTCGGGCCGACCAGCTCGATGCCGACCATGAGCCCCTTGCCGCGCACGTCGCCCACCGCCGGCCGGTCCTCGGCGATGCGCCGCAGCCCGCCGATCAGCCGGTCGCCGAGCTTCGCCGCGTTGGCCTGGAGGTCGTGGTCGAGCAGGTAGTCCAGGGTGGCCAGGGCGCCGGTGGTGGACAGCGGGTTGCCGCCGAAGGTGGACAGCGAGTTCGCGGTCAGGCAGTCCATCAGGTCGCCGCGCGCGACCACGCCGCCGATGGCCAGGCCGTTGCCCAGGCCCTTGGCGAAGGTCATCGCGTCCGGGGTGACGCCGTGGGCCTGGATGCCCCAGAAGTGCTCGCCGGTGCGGCCCCAGCCGGTCTGCACCTCGTCCGAGATCAACAGGACGCCGTGCTCGTCCAGCACCTCCTTGAACGCGGCGAACAGGCCGTCCGGTGGCGAGGAGAACCCGCCGACGCCCTGGATGGGCTCCACGACCAGGCAGGCCACCTCGCCCGCGGTCGCGGTCGCGATCACCTCGCGCAGGTCGGCCACGCACGCCGAGACGTAGTCGGCGTCGGGGAGGTCGCGGAACGGGCTGCGGTACCGGTAGCCGCCGTGCACCCAGGCCACCTTGACCGGGCTGAGGGAGGAGGCCGACCAGGAGCGGTTGCCGGTGATCGCGACGGTGGCGAACGCGCGGCCGTGGTAGGAGTTGCGCAGCGCCAGGACCTGGTCGCTGCGGCGGTACCGGGTGGCCAGCATGAGCGCGGTCTCGTTGGCCTCGGTGCCGGAGTTGGTGAAGAAGACCTTGGCGTCCGGGATGCCGGACAGCCCGGCGATCCGCTCGGCCAGCTCGACCTGCGAGCGGATGAGGTAGAGCGTGGAGCTGTGCACCACGCCGGTGCTCAGCTGGGCGCGGATCGCGTCGGAGATCTCGGCGACGTCGTAGCCGACGGCGTTGGTCAGGATGCCGGCGAAGAAGTCCAGGTAGGTGCGGCCCTCGCCATCGGTGACGTGCCGGCCGGACGCGCTCGCGATCTCGATCGGCCGGTCGTAGTAGAGGGCCATCCAGTCGGGCATCACGGCGCGGTGCCGGGCGAGCAGCTCCTCGTGTCCCATCGCGTCCTCCGGTCGTAGTCCCTGCCCTGGAGTGTGCTGCGGGCCCGCGGGGGCCGCCATGGACAACCTGCTCCGCTTTCGGGCTCCTCCCATTACGTTGTGTCCATGTACCCGACGGTGGCCGAAGCGCTCGCCCTGCCGGTGGTCCGCCGGGGCGGGCCCGCGGTGGTCGCCGGCGCGACCGGGCTGGGGCGGCGGGTGCGCTGGGTCCACGCGGCCGAGGTCGCGGACATCGCGCACCTGCTGCGCGGCGGCGAGCTGGTGCTGACCACCGGCATCGCGCTGCCCGAGGACGCCGAGGGGCTCGCCGGGTACGTGGCCGACCTGGCGGCGGTGGGCGCGGCCGGGCTGGTCGTCGAGCTGGTGCGGCGGTGGCGCGACGAGCTGCCGGGCGCCCTGGTCGCCGCCGCCGAGCGGCACGACCTGCCGCTGGTCGCGCTGGCCCGGGAGACCCGGTTCGTGTCGGTGACCGAGGCCGTGGTGGCGCTGATCGTGGACGCGCAGCTGGCCGAGCTGCGGGCGGCCGAGCAGGTGCACGAGGCGTTCACCGCGCTGACCGTGGCCGGGGCCGAGCCCGCCGAGGTGCTGCGGGAGGTGGCGCGGACCTCCGGGCTGCCCGTGGTGCTGGAGACGCTGGCGCGCGACGTGCTGGCCTACGACGCGGCCGGGCAGGACCCGGCGGCGCTGCTCGCGGACTGGGCGCAGCGGTCGCGGGAGGTCGCGCCGGCCGAGCGGACCGCCTACCACGAGGCGTCCGGCTGGCTGGTCACGGTGGTCGGCGCGCGGGGTGCGGACTGGGGCCGGTTGGTGCTGGTCACGCCCGAGGCGCCGCCGCACCGGCACGTGGTGGTGGCCGAGCGGGCGGCGTCGGCGCTGGCGGTGCACCGGTTGGTCGCGCGCGACCGCGAGTCGCTGGAGCGGCAGACCCACCGGACCCTGCTGACCCAGCTGCTCGGGCAGCCGCCGCGGGACCTGCCGACCCGGGCCGCCGCGCTGGGCGTGCCCCTGGAGCGGCGGCAGCTGGTCGGCGTGGCGATCCGGCCGGGCGCCGCGACCCCGCCCGCGCAGGCGCTGGCCACCCAGGAGGTGCTGCGGGACCTCGCCGAGGCGACGGCGCTGGCGGCCCGGCGGGTGACGGTGCCCGCGCTGGTCGGGGTGGTGGACGACACCAGCGTGCGGGCGCTGCTCTCGCTGCCGCCGCAGGCCGGGCTGGACGGCGTGCTGCGGCGGTTGGCGCGGGAGGTGCACCGGACGGCGGCGGCGACGCAGCACGCGCTGCCGGTGGTGGTGGCCGTCGGGACGACCGTGACGGGACCGGCGGACGTGCGCCGCTCGCTGGGCGAGGCGGCGCACGTCGCCGGGGCGGCGCTGCGGTCGCCCGGGGGCCGGCTGTACCACCGGCTGGACGACGTGCGCCTGCGCGGGCTGCTGCACCTGCTGCGGGAGGATGAGCGGGTGCTCGCCTTCGCGGACCGGGAACTGGGACCGCTGCTCGCGCGTGACGGCCACCAGGGCAGCCGCCTGGTGGAACTGCTGCGGTGCTTCTGCGAGCACGGCGGCAACAAATCGGCCGCCGCCGCGGCCGCGCACCTCTCCCGCACCGCGTACTACCAGCAGCTGAACCGGATCGAGCAGGTCCTCGGGGTGTCCCTGGAGGACCCGGACTCGGTGCTGTCGCTGTACGTCGCGCTGCTGGTGCGGGAGATGGGCGAACGGGACCCTCAGCTGCCCCGCCCGCCCGCGCCGGCCGACTGGGGCACAGCCGACTAGGGCACAGCCGACCGGGGCACGACAGACCGGGGCACGGCCGACTAGGGCAGCCGGGGCGCCTTGACCGGCAGCTCGGGAACGGCGGGCAGCTCGATGCCGGGCGCCGACTCGGCCGGGGTCAGCGAGCGGGCCTGGGGGGCGAGCAGGCCGCCGGTGAGGCCGGTGGGGTCGGTCGGCCGCGGCGCGTCGGGCAGGCCGATGCCCGCGGGCGCGGCCACGTGCGGCGCCTTGGCCGGCGGCACCACGGCCGGCACGGGCGCGGGCAGCTGCACCGACTGCCCGGGGACGAGGTCGGCGGCGGGCGTGACGACCTGCTGCCCCACCTCGGGGGAGTGACCGACCTTGCCGTCGAGCAGGTCGGTGGGGGCCTCCGCGGCGTTCGCGGCGGAGGTGAGCAGTGGTGAGGTGCCGACGGCGAGCAGGGCGGCGGCACGCAGGAGTCCGCGGGTGCGGTTTCCGGACACGGTTTTCCTAACCTGGTCGGGGACCTTCGACTTGACTCCTTCTGCATCGGTCGTTGGCAAACGTCTCCACAGCTGCACGATCAGGTGACTGACGCTCCGTGTTGATGTCACCCGATGGGGCCGGGGTGACGGCGACCCGGCCGCTGCCGCCGCCGGTCGGTCGCGGTTCCGCGTGCCGACCGCCGGCGGGCGTGGAAAACGCCCCGCGGTCGCCCAGTCCGCCGACCAGGACGACCGCGGGGCAACCCGCCCCCTCAGGCGGTTAAGCGGGCCGTCGCGGGGTGGGAAGAGGCACCCCGCGACGGCCTCCCCCCGGGACTAGGGGTTCGTGACCCCCAGGGTGTAGGCGCCGGACCCGCTGTACGCGTGCACCCGGTACCGGTAGTAGCCGGCGGTGCCGTTGTAGGTCACCGTCTCGCTCGCGGCCGGGCTGTCGCCCTTGGCCACGTCCGCCCACGCGCTGCCGTTCCACTTCTGGAGGTACAGGTCGAAGTCCGCGCCGCTCGGCCCGGCCAGGCAGCCGACGTGCGCGCCGGACACCGTGGACTGGTAGTAGCTCCCGTTCGGCTGGATCGCCTGCCCGCCCGCGGCCAGCGAGCCGTTGTGGCGGGTCTCGGAGTTCTGGCAGCCGGTCGGCGGGTTGGGCGTGCCGCCACCGCCGGTGAGCAAGGACAGCCCGTACGCCTGGAGGATCTCGTTGACCGGCTGGAAGTACGTGGTGCCGCCGGTGCGGCAGTTGCCCGACCCGCCCGAGGTCACGCCCTGCGCCTGGGTCCCCGCCAGCAGCGAGCCGCCCGAGTCGCCGGGCTCCGCGCACACCGTGGTCTGGATCAGGCCGGTCACCGTGCCCTGCGGGTAGCTCACCGACGAGTTGCGGGCCTGGATGGTGCCGCAGTGCCACCCGGTGGTCGAGCCCGACCGGCACACGGTGGCGCCGACCGGCGCGTCCTGCGAGCCCGCCACGGACACCGTGCCGCCGGAGTAGTTGTTCACCAGGCCGCGCGGCGTGTTGCCGGCCGCGACCTGCACCCACGCGTAGTCGTTGCCGGGGAAGCTGGAGCCCCGGAAGGTGCCGCTCGGGTTGGACGTGGACGCGCCGGTCGAGCCGCAGTGCCCGGCGGTGACGAAGCCGCCGTTGACGGAGAACCCGACCGAGCAGCGCGAGCCGCTGCCGATGGTGTAGGCGTTGCCGCCCACCACGTCGACCAGCGGGCGCGGCGCCTCGTCGGTGCCGGTGAACCGGACCGCCGCCGCGCCGACGCCCGAGGAGGCGACGAACGCCCGCGCGGCGGCGAGCTCCGAGGGGCGGGACTTGACCACGACGGTGTTGGTGGGCAGGTCGACGTACCAGCCGGGCACCGACTTCGGCGCCTTCGCGACGTGGGCGTCCAACGCGGACTTGACCGCGTCCAGGTCGCGTTCGCTGCGCTGCACGAGCGTGGTGCGCACGCCCCGCGCCACGTCGGCGGACTTCCCGGTGACACCCACGGTCAGCGTGCCGGACGAGTCGATCCAGGCGCCGCCGAACCGGCTGTCCAGCTGCTTGCGCAGGGCGCGGGCGGTGTCGCCGGAGCGCCGGTCGGCGGCGAGCCGGGTGCGTGCCCGGTCCGCGTCCAGGCCCAGGTCGCGCTGGACGGCGGAGAGGATCAGGGCGTCCTGGTCGGCGGGCGCGGCCTGGGCGGCGGGGGTCAGGGTCCCGGCCACGACCAGCGCCGCGGCGAGCGCGAGCGGTCTCAACGAAGTGGACATGGGGGGTTCTCCTCAAGGGAGTGCAGGGATTCCCCGGGAAAAGTAGTTCGGCCCGCCCGACAGGGGTAATACCGATTAGGTCATAAGGCCGCGTGATGGCCCCCGATCAGGCGGGCAGGTGGTGGGCCACCGCGCCGTACTCGGGGTGCCGGGCGAGCCAGGCCGCGTAGCGCGGGTTGCGCTCGGCGGTCTCCCGGTACGCCTCGGCGGCGTAGCGCAGCACCTGCGGGCCGAGCGCGGCGGCCGGCCCCTCCGGGTCCCAGCCGATGAGGTGGCGCCACCGCAGCGGCACGCCCGCCAGCGGCACGGTCACCACGCCGGGCGTGCGGCGGAACGTCGGCTGGCACAGCACCACCGCGTCGCCCGCCGCCGCCAGGTCGATGCAGCCGGCCATGTCCACCTCGTACATCGGGCGCGGCGTGAACCCGGCCCGGCTGCACGCGGCCACGAAGCAGTTGCCGAAGCACCCGTCACCCGGCACCGCCGCCCACTGGGTGTCCTTCAGCGCGGCCAGCTCCACCTCCTCCAGCAGCGCGAACGGGTGACCCTCGGGCACCAGCACGAACACCGGGTCGACCGCGATCACGCTCCACGCCAGCCCGTGCCCGTCCGGCGGCGAGGCGTTCCCGCACACGCCCGCCAGCACGTAGTCCAGCCGGCCACCGGCCACCATGGCGGCGAGCTCGTCACCGGACCACGACACCTGGGTGGACACGTGCGCGCCGGGGTGCGACTCGGTGAGCCGGTGCACCAGGCCGCCGAGCATCGGCCCGTTCACCGCGCCCACCCGGTAGCGGTCGGTGGGCTGGTCGTCGTCCACCAGGCGCAGCGCGTCCTCCTGGAGCCGGGAGAACGCGGGCAGCAGCACGCGCGCCCGTTCCAGCACCAGCTCGCCCAGCGCGGTCGGCCGGGCGCCCCGGTGGTCGCGGTCGAACAGCTTGCCGCCGAGCAGGCCCTCGACCCGGTGCAGCTGCGCGGTCAGGGCGGGCTGGGCCAGGCCGAGGACCGAGGCCGCCTTGGACAGGCTGCCCTCCTCCGCGATCGCGCAGACCACGCGCAGGTGACGCAGTTCGAGCTTCATCCGCCCGACGTTAAGTCACTGGTCACGCTGTGGTCGACAGCGAACATCCCATCACCCGAACGATGGATCGACCGCCGGGGCGCCGCGGACCATTCACATCACGCTCGGTAGCACTGCCACTACCGGGAGCACACCGCACGACGTCACCGGGCGCCCACCGGGAACAATGGGCAGACTGTTCATTGATCATGGCAAGCGTGGACACTCTGACACTGCCCAACGCGCGTGGCCCGACCGGAGGATGCCGGGATGGGAATCGCGCCGAACCGTCCGCCAGCGGGATGTTCCACCAGCGTAACAGGGGCGTGACCGATGGCCCTCCACTCAGCGAGCCAGATCACGACCGACGCCGACGGCCGCGTCGAGCTGCGGGACCACTCCGCGATCGCGGACAGCCCGCACTACAACCCCGAGCTGGCCCCGGTGCCGCTGGAGCGCCGCACCTGGTCGACCTACAACTTCTTCGCGCTGTGGATGGGCATGGCGCACAACATCCCCAGCTACACCCTCGCCGCCTCCCTGGTCGCCCTCGGCATGGACTGGCTCCAGGCGTTCCTGACCATCACCCTGGGCAACCTGATCGTGCTGGTCCCGATGCTGCTCAACAGCCACGCCGGCACCAAGTACGGCATCCCCTTCCCGGTGTTCGCCCGCGCGTTCTACGGCATCCGCGGCGCGAACCTGGTCGCCCTGCTGCGGGCGTTCATCGCCTGCGCGTGGTTCGGCATCCAGACCTGGGTGGGCGGCAAGGCGCTGCACGTCATCGTCGGCCGCCTGGCCGGCGACGGGTGGGTCAACGCCCCCGTCGTCCTCGGCCAGACCTCCACCCTGTGGCTGTGCTTCCTGGGCTTCTGGGTGGTCCAGATGCTGATCATCTGGCGCGGCATGGAGGCCATCCGGCGCTTCGAGAACTGGACCGCGCCGCTGGTCAGCATCGGTTTCCTGGTGCTGCTGGGCTACGTGGCGGTCAAGGCGGGCGGCTTCGGGCCGATCCTGTCCGAGCCCTCGAAGCTCGGCTGGGGCGCGGACTTCTGGAAGGTGTTCTTCCCCGCCCTCATGGGCATGATCGCGTTCTGGTCCACCCTCTCGCTGAACATGCCGGACTTCACCCGGTTCGGCGGCAGCCAGCGCAAGCAGGCCGTGGGCCAGCTGCTGGGCCTGCCCACGACCATGTCGTTCATCGCGATCGTGGCGATCCTGACCACCTCGGGCGCGGTGGCCCTCTACGGCGAGGCGATCTGGGACCCGGCCGAGCTGGCGAGCCGGTTCGACTCGACGGCCGTCGTGCTGGTGGCCCTGGTCGCGCTGGTGCTGGCGACCATCTCGGCGAACCTCGCGGCGAACGTGGTCAGCCCGTCCTACGACTTCTCCAACGCCTTCCCGAAGAAGATCTCGTTCGCGGTCGGCGGCCTGATCACCGGCGTCGTCGGCATCGTCATCCAGCCGTGGCGGCTGATCGCGGACCCGACCATCTACATCTTCGCCTGGCTCGGCTTCTACGGCGGCCTGCTGGCGTCGGTCGCCGGGGTCTTCGTCGCCGGCTACTGGATCCTCGCCAGGACCCACCTGGAGCTGCCCGACCTGTACCTGTCCGGCCGCGGCGCCTACTGGTTCTCGGCCGGCTGGAACTGGCGCGCCGTGGTGGCGACCGTCGTCGGTTCCGTGCTGGCCGTGGGCGGCGCGTACGGCGGGCCGTTCCCGGTCGACGGGCTGATCCCGTTGTTGAAACCGCTCTACGACTACAACTGGGTCGTCGGACTGCTCGGCGGCCTGCTCGTCCACCTGGCGCTGGCGCCGCGGAGGGAGAACGCGTGAGCAACGTCGTCCGGGCAGGGCTGGTCCAGCAGAGGTGGACCGGCGACAAGGACTCGATGACCGCGAACGCGGTCGAGGCGATCCGCAGCGCGGCCTCGCGGGGCGCGCAGGTGGTGTGCCTCCAGGAGCTGTTCTACGGGCCGTACTTCTGCCAGGTGCAGGACGCCGACTACTACTCCTACACCGAGGGCATCCCCGACGGCCCGACCACCGAGCTGATGTGCCAGGTGGCCGAGCAGCACGGCGTGGTGCTCGTGGTGCCGATGTACGAGGAGGAGCAGCCGGGGGTGTACTACAACACCGCCGCGGTGATCGACGCGGACGGCACCTACCTCGGCAAGCACCGCAAGAACCACATCCCGCAGGTCAAGGGGTTCTGGGAGAAGTTCTACTTCCGGCCCGGCAACCTCGGCTACCCGGTGTTCGACACCGCCGTGGGCAAGGTCGGCGTCTACATCTGCTACGAGCGGCACTTCCCGGAGGGCTGGCGCGCGCTGGGGCTGGGCGGCGCGCGGATCGTGTTCAACCCGTCGGCGACGAGCCGCGGCCTGTCCGAGTACCTGTGGCGGCTGGAGCAGACCTCGGCGGCGGTGGCCAACGAGTACTTCGTGGGCACCATCAACCGCGTCGGCGTGGAACCGCTGGGCGACAACGACTTCTACGGCCAGTCGTACTTCGCCGACCCGCGCGGGCAGCTCATCGGCGAGGCGGCCTCCGACACCGAGGAGGAGGTGGTGGTCCGCGACCTGGACATGGACCTGCTGGCCGAGGTCCGCGACCTGTGGGCGTTCTACCGCGACCGCCGCCCCGACACCTACGGCGGGCTGGTGCGGCCGTGACGATCCTGATCAGGGGCGGCACGGTCGTCAACGCGACCGGCGCGGCGCCGGCCGACGTGCTCGTGGACGGCGAGCGGATCGCGGCCCTGCTGGCGCCCGGGTTCCCGCTCCAGGCCGACGAGACGATCGACGCCACCGGCAAGTACGTCATCCCCGGCGGCATCGACGCGCACACCCACATGGAGATGCCGTTCGGCGGCACGTCCTCCGCCGACGACTTCGCCAGCGGCACGACCGCCGCCGCGTGGGGCGGCACCACCACGATCATCGACTTCGCCGTGCAGGCCAAGGGCACCTCGCTCCTGTCCACACTGGACAGGTGGCACCAGAAGGCCGACGGCCGGTGCGCGATCGACTACGGGTTCCACATGATCGTCTCCGATGTCAACGACACCTCGTTGAAGGAGATGGAGTCCTGCGTGGACGCGGGCGTGAACACCTTCAAGATGTTCATGGCCTACCCCGGCGTCTTCTACGCCACCGACGGCGAGATCCTGCGCGCCATGCAGAAGGCCCGCGAGACCGGCTCCACGATCATGATGCACGCGGAGAACGGCATCGCGATCGACGAACTGGTGGCGCAAGCGCTTGCGCAGGGCCGCACCGAGCCCGTCGAGCACGGCCTGACCCGCCCGCCCGAGCTGGAGGGCGAGGCCACCTCCCGCGCCATCGCGCTGGCGAAGGTCACGGGCTCGCCGCTCTACGTCGTGCACCTGTCCGCCGCGCAGGCCCTGGACGCGGTGGCGCGGGCGCGCGACACCGGGCAGAACGTGTTCGCCGAGACCTGCCCGCAGTACCTGTACCTATCGCTGGAGGACCTGGCCAGGCCGGACTTCGAGGGCTCGAAGTACGTGGCCTCTCCCCCGCTGCGGCCCAGGGAGCACCAGTCCGAGCTGTGGCGCGGCCTGCGCACCAACGACCTGTCGGTGGTGTCGACCGACCACTGTCCGTTCTGCTTCAAGGACCAGAAGGAGCTGGGGCGCGGCGACTTCTCCAAGATCCCCAACGGCATCCCGGGCGTGGAGCACCGGATCGACCTGCTGCACCAGGGCGTGGTGCGGGGTGAGATCAGCCTGGCGCGGTGGGTGGAGATCTGCTCCACCACGCCCGCCCGGATGTTCGGCCTGCACCCGCGCAAGGGCGTCGTCGTGCCCGGCGCGGACGCCGACCTCGTGGTCTACGACCCGGCGGCGACGCAGGTCATCTCGGCGGCCACGCACCACATGGACGTCGACTACTCCGCCTACGAGGGCATGGAGATCACCGGCAGGGTCGACACGGTGCTCTCGCGCGGGCGCGTGGTCGTGGACGCCTCCGGCTTCCGCGGCTCGACCGGTCACGGGCGGTTCCTGGCCCGCGAGCTGAACCAGTACCTGGTCTGAGGGGGCGGAAGTGGACTTCGGTGTGGTGTTGCAGACCGACCCGCCCGCGCGGGACGTGGTGAGCGGGATGAGGGCCGCGGAGGACAACGGCTTCCGCTACGGCTGGACGTTCGACTCGTGCGTGCTGTGGCAGGAGCCGTTCGTCATCTACTCGCAGGTGCTGGCGGCGACGTCGTCGCTGGTCGTGGGCCCGATGGTGACCAACCCGAGCACCCGGGACTGGTCGGTGACCGCGTCGCTGTTCGCCACGCTGAACGACATGTTCGGCAACCGCACGGTGTGCGGGATCGGGCGCGGCGACTCGGCGCGGCGCGTGATCGGGCAGAAGCCGGCGTCCCTGGCCACCCTGGGCCGCGCCATGACGGTGATCAGGGAGCTGGCCGAGGGCCGCGAGGTCGAGCACCACGGCACGCCCGTGCGCATCCCGTGGGTGCGCGACGGCAGGCTGGAGGTGTGGATGGCCGCCTACGGCCCGCGCGCGCTCAAGCTGGTCGGCGAGCAGGCAGACGGGTTCATCCTCCAGACCGCCGACCCCGACATCGCCCGGTGGACCATCGGCTCGGTGCGCGAGGCGGCGGAGGCGGCGGGCCGCGACCCGGCGTCGATCACGATGTGCGTGGCCGCGCCCGCGTACGTCGGCGACGACCTGCCGCACCAGCGGGACCAGCTCCGGTGGTTCGGCGGCATGGTCGGCAACCACGTGGCCGACCTGGTCGCCCGGTACGGCGACTCGGGTGTGGTGCCCAGGGCCCTGACCGACTACATCCGCGACCGCGAGGGCTACGACTACGCCCACCACGGCAAGGCGGGCAACCGGTCGACCGACTTCGTGCCGGACTCGATCGTGGACCGGTTCTGCCTGGTCGGCCCCGCGTCCGCGCACGTGGAGCGGTTGGCGGAGCTGAGGGAGATCGGCGTGGACAACTTCGCGCTGTACCTGATGCACGACCAGAAGGACAAGACGCTGGCCGCCTACGGCAACGAGGTGATCGGCGCGGTGTGACGGCGTGCGCCGGTTCCCCGGGGGAACCGGCGCGCACCGGCTCAGCGCTCGGGCAGTTTCCCGAGGAAGGCCCGCCACGAGGTCGGGGCGAACGCCAGGCGCGGAGCGGTGTTCTTGGAGTCCCGCACACCGACCACCTCCGGCGCGAACGCCACCTCCACGCAGTTCGTGTTAGCCCCGCCGCTGTAGCTGCTCTTACGCCACTGCCTCGCCTCCAGCCTCACGCTGTTCCTCCCGCAGTCGGTCGTAACGGTCCGCCCACTCGGCGAACACCGACCGCGATTGTTCCTCACTCAGCGCCACCTGGTCGAGATCCTGGCAGGCTTGTCGGTAGCGGGCGGTGGTCCCAGCGTCGTCCGAGAAGACCGACAGCGACCCGCTTTCGATGTAGGCGACGGGCGCGTGGTCCGCGAAGGTCATGAATGTGAAGGCTGCGGCCAGCGATACGGGCAGGTTCGCGAAGGTGATCAGCCGCACCCCGCCACGGAACAGCAGTTGCAGCATCTGCTCGTACATCACCTGCGGACCGCCCACCACGTAGTTCAGTGCAGATTCGAGGAGGAAGAAGCGTCCCTCGGGTGGCCGGGGCTTGTCGAAGATGTCCTGCCGGGCTATCCGTTCGGCCGCACGATGCCCACCGACGGTCGCACACATCACTGCTCGTGCGTAGTCCATGGTCTGGAGCAATCCCGGGATGAAGACGAGCTCGTACGACCAGATGACCCGAGCGGTCTGCTCGTGCAGGAGGAGCGCCCGCAAGTCGTCGGGTACGGCAGGCTCGTGCGGCCGGACCAGGTGCCCCGTGTTCAACTCCTGGGCCAAGGTCATGATGTGGTCGTAGGTGGGCTGGTCGGCGTGGAGGCGGCCGACGTAGCGGGCGATGTCGGGCAGACTCGTGCCGCGCGTCCCGCGTTCCAGCTTCGATATCTTGCCGGGCGACCACCCCAATTCCTCGGCCAGGTTCCCGAACCTGACCTCGGACCCGCGACGGGCTCGACGGAGGGCATCGCCCAGTTCACGGCTGAGGGCATTCGACTCACGGGAATCCATGCGGGGAAGCTACAACCTTTTCAGCCGGCCGCCCCAGTGGTACCGGACCTTTTCATCCTAAAAGGTCAGAGGTGTACCCGCGGGCCACTCCTCGGCATTGTTGCGCGGGCGCAACAATGCCGAGGAGAAAGCTTCAGACCGCGTGCGCCGCGCAGGGCGACGCGGCCCCCGCGCCGGCGGCCGTCGCCGTCGGGGTCGTGGTCGGGGTCGGGGTCGTGGTCGGGCCCGTGACCGGGGGCCCGCCGGACGCGGCGCGGTTCCCGGCGCAGGAGTTGGTCCTGAAGATGCCCTGGGAGCCGTACGCGAACACCAGGTAGTCCTGCCCGACGGCCAGCCTCGTGCCGCACATCGAGCCGTGGACCGTCGTCTCGACGGTGACCAGCGCGACGGGCACGTCGCCCTTGTACTCGGTGCCGACCCTGACCATGTAGAGGTAGCTGTCGTCGGCGGAGTTGTTCGGCTGTCCCATGTCGAGGACCTCCGCGAGCACGACGCCGGTGAACACGTGGCCGTACCGCGCGTAGCGCTTCGGCTCGGTGTCCTGGGAGGGACAGGTGCAGGCGAGGGCCGTACCGGCCGACGCCGCGACCATCCCGGTGAGCAACACCAGCACACCGACCGCACGTGCCAAGAACCGAAAAAGCATGGAAGACCTCCATCAGGTGGCGACAACGGCACTGTGGCGGTGTTCGTCCAGAATAACTTCCCCCGGACGAAAAAACAGGCGTCCGCTCGTATGCCGACAACTCCGGCGAACAGCGCAATGGCATTTTCGGGCAATGGGACAGGGAGGTCCCCCGGTCGGGCAACCCCTCCCGCCGCTGCCGCGTCCTGTGGTGACCATCGTGAGGGGGCGGGGATGAGGAAGTTGTGGCTGTGCGTCGCCGTGGCGGCGATGTCGTGCGGTGTGGCCGCCGGGTGAGGTCTTCGCGTACGGCGGCGCGCTGACCGGTCTCGCGGTGACGGGCTTCGCGGTGATGGGCGTCCACCCGGCGTGGGTGGCGATCACCGGCGAACCCGCGTGGTGCGTCCTGGTCTCCCTGGACGAGAGGCCGGGGCGCCACCACCTGATCACCTACGGGCTGGACTGCCCGGGAGGACGCGTCGTGTTCTCCCGGCGCGAGGGGGAGCCTCAGGCCGGGGTGGGGGACCGGGCGGAACTGCTGCTGGACCGCACGGGCACCGTCGACCCGCGCTTCGCCGCCGATTCCGACGTGCCGGTCGTGGGCGTGGTCCTGAGCCCGGTGATCGGGGCGTCCCACCTCGTGCTGCTGGTCGGCGTGCCGCTGCCGCCCCCGAGGCCGGCGAACAAGGATTGTCGGACCCTCTCGCTACCGTTCCTCCCATGATCCTTCCCACCGCTGCCGAGGAAGCCCGCTTCTGGGCGCTGCTGGAGAACGCCTGGGCCGGTCGCGGCCCCGAGGTGGCCGCGCTGCGCCGCGCCCTGGTGGAGCGCGCGCCCGGCGAGGACGCCTTCGACGAGGCCGCCCAGCTCGAAGAACACCTGGACCGGGTGCTGGAGGCGCTGCGCGCGGTCGCCGCCGACCTGTCGGCCGAGGAGCTGACCGCGCTGGACCGCGTGGCCGAGCGCAAGCTGCACGAGATCGACCGCGCGGACGTCCACGAGGTGACCGACGGCTCCGACGACGGTTTCCTCTACGCGCGCGGCTTCGTCCTCGCGATGGGGCGGGAGTTCTACGAGGCCGTCGCCCGCGACCCGCGCATGGCGATCGAGGACGCCGAGGCGGAGGCGTTCTGCTACCTGTTCGCCCACGCGCACGCCGACCGTTTCGGGGACTTCCCGGAGACGGGGTCGGGGATCTCCCGGGAATCCTGCTCGAACGCGGCGGGGTGGCCGGATCTGGGGGTACCGTCGAACGCGTGATCGACTTCGAGAAGCAGTCCGTCTTCAAGCTGGCGCCGTGCCGCCCCGAGGAGATCGCGTCCCAGGTGACGCCGATCATGATCCAGGGCGAGCGGGTCGTGTCGTGCTTCAAGACCGTGCGCGATTTCGTGGTGTTCACCGACAAGCGGGTCATCGCGGTGAACGTCCAGGGCATGACAGGGCGGAAGAAGGATTTCACGTCCCTGCCCTACAGCCGCGTGCAGGCGTTCTCCATCGAGACCGCCGGCACCTTCGACATGGACGCCGAACTGGACCTGTGGTTCAGCGGGCTCGGCCAGGTGCGCCTGGAGTTCAGGGGCCACGCCGACGTGAAGCTGCTGGCGCAGATCATCGGCACCTACGTGCTCTGACGCGCCGGGGTCGGAGCACGGGTGCACGCCCACCACGTTCCCCGCCCCGACTGCTCGGGGGCCCGCACAGCCGCCGCAACAGTCCCGGCCCGCCAGTCCGACACCGCCCACCCGCCCGAACGGATCGAGCGACTGCGGCGCGAACTCCCTCCCGATGTGCCTCCGCCCGATCAACGCCCGCCAGGCACGCCGCGACCCAGGACACACGGGCGGTGGATCGGCCCCGATGGGCAGGTCCGACTCGTTGTCAGCGGCGAAGACGAGATGTACCGCGAATCCGAAACGGCGCCGGCTGATCTCGGTTTTCGCAGGAAGCTGACCCGTGCGTCCGACGTCGAGATGAAGTTGTACTGAGGAGGGGCTGCACCACCGTGGCGCAAGGGCTGAACGTTTACTACGACGACGGACACGCGGACAACCCCGTCGTCATCACCGAACCGGTGATCTACTACTACGTCACCGCGGACACGGAGTTCCCGCCCGACTCCGAAGTCCCCGTTGCCGATGTGGAAGCCGCCGTCGTCGACTACCTGACCACCGGCCACCGTCCGGGGTCCGTGGTCCGGCAGTCCACCCACGTGCTCTGACGCGCCGGGGTCAGGTGCGGTAGGCGGCCTTCGCGAGCTGGACGAACGACCGGATCAGGTGATTCGTGTCGTTCCTCTTCCAGGCCAGCACCACGCGACTGGGGCTCATGTCGACCACCGGCACGACGGTGAGTCCCGGGGCCGGCTCGTGAGCCAGGACCGTCATGCCGATCGTGCCGTTCCAGAGAACCGATTGCCGGCACTCCTGGACCGCGCGCACCACGGGTCCCTCACGGGGTTCCCCGCCGTTCCAGTACGACTGCCAGAGGGGGTCGGTGCCCTCCGGGAACAGGAACCAGCGGCGGTCCGCCAGGTCGGCCAGCTCCAGGCTCCGGTGGCGGGCCAGCGGGTCGTCCGCGCGCAGCAGCGCGCCCACCGGGTCCGCGCGCAGTTCGCACACGGTCAGGCCGGTCCGGTCGAACGGCGCCCGGGTCAGGGCGATGTCCACGAGCCCGGCGCGCAGCCCGCAGGTGGGATCGGTCAGGTCGGTCTCGCGGATGTGGACCTCGACGTGCGGGTGCCGCCGCCGGTGGGCTTCGGCCAGTTCGACCACGTCCGGATCGGTGCTGTCGCCGAGGATGCCGACGGTGATGGTCGCGGGGCCGACCGCGGCGGCCACGCGCACGCGGGCCCGGTCGGCGTGCTCCAGCAGGGCGCGGGCCTCGTCGAGCAGCACCGCCCCGGCGGGCGTCAGGTGGACACCGGCCGGGGACCGGTGGAACAGCACGACGCCGAGTTCGCCCTCCAGGTGCTTGATCGCCCGGCTCAGCGGCGGTTGGCTCATGTGCAGCCGGGCGGCGGCGCGGCCGAAGTGGAGTTCCTCGGCGACCGCCAGGAAGTAACGCAGTGTGCGCAGCTCCACGGTGCGACGATACCCGTGCGGTATCGGTCGGCTGACACAGGTCTTGGACAGCTCCGACGTCCGGCGGTGGGATTCGGGGCGTGGACATCGCGTACTGGGTCGTCGCCGGCCTGCTGAGCCTCTTCTACCTCTACTCGGGCGGGATCAAGGTGATCCGGAGCCGCGAGCGGCTCCGGCCGATGATGGCCTGGGTGGACGACATGCCGATGCCGGTCGTCCGAACCCTCGGCGCGTTCGAGGTGCTCGGCGCGATCGGCCTGGTCCTGCCGCCGCTGACCGGCACCGCGCCCTGGCTAGCCCCGGTCGCGGCCGGCGGGCTCGTCGTCCTCCAGGTCGGGGCGACCGCCGTCCACCTGCGTCGCGGTGACCGCCGCATCGCCCTCAACCTCGGACTCCTGGTCGCCGCGGCCGGGGCAGGCTGGCTGGCCACCACCTGGTTGTAAAACCGACGGTCACCCGTCAGGCGGCGCACCTGACCGCGTTGAGGCTGACCCCGGTGAGGGGCAGCGGGGAACCGTTGTGGTTCACGGCGAACTCGATCTCGGCGTACTGACCGGTGTACAGGTCCCGGTTCCAGGACGGGGCGTTGACCCGTACGTGCACGGACAGCTGGGTGAAGCTGCCACCCCACAGGTAGGCGATGATGCCGGGGCCGTCCAGCTCGAAG
The DNA here is from genome assembly GCF_042658445.1 of Saccharothrix lopnurensis. Taxonomy (NCBI): domain Bacteria; kingdom Bacillati; phylum Actinomycetota; class Actinomycetes; order Pseudonocardiales; family Pseudonocardiaceae; genus Saccharothrix; species Saccharothrix lopnurensis. The sequence goes on along the minus strand of NZ_JBHSQO010000004.1, from coordinate 125,146 downwards.
TTGACGTACCAGGGCGCCGCCCGCTCCGGGCCCAGGTTCGTCACCTTCAGCTTCACCTGGTACCCGCCCTGCCAGGCGTTCACCACGGTGTACTCGTAGCGGCAGGTGAGGCGCGGCGCGGGCGGGTCGTCGACGGCGACCGCCGGGGTGGCGAGGGCGATCCCCCCGACCACGGCCAGCAGGGCGGCGAACACTCGTCTGAACCGCATGGCCGTCCTCCGGGGCGTCGGGGAAGCGCTTGCCCAGCAAGCTAACGGGTACGGCCCGGCCCGCGCTACGGCCGTTCGCGAACCACCGCGAACCCACCGCGAACCCCCGCCGGGACCTACGAACCCGGAGCCGCGACCGGGTCGGATCGCCGCCAGTGGCGCTGGTCCAGCTCGCGGGCCGTCCACTCCTGTCCCTCGCTCGCCACCGCCTCCAGCACGCGCAGCGCGTCGACCACGCCGGCGGTGTCCAGCGCGAGGTGCCGCAACTGGTCCAGGCTCTCGACCTCCGCGTCCCGCAGCCCCTCGAAGTTCTCCACCACGACGGTGATCGACTCCCCGTTGACCAGCGACAGGCTGAACGCCTGGCTGAGCACCAGCGCGTCGTCGTCGTCCACCGGTGCCTGGTCCGGCACGACGAGCTGCCGCAGCCCCTTGGCGAACCGGACGCCGACCTCGGACACCCGGGCCGAGGCCAGCGCGTCGTACCGGAACGACGCCCGCCGCTCGTTGTGCACCGACCCGTCGAGCAGGTCGAGGTCCACCTCGATCTGCCGGACGCCCCTCGCGGTGAGGAAGAAGACCCGCACCACGTAGGCGGAGTAGCGCGGCGGACCGAGCAGCACGCGGGCGCGGGCGGCGTCGCGGGCGCCCTCGATCAAGGTGACCTGGGCCAGAACGTCGCGGGTGCTCAACCCGCACCGGTGCAGGGCGGACATCCTGATCGCGGACTTGTCGTGGTCCAGCCACCGCGCGATCCGGGCATCGGAGGGCTTGGTCCTGAGGGCCTCGACCAGGGCCGTGTGCACCCCCTGGTCCTGCCTGAAGCACCGGACCCGCTCCCGCTTCAGCTCGGAGCGCCGCCGCACCGCCGCCACCAGATCACCCACACCGTGCCCGGCGAGGGCGAGAGCCACCGCCGACAGCGACAGGGCGATCCCTCGGTACCCGTCCTCGTACTCCATGAAGATCAGCGCCACCACAGTGGCCACCAGCGCGATACCCACCGCGCAGGCGATCCACGACCTCATCGACGACTTCTTGTCGAGCGATCTCACCCGCCCCTCGTTCAGCTCGTCGATGCGCGTCCGGATCAGCCAGTTGATCTCGGACGCGGCGACCCCCTCCCTCCCGTACGTCTCGACGACCTCGCGCGCCAGGGACCACCCGGCAGCCCGGAGGGCCTGCGCGGTGTCGCCCGTCCAGGACCGCTTCCTGAGCTGGACGTCGACCAGGCGGATGACCTCGGCCGCGAACTCCCGCTCGGCCTCGGTGCCCCGGATCGGCATGTCCGACCCCGGGGCCCGCCCCTCCTCCCAGGACGAGAACGCCCACGACTGCCAGGACGCGCCGATCAGCACCGCGCCGGTCAGCGTGACGATCGGCAGGAAGAGGACCATGTCGTTGAAGTAGAGGAGCGCCTCGAAGTAGGAGCCCGAGCCCGTCAACAAGGGGTGAACCACCGCCGCCGCGGCGAGCAGCAGCGCGAGCACGCCGACAGCGCCCGAGAACCGCGCCCCCACCGGCATCCGGGGCGCCTGCCTGGGAGGAGCCGGGTTCGGCTCGAAGAACTTCCACGCCTGCCGGCGCCTGTCGCCCTCGTGGCGCTGCTCCTCCACCACCCGCTTCCGCACCTGGTGGGCCCGGCCCTCGTGGACCCCGTCGAGCACCAGGTCCAGGTGGCGGACGATCTCGGTGTACCGCTCGCGCGGCAACCCCTCCAGCCGGGCGAGGACCTCCGTCCGCCGGTCATCGGTGTGGCCGACCAGGTCCAGCACGGCCTCCAGCGCGCCCAACCAGTCGTCCCGGGGTAATCGCGAAGCGACCCGGCGGGCGATGTCCAGCTCACCGAACTCGATGCTGCCCAGGTCGCGCGCCGACCGGCCGTGCAGCACGGCCATGGCCGAGTAGTACGCGATCCGGGTCGAAGGCCGCTCGCCCACCAGCAGGTCGTGCAGCAGCCGCTGGGCGGCCCGCGCCGAGCCGGCGTCGAGGGTGGCCAGTGCGACCTGCAAGCGCCGCTCCGGAGTGTCCCCCGGGTCGGCGCGGTACACGGTCTCGTGCCGGTGGAACACGGCGTTGCCCTGCACCACCCCGATCTGCGCCTCGACGGTGGCGTTGCCGCCCGCGACGTTGGTCATCGGCCCTCCCGGGTGCCCGGCGCCGCGCCGAAGGTGACGTTGCCGTTGACGACGCCGACCTGCGCGCCCACGTTGGCCTGGTCGGTGGCGGAGTTGTGGTAGGTGGGCCCGCGGTCGTCGGGCACGCGCCCCGGTGCCCGCTCCTCGGCCGCGTCATCGTGCTCGGCGACCAGGGCGGCGACGAACGCGGCGGCGTGCCGGGCCGCCAACGGCTGGAGCCCGGCGGCGTCCGCGTCGGCCTTGTGCCCGTCGGCCCGGTCGCAGATGCCGCGCACGGTGATGGTCGGCGTGGCGTCGTTGAGGTGGCCGGCCTGCGCGACCCCGGCGCTCTCCATCTCCACCGCGACCGCGTCGTTGTAGTGCAGGCGCAACTGCTCGTTCAGCGGCGAGGTCGTCGAGTTCAGCACGACCTCGCCGGCCGCGACGGGGTCGAAGTGCACCGCCACGTCCGCGCCCCAGCCACCCCGGCGGTCCACCAGCCTGGCCAGCTGCTCCAGCCGGTGGGAGGTGTCCCAGGCCCGGGGCCTGGCCAGGAACTCGTCGCCGTCCTGGCGTCCGCCGTGCGGGGCGTAGACCCTGGTGGCGACGACCACGTCCCCCAGCGCGATCCAGTCGCGCAGCCCGCCGGCGATGCCGACGAAGAGGACCGCGGCCGGGCGGAACTCGGTGATGGCGCGCTCGGTGATGGTCGCGGCGGCCGAGTTGCCCATGCCGATCGACGCCAGGGCGACGCGGCACCCCGGCCGCCGGGCGAGCCGGCCCACGTCGAACACGGTGCCCGCCGCCTGGTGGTGCGGACGCACGTCGGCCAGGTGCTCCCGCACGGCCGCGTGCTCCAGGTCGAGCGCGGTCAAGATCACGATCATCGGCTGTCCCTCCTGTGCCCGCGCAGCCAAACACCCGAACCGTTTTTCGTCAAGATGACGATTATTGCGGTTACCGCAGGTCGTCACGATGCGGTCACCCGTTGTCGTCAAAATGACGTGAACTAGGATGGCGATCGTGGACGAACAGTGGACGAGCCCGACCGTGGACGTGACGGTCGACCTGGCGGTGCTCACCGTCCGGCACGACGTCCTGGAGATCCTGCTCGTCGAGCGCGGCGAGGACCCGTTCCGCGGCGCCCTCGCCCTGCCCGGCGGTTTCCTCGCCGACGAGCGCGAGGACATCGACACCGCGGCGGCGCGCGAGCTGGCAGAGGAGACCGGCCTCGTCGCGGACGGGCTCCACCTGGAGCAGCTGCGCACCTACGGCGCGCCCGACCGCGACCCGCGCGGCCGGGTCATCACCGTCTGCTACCTCGCCCTGATGCCCGACCTGCCGCTCCCCACCCCGGGCGGTGACGCGGCCGCCGCCCGGTGGGCCCCCGTCGCCGACGTCCGCGACGGCCGGTCGCCGCTGGCGTTCGACCACTCCGCCATCGTCGCCGACGCGGTGGAGCGGGCGCGGTCCAAGTTGGAGTACACGACGCTCGGGGCCTCGTTCTGCGGCCCGGAGTTCACCGTGGCCGACCTGCGCCAGGTCTACGAGGCGGTGTGGGGCAGGCGGTTGGACGCGCGCAACTTCCACCGCAAGGTCACCGGCATCGAGGGGTTCCTGATCCCCACCGGCGAGCGCACCACCCGGCAGGGCGGCCGGCCCGCCGCCCTGTTCCGGCGCGGCCCCGCGACCGTGCTGCACCCGCCGATGCTGCGCTCCCGCGCCGACTGACCGCGCCCGGGGCCGGTGGTGCGGGCCGGTGCCCGTGATCGCGGACGGCCAGGCCGCCGATCCGACCGGGCCCGAACCTGGAGGCCGGGCCCGCCCTGCGGCAATCGGGTGGTGCGGGTCACCGTGACGGGCGGATGTGGCCCCACCACTGTTGTCGGGCGGGTCGTGGAGCCGATCGAATGGACCGGTGCGCCTCGACCGCGACCGGGTCACACCGCCGGAGCCGACCCGCTCCGATGGGCACCGACACCCGCCCGGCCCTCCGCACGTGGCAGCCGTGCTGGCCCTTCAGGGCACGGCGGGCAACGCGGCGGTCGTCCAACGGATGCGGCGCGGCGGCGGGTACACCCCACCGCGTGACGGCCCCTCCGGGTCCGGCTTCCGCTTCAACCCGCACGACTCGGTGCACGTCCAGGCGTTCGAGGAGGTGTGGCGGGACCACCTCCGGGCGGTGGAGTGGGAGATGACGGGAATCCCGCTGGACTCCGGGGGACCGGCGAGCGGTCCGAGCAGCCCGGGGCGGGTCACCGACCTGCCGCGTCCACCGGCACCGGCGACCCAGGTCCCGATCCCGGCGGCCCCGATCCCGGCGGCCCCGATCCCGGCGGCCCCGATCCCGGCGGCCCCGATCCCGGCGGCCCCGGCACAGGCCCCAACCCCAGCGGTTCCAACCCCAGCGGTTCCAACCCCCGCAGCCCCGATTCCGGCAACGCCGGCCGCAGCCCCGGCAGCTTCACCAGCCCCGGTGCTCCCGACCACCCTTGAGGAAGAAGAGGAGGAGCCCGGCCCGGACTTCGCGACCCCCCTGCCACCCGCCCCCTGGTTCCCCGACGGGCAGTTGACCGGCAGGATGACGCGCTACATGGCGCAGCACCACGACAGCGGGGAGCGGGGTTTCGCGTTCCCCAAGGCCGACCAGAGGTCGACGTGCTTCCAGTGGGCGCTGTTGGCGAACCAGGACGTGGGACCACCACCGGTGCACGTGTGGAACTGGCTGGTGGGGTACGACGGCGGGCAGGCCCCCGAGCCGCAGTGGCTGCGCGGGCTCTCGCCCCGCCTCCGCGAGCGGGCGCGGGAGCTGCGCTCGACCAGCCTCACCGAACCGCCGCTGGTGACCGAACCCCAGCGGGGGGAGGTCGACCGGGCCCGTCAGGCGTTCGAACTGGCGGAGAACCGCCAGGACGACGAGCTCGGACGGTTCGAGGACGAGTTCCACCGGGCCAAGAGGCCGGAGTACCTGCTCGCCGTCGAAGAGCGGCAGCAGCAGCTGGTGCGCCCCCTGGTCGCCCGCGTCGCCTCCGCCATGGCCGAGGTGTTCGGGTTCACGGTCAACCCGCCGGAGCCCCGGGCGTGGGTCTGCTGCAACTACCGCGTCGCGGAAGGCGCCGCCTTCCCGGACCACTGGTGGGTCGAGATCAAGGTGCGCGGGCAGGCGATCGTCATCCAGACGGTCCCCGACGTGAGCGTCGAATTCGGCACCGTCGAGGACATCCCGCACCACCGCGACGAAGACCACGTGGAGGTCCGGGTCCCGGTGACGGGACTGCTCCCCGCGCACGGCGAGCTGATCAAGGCCGGCGCGGACCGGCACCGCGAGCAGAAAGAACTCGAACGACGCCGGCGCAAGCGGCCACGGCACGGGTGAACCACGCGGACACCGCAGCAACCCCGCACCGATCGCGGCACCGGTCGAGGTGGCCGGCGGACGCGCCGCTACCGGATCGACCGCGTCGTCCCGTCCCACCCGGACACCACACCCGGCAGCTCCTCGGCCAGCTGCGCCGGGTAGACCACCGCGTCCTCACCGGCCAGCTCCCCCGCCGACCACCACCGGTGGCGGCGGATGGTCCGCTGCTCGACCTCGTTGAACCGCGAGGTGTCCACCTCGGACCCGACCGGCGCCCGGCCGACGAAGAACCACTCCACCGACGCGTAGTTCAGCCCGTCGAAGGCGAACACGGCGTGCCGCTTCCACACCGGACCGACCAGCTCGTCCGCCGGCAGCGCCACCCCGGTCTCCTCGAACAGCTCCCGCACCGCCGCGTCCCGCAGCTCCTCCCCCGGCTCGACCCCGCCACCGGTGGTGAACCAGAACAGCTCGTCCGGCCGGGACGGGTCGAAGCCCTCGAACAGCAGCACCCGGTCGGCCCCGTCCAGCAGCACCACCCGCGCCGACACGCGCTGCACCAGCCCCGACGCCTCCGCGTCACCACCCGGTTCGGCGATCTCGAAGTACGCGGGCGTCGGCGCGGTGCCGGCCAGCCGCAGCCAGCGCACCGAGCGGCGGCGGCGCAGCGCCAGCGTGTCGCGCACGGCGTCGTTGTGCACCCGGCGCGCCAGCACCACCCGCTGCTCCGCGTCGGACAGCTCGGCCGCCAGCGCGGGCGCCAGCACCGACCGGTCCAGCCCCGCCAGCAGCGCGCTCAACCGGTTCTCCGCCGCCTCGCGGTCGGGTCGCCGCGCGCCCTCCGCCTCGTCGGCGGCCACGCCCAGCTCGGGTCTCCCGCACACCGCCGCGACCGCCCGCGTCACCACCGCGCGCCGTGCCAGGGCCGCGTCCAGGGCCGCCCACGCCGAGTCCGTGCGCACGTGCAGCCGGTCCAGCCGGTTGGCCGTGCCCAGGATCCACGGACCCACCAGCAGCGCCACACCCAGCAGCACCAGGAACGCGGTCGCGGTCCCCGAGCTGGTCACGCCTCCACCACCCGCCGCGGGTCGGCGGCCGTGGCGCTCTCGTAGACCCTGAGCACCTGGTGCGCCACCACGGACCAGTCGAACGTCATCACCCGCTGCCGCGCCACGTCCACGTACCCCGCCCGCCGCTCGGCGTCGGTCAGCAGGTCGCGCAGCGCCTCCGCCAGCGCGGCCGGATCGCCCACCGGGGTCAGCACCCCGGCCTTGCCGTCGTCCAGCACCCGCCGGAACGCGTCCAGGTCGCTGGCCACCACCGCCGCGCCCGCCGACATCGCCTCGGTCAGGATGATCCCGAAGCTCTCGCCGCCGGTGTTGGGCGCGCAGTAGACGTCCACGCTGCGCAGCGCGCGCGCCTTCTCCTCGTCGTCGACCATGCCGAGGAACACCATCCGCGACGCCAGCTCCGGCCCGGCCTGCTCGCGCAGCTCGTCCTCGTCGCCGCGGCCCACCACCAGCAGCCGCGCGTCGGGCAGGTCCAGCGCCCGGAACGCGTCCAGCAGCACCGGCATCCCCTTGCGCGGCTCGGTGAACCGGCCGACGAAACCGATCGTGCCGCCGGGGCGCGGGTAGCCGTCCAGGGGCGCGGCGTCGGCGAAGAAGCCCACGTCCACGCCGTTGGGGATCTCCAGCGCGTCCCCGCCCAGGTGCTCCACCTGCACGCGCCTGGCCAGCGCGGACACCGCGATCCGGGCGGTGATCTTCTCCACGAACGGCTGGAGGAACGGCTGGAGTGCCAGCAGCATCTTCGACCGGGGCGTCGAGGTGTGGAAGGTGGCCACGATCGGCCCGTCCGCGATCATCAGCGCCAGGAACGACAGCGAGGGCGAGGTGGGCTCGTGCAGGTGCAGCACGTCGAACTCGTGCTCGGCGATCCACCGCCGGACCCGGGCGAACGACACCGGCCCGAACGACAGCCGCGCCACCGACCCGTTGTAGGGGATGGCGACCGCGCGGCCGGCGGAGGTGACGAACTCGGGCAGGGGCGTGTCGTCGTCGGCGGGCGCGAGAACCTCCACCTCGTGCCCGAGCGCGCGCAGGGCCCGCGCGAGGTCGACCACGTGGGCCTGCACCCCCCCGGGGACCTCCAGGGAGTACGGGCACACGATGCCGACCTTCACACCGACTCCCCTCGGCGGGCCAGCACCCGGCGCAGGGTCCGCTGCCTGCTCTCGGGCAGGTCGTCGATCCACAGCGGCTGCATCATGTGCCAGTCGGCGGGGTGCGCGGCGATGTCGGCGGCGAACACGTCGGCCACCTGCTGGGTCGCCGCGCCCACACCGGCCACGCCCGCGACCCGGACCGGCGGGTGGAACCGCAGGTGCCAGCCGTCCTCGGTGAACCACAGGCCCACCGGCAGCAGCGCCGCGCCCGTGGTGGCCGCCAGGTGGGCCGGGCCCGCGGGCATCAGCGTGCGCTCGCCGAAGAACGTCACCGGCATCCCGCCCGCGGTCAGGTCGCGGTCGGCGAGCAGGCAGACCACCTTGTTCTCGCGCAGCCGCTCGGCCAGCACCACCGCCGGGTTGCGCTCGCCGCCGGTCAGCGGCACCACCTCGAAGCCCAGGCTCTCCCGGAAGGCGATGAACCGCCGGTAGAGCGACTCCGGCTGGAGCCGTTCGGCGACCGTGGTGAACGTGCCGCAGTGCTCGACCATCCAGATGCCGGCCAGGTCCCAGTTGCCGCTGTGCGGCAGGGCCGCGACCACGCCCCGGCCCTCGGCCAGCGCCGCGTCCAGGTTCTCCACGCCGCTGAAGGCGCGGTCGAGCTCGGCGAACAGCGCCGCCCGGTCCATCGACGGCAGCCGGAACGCCTCGCGCCAGTACCGCGCGTAGGAGCGCAGCGACTGCCGGACCAGCTCGTCCAGCTCGGCCTCGCCCGCCCGCGGCACCACCCGGCGCAGGTTCCGGCGCAACTGCCGGACCCCGTCGCCGCCGCGTCTCGCGCCCCGGTCGGCGACCGCGTCGGACACCCCGCGCGCCACCCGCTCCGGCAGCACGCGGGCGAGCCGCCAGCCCGTCGCGTAACCGAGGTCCACCAGCCGCTGCTTCACGTCAGCTCCTTAGCCTCGCGGCTCACGCCCAGCACGCGTTGCGCGACGGTGGCGATGACCAGCGCCGCGAGCAGGTAGAGGGCCACCGGGAGGATGTAGGGCACACCGAGGCCGTGCAGGCCGATGCCGAGCAGGCTGATGATGAACCGCTCGGCGCGTTCGGCCAGGCCGCCGTCCGCGGCGACGAACCCGGTCGCCTCCGCGCGCGCCTTGACGTACGAGATGACCTGCGCGCCGACCAGCGACACGAGGGCGGCGACGGCGAGGCCGCGTTCCCCCGCGTCGAACGCCCACCAGGCGATGGCGGCGAACAGCGCGCCGTCGGCGATGCGGTCGCAGGTGGCGTCGAGGACGGCGCCGAACCTCGTGCCGCCCCCGCCCGCGCGGGCCATGGCGCCGTCGAGCAGGTCGAACAGCACGAACGCGGCGACGAGCAGCGCCCCCGCGACCAGCTGTCCCCGGGGGATGAACCACAGGGACGCGGCGACGGAGCCGACGGTGCCCAGCACCGTGACGGCGTTCGGGGTGAGGCCGCGGCGCAGCAGCCACGCCCCGATCGGATCGGTGACGCGCGAAACCGACGCGCGAGCGAAGATGTTCAGCATGGGGTGGCCAGGCACCTACCGGCGGGGACGATGTGGTCCCCGGCAGCCTAACGGCCCAGCTCAGCCGAGCTTGCGGTGGTCCCTGGAGATCTGGTCCAGCAGGTCGTCCAGCTCGTCGCCGCGCACCGCCAGCCGCTCCAGCCTGCCGAACAGCGCCAGGTACTCGCGCACGTCGTGCGGGTCGGTGATGGTGGCGTTGCCGGTCAGCACGGTGAGCGTCACCACGCGCTCGTCGTAGACCTGGAACCCGTGCGGGGCGACCATGTTCGCGTCCACCGACCAGGGCACCACGCCCAGCTGCACGTTTGGTCTTCGCAGGAGCTGCACCAGGTGGTCGATCTGCTCGCACATCAGGTCCGCGGACCCCATGCGCCAGCGCAGCGCGCTCTCGGCCAGCAGGAACACGAACCGCTTGCCCAGGTCGTCCATGCGCGCCCGGCGGCTGCGCAGCGTGGCGATCGCGGTGTCCTGCTCGTGGGAGGGGGTCGAGTTCAGCACGACCCGGAGGTAGTTCTCGCTCTGGAGCAGCGAGGGCACACCCGCGTTCTGGAAGAACCGGCTGGTGGTGGCGCGGGCCTCGATGCGGGCCACGGTCTGCTGGTGGCGGTGGGCCCCGCGGTGCAGCACCACCCGGCGGGTCTCGGCCTCGGCGTGCAGCTGGCGGGCCAGCTCGACCAGTTCGACCCTGGTCTCCCTGGTCGCGGACAGCTCGGCGACCAGGCGCTCCACGTCGGTCACGGACGGGAGGAGCATACCGTTCTCGATCTTCGACAACTTGGACTGGCTCATCCCGGTGGCGCGCGCCGTGGCCGTACCCGTCATCTTGGCCTCGGTGCGCAGCCTTCGTAACTCGCGCGAGAGCCGTTCTCGGGCCAGCCGCGAACGCTCAGGTGCGGTCATGCAACGCACCGTATCGATCGCCAACCCTCTTGACGATCGGCCACCACGGTGCTTGCGGCCCCTTGACATGTCACTCGTTGGTGATCTGCATTACGCCGATGACGATCACGCGCAAACGCACGTGCACCCGCCCGTGCACCCACCGAACCCCGCGCGAGTCGTACGTCCAGAACGCGCGAGTCGTACGTTCGCGACCCGCGAGTCGCACGTTCAGGACCCCCGAGTTACACGTTCGCGCACCCGCGAGTGCGTCCTGAACGTGTAACTCGGGGGTCCTGGAAGTACGACACGGGGGGCCTGGACGTACGACTCGCGCGGGGTTCAGGCGGTGGACCAGGCTTCCGCCAGCAGTGCCCGGGTCTCGGGCAGCAGCTGCGGCAGGACCTTGGTGTGGCCGATGACCGGCATGAAGTTGGCGTCGCCGCCCCAGCGCGGCACCACGTGCTGGTGCAGGTGGGCCGCGATGCCCGCGCCCGCCACCACGCCCTGGTTCATGCCGATGTTGAAGCCGTGCGGGCTCGCCACCAGGCGGATCACCCGCATCGCCCGCTGGGTGAACTCGGCGAACTCGACCGTCTCGGCGGGCGTCAGGTCCGTGTAGTCCGGCACGTGCCGGTACGGCAGGACCATCAGGTGACCCGGGTTGTACGGGTACAGGTTCAGCACCGCGAACACCAGTTCGCCGCGCGCCAGGATCAACCCCTCGGCGTCGGCCAGACCGGTCACCCGGCAGAACGGGCACCCCTCCGGCTCGTCCCCGACCGCCTTGCCCTCGCCGCGCACGTAGGACAGGCGGTGCGGGGTCCACAGCCGCTGGAGCGCGTCGTGGACCCCGACCCCGTCCTGCTCCTCGTAGTCCGTCGTCACCTGAGGAGGTCCGCGGTGGGCGAGGAGTTCTCCCGCCGGGAGACCCAGTCGACGACCAGCTCCACGGCCCGCGCCACCGGCACGCCGTTGACCTGCGTGCCGTCGCGGAAGCGGAACGACACCGCGCCCTCCTCCACGTCCTTGCCGCCGGCCAGCAGCATGAACGGCACCTTCTGCGTGGTGTGCGTGCGGATCTTCTTCTGCATCCGGTCGTCCGAGGCGTCCACCTCGACCCGGATGCCCCGCGACTTCAGCGCCGCGGCGACCTCGCGCAGGTGCTCCACGTGCTCGTCGGCGATCGGGATGCCGACCACCTGCACGGGCGCCAGCCACGCCGGGAACGCGCCCGCGTAGTGCTCGGTCAGCACGCCGAAGAACCGCTCGATCGAGCCGAACAGCGCCCGGTGGATCATGATCGGCCGCTGCCGCGAGCCGTCCGGGGCGGTGTACTCCAGCTCGAACCGCTTGGGCTGGTTGAAGTCCAGCTGGATGGTCGACATCTGCCACGACCGGCCGATGGCGTCCTTGGCCTGCACGGAGATCTTCGGCCCGTAGTACGCCGCGCCGCCCGGGTCCGGCACCAGTTCCAGCCCGGAGTCGACCGCGGCCTGCCGCAGCGTCTCGGTGGCCTCTTCCCACTCCTCCGGGTCGCCGATGAACTTCGGCGAGTCGTCCCGGGTGGACAGCTCCAGGTAGAAGTCGCTCAGGCCGTAGTCGGCGAGCAGGTCCAGCACGAACTTGAGCAGCGACCGCAGCTCGCCCGGCATCTGCTCCTTGGTGCAGTAGATGTGCGAGTCGTCCATGGTCAGGCCGCGCACCCGGGTGAGGCCGTGGACCACACCGGACTTCTCGTACCGGTAGACCGTGCCGAACTCGAACAGCCGCAGCGGCAGTTCCCGGTAGGACCGCCCGCGCGACCTGAAGATCAGGTTGTGCATCGGGCAGTTCATGGCCTTGAGGTAGTAGTCCTCGCCCTCGAACTGGATGGGCGGGAACATCGTGTCCGCGTAGTACGGCAGGTGGCCCGAGGTGTGGAACAGCCCGCTCTTGCTGATGTGCGGGGTGTTCACGAACTCGTAGTCGGCGTCCTCGTGCCGGCGGCGCGCGTAGTCCTCCAGCTCGCGGCGGATGATGCCGCCCCGGGGGTGGAACACCGCCAGGCCGGAGCCCAGCTCGTCGGGGAAGCTGAACAGGTCCAGCTCGACGCCGAGCTTGCGGTGGTCGCGCCGCTCGGCCTCGGCAAGGCGCTCCAGGTGGGCGTCCAGCGCCTCCTGCGACTCCCACGCGGTGCCGTAGATGCGCTGGAGCTGCGGGTTCTTCTCGTCACCGCGCCAGTAGGCGGCGGCCGGGCGGGTCAGCTTGAACGCCGGGATGTGCTTGGTCGTCGGCACGTGCGGGCCGCGGCACAGGTCGCCCCACACCCGCTCGCCCGAGCGCGGGTCGAGGTTGTCGTAGACGGTCAGCTCGCCCGAGCCGACCTCCATCACCTCGGAGGTGTCGACGTCGCTCTTGAGGTCGACCAGCTCCAGCTTGAACGGCTCCGCCGCCAGCTCGGCCTTCGCCGCGTCCACCGACTCCACCACCCGGCGGTTGAACCGCTGGGCGCCCTTGACGATCGCCTTCATGCGCTTCTCCAGCGCCTGGAGGTCCTCGGGGGTGAACGGCCGGCCGACCTGGAAGTCGTAGTAGAAGCCGTCCTTGACCGGCGGTCCGATCCCCAGCTTCGCCTCGGGGAACTGCTGCTGCACGGCCTGCGCCAGCACGTGGGCGGCGGAGTGGCGGATGACCGAGCGGCCGTCCTCGGTGTCGGCGGCGACCGCCTCCACCTCCACCTCGACCGACGGCGCCCACGACAGGTCCCGCAGGTGGCCTTCGGGATCGCGCACGACCACGACGGCGTCGGCGCCCTTGCCGGGCAGACCCGCCTCGCGCACCGCCGTCCCCGCGGTGGTCCCCGCCGGCACCACCACGCGCGGTGGGGCTTGAGCGGCTGCGGGACGTGGCTGGGACACGATGACTCCTCGGGTGTGCGGGCGGTCCTTCCCCCGAGATGTTATCGGTGCTCACCGACTCGTTTTCGGCCGCACCGCTCCGGCACGCCGGGTAACGTGCCGCTCCCGACCCCCGATCGTCACCGGTAGTGACCGCGGAGGAAACGAGGTGGTCCCCGTGCTGCGGCTCGAAGTGCTGGACCACCGCGACGCGACCTCCTGGCGGTGGCGGCTGACCGACGGCGGCGCCTTCGTCGCCGATCACCTGGTCGGGTTGGACCCGGCGGAGTGGCGGTTCGAGGCGTTCACCGACCTCTACCGCTACCTGCGGTGGCACGCCGCCCCCGACCGGCGGGCGGCCCACGAGGCGGAGCTGGTCGCCCAGGTCGGGGACTGGGTCGCGGACCGCGTCCTGGGCCCGATCGCGGGCGCGCTGGCCGCGGCGCGGCGGCCGGTGCGGCTGGAGGTCGGCGCGGGCGTGCTGGGCCACCTGCCGTGGGAGCTGGCCCGGGTCGACGGGCGGACGCTGGCCGAGCACCGGGTGGTCTTCGTGGTGGACCGGTCGCCCCGCCGGCCCGTGGCCAAGGCCGAGGTGGGCGACAAGCTGCGGATGCTCGCCGTGTTCAGCCTGCCGGAGGACGCGGGCGCGCTGAACCTGCGCAAGGAGCGCCACGCCCTCGCCCGCCTGGTCCACGACATCGCCAAGGTCCACCACAAGGGCGTCGAGCTGCGCGTGCTCCAGTACGGCGCGACCCGCGAGCGGCTGGAGGACGCGCTGCTGGAGCAGGAAGGCTGGGACGTGGTCCACCTGTCCGGCCACGGCCTGCCCGCCGGGCTGGTGCTGGAGGACGAGGCCGGCGGGCGCGACCTGATCACCGGCACCGACCTGGTCGACCTGCTGGACCTGACCTCGAACCAGCTCAAGCTGGTCACCCTGTTCGCCTGCGAGTCCGCCGCCGTGACCGCCGCCGAGCACCTGCACCACCTGGGCCTGGGCCCGGCGGTCCGGGCCGACACCGCCCCGGTCGGCTCGCTGCCCGCCGTGGCCACCGAGGTGGTCGGCAGGCTGGACTGCGCCGCGCTGGCCATGCGGTACCCCGTGACGGACGACTTCGCGATCGCGCTGGCCGGCTCCTTCTACCGGCTCGTGCTGGGCAAGGGGCAGCCGGTCGCGCGGGCCCTGGCCCTGTCGCTGGCGAAGGCGACCGGGCTCGCGTCGGCGACCCCGACCCTGTTCGGCGCCCGAGCCGCCGACCTGCGCCTCGTGCCGCCCGCCGGCGAGCCGCTGGTGTTCCAGGTGGAACACCGGAAGCTGGCCGGGTTCCCGCCGCAGCCGGACCGGTTCGTGGGGCGGGTGGGGCCGATGACCCGGGCCACGACCGCGCTGGCGCCGGGCGGCGGACGTGCCGGGGTGCTGTTCCACGGGATGGCGGGGGTCGGGAAGACCGCCTGCGCGCTGGAGCTGGCCTACACCCACCAGGACTCGTTCGGGTCGCTGGCCTGGTACGCCGCGCCGCCCGAGGGGCACGCGATCACCACCTCGCTGGTGGACTTCGCCTTCGCGCTGGAGCGGCAGCTACCGGGGTTGAGGCTGGCCCACCGCGTGACCAGCCCGGACGCGCTGCGGGCGGCGCTGCCCGCGTTGAGCGAGGCGCTGGAGCAGGACCGGGTGCTGATCGTGGTGGACAACTGCGAGTCGCTGCTGACCGGGGACGGGCGGTGGCGCGACGAGTCGTGGGGGTTGTTGGTCGGCGCGCTGCTCGGCCACGGCGGGTTGTCGCGAGTGGTGCTCACGTCGCGGCGGAGGTTCGTGGACGTGCCGGGGGCCGTGGTGGTGGAGGGCGTGCACGCGCTGTCGCTGCGGGAGAGCGTGCTGCTGGCCCGGGAGTGGCCGAACCTGCGTCGTCTCGTCGACTCGGACCAGGGGTTGGCCGCTCGGGCCCTGGGGGTGGTGCAGGGGCACCCGAAGCTGCTGGAGCTGGCCGAGGGGCACGCCGGTGATCCGGTGGCGCTGGCGGAGCGGTTGGACGGGGCGGATGGGGAGTGGCGGGCGCGCGGGGTGCGGCTGGAGCCGTTCCTGAGGGGTGAGGGCGGAACGCCGGACGGTGAGGACTACCTCGCCGTGGTGAAGGGCTGGACGCTGGCCACGGCTGCCGCCCTGCCGCCGGGGTCGCGGCTGTTCTTCCAGTTCCTGTGCTGCCTGGAGGACGACGACCGGATCTCCCCGGTGATCGAGCGCTGCCGGCCGCCGGCGCTGGAGGACGCCGGCCCGGCGGAGGAGCTGGTCCGGCCGCTGGTCGAACACGCCCTGGTCACGGTGGTGGCCGAGACCGGTCACCACGGCATCCACCCCGGGGTGGCCGAGGCCGGGCGCAGGTCCGCTCCGGAGAGCTTCGGGGAGGTGGTGGACACCGTCGCGGCGGACTTTTGGCTGAAAACGCTCCGACACGCGGTGGTGCAGGAGGCCGGCGGCCGGCTCGGAGGGTTGGTGCGCCGCGCGGCTCTCGCGGCGACGCCCTACCTGCTGCGCCTGCAAGCGTGGGACGAACTGGACACCGCGGTCGGTCAAGCGCTGAACCGCGACAGCTCCTCGGCCACCGCCGCCGCCCTGCTGCCCGTGCTGGACACCGCGGTCGACGCCACCCTGGGCACGGAACTCGCCCTGTTCCTCGGCCACAACCGAGCACGTGCCGTGGAGCGCATCGACCCCGTTCGGTGCGAGTCGCTGTACCGGGAACTCCTCACCACCGCGGTTGCCGAGGGGCGGTTCACGCAGGCGTCGTCGATCGCATCCAACCTCATCCAGTTGCTCAACAGACGGGGGCGGTGGGTGGAAGCCCGCCGCCTGGCCGAGGACATGTCCGACTACGTGGCGCGGGACGGGTTGGGCCCGTGGACGCGGATCGCCAGTGACGGGCACCGCCTCAACCTGCTGTACGAAGAGGGCCACTACGAGCAGGTCCTCCAGGCTGTCGGACGCCACCTGGAAGCCATGGCCGAACTGCCTGTCAACTCCGGGGAGCCGGAACTCTCCCCGACGTGGAGCGTGCGGGAGAACACGGCATCGCTCGGCGCGCTCGCGGCCGGTGAACTCGGCCGGTGGCAGTACGCCCTGGACCTGAACGCCATCACCCTCACCTCCCAGGCCGATCGGGACGCGAGCGAACTGGAACGGGCGAACGCCGCGTTCAACGACTACAGCCCCCTGCTCGCCCTGGGACGTACCGCCGAGGCCCAGGGGCTGCTGCGCCGGTGCCTGCCGGTCTACGAGGCGAACAACGACATCGGCGGCACGGGAAAGGTGCTGGGCGCGCTCGCCGAGGTGGAGGCGGCGCTCGACCACCACGACGTGGCGGCGGGCCTCGGACGGGAGTCCCTGCGGTTGCAGTACCTGGCCGGGGACACCGCGGCGATCATCACGGCACACCACAACCTCTCCGACTGCCTCGTCCTCGCCCGCGGGGACGAGGCGTCGGCCTGGGCGCACGCCGCCGCGGGCGCGGTGATCGCGCACCAGGCCGGCAACGGCTACCTGGCGATCACCGTGCGGAGCCTCGGCGCACTGCTCGCCGTCAGGAGGTGGTCGACGGACAGCTTCGACACCGTCCGCGATCTCGTGGAGCGGGTCGAGGGCGTGCGTTTCGCCGAGATGGTCGCGGAACTGGCGCGGCACACCGTCGACGGACCCGCAGCCCTCGCCGAGGTCCTGCGGATAGTGGGAGAGGCCGCCCGGTCGCTGACGGACGGGGCGAGGCGGTTCGAACCGATCGCGTCCGCCCTGCTCGCGGTGGCTCGCGGCGGTGGGGAAGCAGAGGACGCGGGCGCGCTCGTGGAGGTCTTCGTGTCCAGGCTGGGCGAGAGGAACCGGCAGCTGGCCGGAGTTCTGCGGCGCTTGCGCTCCGGTGAGGAGGTGACGTCGGTGGACGGCGTCTCCGGGTTCGACTCGGTCCTCCTCCGGTACCTGCTGGACGTGCTGGCCGGCGAGGTCGAGGTGGACCCGGACGCCTGGCGGAGGATCGTGGTCTCAGCCCAGGATGAGACCGGGAACGGCTGAGCCGGACACCACCTCGCGGCCGGTCGTGCGCTCATAACGCCGGACCAGGTCGCGGCGGCGCGCCCCGTGCCCGAGGCGGCGTTCGGCGCGCAGCAGCGGGTTGCGGCGCGGCGGCGGGAACCTCGTCACCAGGTCGGCCAGCACAGCCGCCCGGTTCACGCGCGCGGTCGCGAGCAGCCAGGCCACGCCCGGGTCGAGGGTGACCAGGGTCAGCGCCAGGTGCTCCCGGCGGTGCTCACGCTCGCGGCGCGCCAACGCCAACCGCAGCGACGCCGCGTAGGCCGCCTGGGCGTCCAGGCCGAGGGGCGGCTCCGTGCGGGCACAGCGCTCGCGGGCCCGTCGCGCGCCCAGGGGCAGCAGCGGTTCCCGGGCCGGCGGTCGGTCGACGACGCCCAGCAGGTCGCCCGGGTCCACCCCCAGCACGGCCAGGGTCTCGCGGTCGGCCGCCGCGCCCGCGCCGTCGCCGGGCGCCGCGCGGACGGCCTCGCGCAGCGCGTCGGCGTGCCCGACCAGGTCGGTCAGGGCCAGCAGGAGGTGTTCGCCGCCCGTCCTCGGGTGGCCCAGCTCGCGGGCCAGCGCCTGGGCCCGCCCCATCGTCCGGCCCAGCTCCGGGTGATCGCCTCGGAACACCTGCTCACCCCTCCTTGCCGTGCTTGCGGTGGACGGTCTGCTTGGTCACGCCCAACCGCAGCGCGATGTCCCGCCACGACCAGCCGGCGCGGCGGGCGTTGGCGACGTGGTGCGCCTCCAGCTGCTCGACCAGGCGGCGCAGGCGGGCCACGGCGCGCAGTCCCGCGTCCGGGTCGGTCCCCCGCACGGCCTGGTCCAACTCGGTGATCGCCGACATGTCGTCAGCTTATGCTGACGACCGAACGAGCGTCAACACATGCCGACGGCGGATTCCACAGCGGATCGACAGCGGGCCGTGACCGGCCGCACAGCGTCCGCTCAGGTTGAGCGCGCACCCTTGCCGCAGGTCAGACAGCAGAGGAGAGGCCGCCATGTCCGAGCAACCGCCCGCACCGGAACCTCGCCCCGCCGCCGAGCAGCCCCCTCCCCCGACAGCCCCGCGCCGGAGGTTCGGCCGCGTCGTCCGGCACCGGGCCACCCAGCTGGTCGCCGTCGGCCTGCTCGGTCTGGTCCTCGGCGGCGGGCTCGTCGCGCTCCTCGACCGCGACCACCACCGCTTCGGCAACGCCGACCGCCCCGGCACCTCGCGGTTCGACGACCGCGGGCCCGGACGCGGCGATTTCGACCGGGGAGAGCGAGGGGAGCGCGAGGAGCGCGGGCAACGGGGAGACCGGGGGGACCGCCCGGACCGGGGCGACCGCTAGGCGAGGAAGCCGCGCAGCAGCACGGCCGTGCCGTCCAGGTGCTCGGCCATCGCCCGCCGCGCGGCTTCGCCGTTCCCCGCCAGGATGTGGCCGACGATCCCCTCGTGCTGCTCGTTCGAGTGAGCCAGGTTCGGCGACAGCAGCGGAATCCGGTCCAGCAGCTCGTTGACCCGCGTGCGGGCGTCGGCCACGGCCGCGGTCAGCGACGCCGAGCCCGTCGCCTCCGCGATCGCCAGGTGCAGCCGCGAGTCCTTGCGCCGGTACTCCTCCAGCGCCGCGCCGCCGCACTCGGCCAGCCGCCCCAGCAGGTCGCGCCGCTCGACCGGGCCCAGCGCCCGGCCGGCCGCGCACTCCGCCGCCCCCGTCTCCACCGCCGCGCGCCACGTCAGGGCGTCCACCAGGTCGGCCGCCGCGACCCGGCCCCCCGCCGCCGGGACGGGCGGCGGCGAGGTGACGAACGTGCCGCCGTACCGGCCGCGCCGCGACTCGACGTACCCGGCGTCCTGGAGGGACCTGATCGCCTCGCGCAGCGTCACCCGGCTCACGCCGAGCCGGCCGGCCAGCTCCCGCTCGGCGGGCAGCCGCTCCCCCGGTCCGACCACGCCCAGCCGGATCGCCCGCACGAGCCGCTCCACGGTCTCCTCGAACGCGTTGCCCGCCCGCACGGGGCGGAACACCGCGTCCCGCAGCGGCGTCACAGCGGTGTCACGTAGGCCCCGGCGATGCCACCGTCCACCAGGAAGTTGGCGGCGGTGATGAACGAGGAGTCGTCACTGGCCAGGAACGCGACCGCGCCCGCGATCTCCTCCGGCTCGGCGAACCGGCCCAGCGGCACGTGCACCAGCCGCCGCGCGGCGCGCTCCGGGTCCTTGGCGAACAGCTCCCGCAGCAGCGGGGTGTTCACCGGTCCGGGGGACAGCGCGTTGACCCGCACCCCCTGCCGCGCGAACTGCACGCCCAGCTCCCGGCTCATCGCCAGCACCCCGCCCTTGGACGCGGTGTAGGAGATCTGCGACGTGGCCGCGCCCATGGTGGCCACGAACGACGCCGTGTTGATCACGGACCCCCTGCCCCGGTCGAGCATGTGCGGGATGGCGTACTTGCAGCACAGGTACACCGAGGTGAGGTTCACCCGCTGCACCCGGTCCCACGCCTCGATGCCGGTGGTCAGGATCGAGTCGTCCTCCGGCGGCGAGATGCCCGCGTTGTTGAACGCCACGTCCAGCGAGCCGTAGGCGTCCACGGCCGTCTGGAACAGGGCCTGGACCTGCTCCTCGTCGGTCACGTCGACCTGCACGAACAGCCCGTCCACGGCCTCCGCCGCGGCCTTGCCCGCGTCACCGTCCACATCGGCCACGACGACCCGCGCGCCCTCCGCCGCGAGCCGCCGCGCCGAGGCCAGGCCGATGCCGCTGCCGCCGCCGGTCACCACGGCCACGCGGCCCTCAAGTCGCTGAACCATTGCCACTCCGATCAGTGCGCGAGGAAGACGTTCTTGGTCTCGGTGAACGCGTCGAGCGCGTCCGGGCCCAGCTCACGGCCCAGGCCGGACTGCTTGAACCCGCCGAACGGGGTCCAGTACCGCACCGACGAGTGGGAGTTCACCGACAGGTTCCCGGCCTCCAGGGCCCGCGACACCCGCAGCGCGCGCCCCACGTCGCGCGTCCAGATCGAGCCGGACAGCCCGAACGAGCTGTCGTTGGCCAGCCGCACGGCGTCCTCCTCGTCGGTGAACGGCAGCACGGCCACCACCGGCCCGAAGACCTCCTCCACGGCCACCGGGTCGGTCGGCGCGACCGGCGCGAGCACCGTGGGCGGGAACCAGAAGCCGGGACCGCCCGGCGCCGAGCCCCGGAACGCCACGGGCGCGTCCGGCGGCACGTAGGAGGCCACCCGCTCGCGGTGGGCGGCGGAGATCAGCGGCCCCATCTCGGTCGCCTCGTCGCCGGGCGGACCCACCACGACGCCCTTGACCGCGGGTTCCAGCAGCTCCATGAACCGGTCGTAGACCGAGGACTGCACCAGGATGCGCGAGCGGGCGCAGCAGTCCTGCCCGGCGTTGTCGAACACCCCGTAGGGCGCGGTCGCCGCGGCCCGCTCCAGGTCCGCGTCGGCGAACACGACGTTGGCCGACTTGCCGCCCAGCTCCAGGGTGACCCGCTTGACCTGCTCCGCGCACCCGGCCATGACCTGCCTGCCGACCCGCGTGGACCCGGTGAACACGACCTTGCGCACGGCCGGGTGCGTGACGAACCGCTGCCCCACCACCGCCCCGGCGCCCGGCAGCACCTGGAACACGTCCTCGGGGATGCCCGCCTCCAGCGCCAGCCCGGCCAGCCGCAGCGCGGTCAGCGGCGTCAGCTCGGCGGGCTTGAGCACCACGGTGCAGCCCGCCGCGAGCGCGGGCGCGAAGCCCCACGCGGCAATGGGCATGGGGAAGTTCCACGGCACGATCACGCCGACCACGCCGACCGGCTCCTGGAAGGTGACGTCCCACCCGCCCGCCACCGGGATCTGCCGGCCGAACAGCCGCTCGGGCGCGGCCGCGTAGTAGTGCAGGACGTCGCGGACGTTGCCCGCCTCCCAGCGGGCGTTGCCGATGGTGTGCCCGGCGTTGAGCACCTCCAGCGCGGCGAGCTCCCCCACCGCGCCGTCGACCGCGTCGGCGAAGCGCCGCAGCAGCCGCGCCCGGTCCCCCGGCGCCACCGCGCGCCACGCGGGCAGCGCGCGGGCCGCGCGGTCGATCGCCGCGTCGGTCTCCTCGGCCGAGGTCGAGGGCACCGACCGGACCACCTCGCCGGTGGCCGGGTTGATCACGTCGTGGGCGGTCATCGCGCTCCTCGCTGCCGAACCGGCCGGTCCCGGACCTCGTCCCGGACGGCCTTCTCCAGGGCGGCCCGCTCCTGGGCCGCCTTCTCCCGCGCCGCCTTCTCCAGGGCGGCCAGCTCCCGCGCCGCGCGGTCGCGGGCGGCCCCGACCAGGGCGGCGAACAGGCGGTCGTCCTCGCTGTCGGCCTCGGGGTGCGACTGCACGCCGAGCACGAACCGCGACCCCCGCAGCTCGACCGCCTCCGCGGTGCCGTCCGGGGCCCTCGCCACCACCCGCAGGCCGTCGCCGACGGTGTCCAGGGCCTGGTGGTGGTGGCAGTGCACGGTGGTCGCCGGCCCGACGACCGAGGCGAGCACCGAACCCGGCGCCACCGCGATCCCGGTGTGGCCGAACACCCCCGGCGCCGGGTTGTGGCCGTCCACGTGCTGGAGCAGCGTGCCGCCCAGCGCCACGTTGAGCACCTGCATCCCCCGGCACACCGCGAGCACCGGCAGGTCCAGCTTGAGCGCGGCGTGGGCCAGGTCCAGCTCTGCGGCGTCCCGCTCGGGTCGCGCCGGGCCGGTGCGCGGGTCGCGCGGGCGGCCGTAGCGCGCGGGGTCCACGTCCGCGCCGCCGGAGAGCACCAGGCCGTCGAGGAACCCGATGCCGTCGGCGTCCCAGGTGCCGACCGGCGGCAGCAGCACCGGGTTGCCGCCGGCCCGCACCACCGCGTCGAGGTAGTCGCGGTGCAGCACGGCCGCGTCCACGTCCCACACGCCGAACGTGGTGCGCTCCAGGTAGGTGCTGACGCCGATCAGCGGCCTAGAGCCGTTCGAAGCCACGGACGCGCTCCCAGTCGGTCACGGCCGAGTCGAACGCGGTCAGCTCCACCCGCGCCGCGTTGAGGTAGTGCTCCACCACGTCCGTCCCGAACGCCTCGCGGGCGATCTCGCTGCGGGAGAGCAGGGACGCGGCGTCGCGCAGCGTGGTGGGCACCGTGGGCCGGTCGGAGGCGTAGGCGTTGCCGATGAACTCCTCCTCCAGCGGCAGCTCGTTGTCCAGGCCGTGCAGGCCCGCCGCGATGAGCGCGGCGACCGCCAGGTACGGGTTGACGTCCGCGCCGGGCACCCGGTTCTCGAACCGCAGCGACGGGCCCTTGCCGACCACGCGCAGCGCGCACGTCCGGTTGTCCCGGCCCCACGCCACCGCCGTGGGCGCGAAGCTGCCGCGCGCGAACCGCTTGTAGGAGTTGATGTTCGGGGCGAGGAAGCAGGTCAGCTCGCGCAGGGCGGCCAGCTGGCCCGCCAGGAAGTGCTCCATGGTCTTCGACATGCCGTCGCCGTCGGCGAACACCAGCTCGTCGTCGGCGGAGCGCAGGCTGAGGTGGATGTGGCAGGAGCTGCCCTCGCGCTCGTTGTACTTGGCCATGAACGTCAGCGACTTGCCGTGCAGCGCCGCGACCTCCTTGGCGCCGGTCTTGTAGATGCCGTGGTTGTCGCACGTGGCGAGCGCCTCGGTGTAGCGGAACGCGATCTCGTGCTGGCCGGGGTTGCACTCGCCCTTGGCGGACTCGACCACCATGCCCGCGCCCGTCATGTGGTTGCGGATGTCGCGCAGCAGCGGCTCGACGCGCCCGGTGCCGAGCAGCGAGTAGTCCACGTTGTACTGGTTGGCCGGGGTGAGGCCGTGGTAGCCGCGGTCCCACGCCTGCTCGTAGGTGTCGTTGAAGACGATGAACTCCAGCTCCGTGCCCGCGAACGCGCGCAGGCCGCGCTCGGCGAGGCGGTCGAGCTGGCGCTTGAGCACCTGCCGCGGCGAGACGGACATGGGCTCGCCGTGGTGGTCCACGACGTCGCACAGGACCAGGGCGGTGCCCTCCTGCCACGGGACGCGGCGCAGCGTGGCCAGGTCGGGCCGCATCACCAGGTCGCCGTAGCCCTGGTCCCAGGACGAGTTGGCGTAGCCGGCGACGGTGTTCATCTCCACGTCCACGGCGAGCAGGTAGTCGCACCCCTCGGCGGAGTGCTCCAGCACCTCGTCGAGGAAGTAGCGGGCGGCGCAGCGCTTGCCCTGGAGGCGGCCCTGCATGTCGACCACGGCGACGAGCACCGTGTCCACCTCACCCGAGTCCACCAGCACGCGCAACTCCTCCACGGCGAGCATCCGCACCACTCCCAAAGGTATGACGGCGAGCCATTGGACCGCCTCATCTTGACACCACCGGGTGAGGGCACGCCACCGCCCGGACCGCTCGTCCTCCCGCCGGGGCCCGGAATCCGCACCCGGACCGCCGTTGACACGGTCGGGTGGCTCGGCCACGCTCAACACCCGCAGCAATGGAGCGCGACTGACCCATTAGAGGGAGCGCACATGGCCAAGCACGTCGAGTACGAGACGGTGGGCAGCGACTACCTGGAGCAGCGGCAGCTCAAGCGCGGCGCGGCGGGGTGGGTGCTGCTGGCCGGGCTCGGGGTCTCCTACGTGATCTCCGGCGACTTCGCCGGGTGGAACTTCGGGTTGGAGCAGGGCGGTTGGGGCGGCCTGCTCGTCGCGACGGTCCTGATGGGCGCCATGTACACGTGCATGGTGTTCGGCCTGGCGGAGCTGGCCTCCGCGCTGCCCGTGGCGGGCGGCGGGTACGGCTTCGCCCGGCGCGCGCTCGGCCCGCTCGGCGGGTTCGCCACCGGTGTCGCGATCCTCATCGAGTACGCCATGGCGCCCGCGGCCATCGCGGTGTTCATCGGCGGGTACGTGGAGACGCTGGGGCTGTTCGGGCTGACCAACTCCTGGCCCGTGTACCTGGTGTGCTTCGCGGTCTTCATCGGCGTGCACCTGTACGGCGTGGGCGAGGCGCTGCGGCTGATGTTCGTGATCACCGGGGTGGCCGTGGTGGCGCTGGTCGTGTTCGTGATCGGCATGGTGCCCGCGTTCGACCCGGACAAGCTGTTCGACGTGGTGGGCGGCGACGGCGGGTTCCTGCCGTTCGGCGTGGCGGGCGCGCTGGGGGCGCTGGTGTACGCCATCTGGTTCTTCCTCGGCGTGGAGGGCGTGCCGGTGGCGGCCGAGGAGGCGCGCGACCCGAAGCGGGACATGCCGCGCGGGATCATCGGCGCGATGCTGGTGCTGCTGGTGTTCGCGGGCGCCATCCTGGTGCTGGCGCCGGGCGGCGCGGGCTCGGAGGCGCTGAAGGCGTCGGACAACCCGCTGCCGGCGGCGGCGCGCGCGGCCTACGGCGAGGGCAGCGTGCTGGCGCAGGTGGTGAACTACGTCGGCCTGGCCGGGCTGGTGGCGAGCTTCTTCTCGCTGATCTTCGCCTACTCGCGGCAGCTGTTCGCGCTGTCGCGGGCCGGGTACCTGCCGCGGTGGCTGTCGCGGACCGGCCGGCGCAAGACGCCGTACCTGGCGCTGGCCGTGCCGGGCGTGATCGGCTTCGCGCTGGCGGCGATCACCCGCGACGGGGCGCAGCTGATCAACATCGCGGTGTTCGGCGCGGCGCTGTCCTACGTGCTGATGATGGTGTCGCACATCGTGCTGCGCGTCCGCGAGCCCGAGCTGGAGCGGCCGTACCGGACGCCGGGCGGCGTGGTGACGACGGGGGTCGCGCTGGTGCTCGCGGTGGCGGCGGTGGTGGCGACGTTCTTCGTCGACGAGCTGGCCGCGGGGATCACCGCGGGCATCGTGGTGGTGGCGCTGGCCTACTTCTGGTTCTACAGCCGGCACCACCTCGTGGCGTCCGCGCCGGAGGAGGAGTTCGCCGCGATCGCGCGCGCCGAACAGGAGTTGAAGGACTGACACCGCCGGTTCGGGTGGTTTCCCGGCTCATCCACGCCACCCGAACCAGGTTCCCCCTAACGTGGAATCAAGTTCCGCTCCGCAACGGGAATACCTCATCCATCGGGTGCCACCGAGGAGGAGGTTGAACCATGACACCCAAGAAGGTTGCGGTTGGCCTGGCCATCGCGGCACTGATCGTCACCACCGGCACGGCGGGCGCCGCGCCGACCCAGCAGGAATCGGTGCTGTCGCTGACCAACCAGGAGCGCTCCGCGGCCGGGTGTCCGGCACTCGCGGTCAACGACCAGCTCGCCGCGGCGGCCCGACGGCACAACGACGAGATGATCAGGACCGGCAACTTCAGCCACACGGGGGTGGACGGCAGCACCGCCGCCCAGCGGGTGTCCGAGGCCGGGTACCCGTACCGGGTGACGGCCGAGAACATCGCCGCCGGGCAGGGGACGGCGGGGGAGGTCGTGCGGGACTGGATGAACAGCGCGGGGCACCGGGCCAACATCCTCAACTGCGAACTGCGGGACCTCGGTGTGGCGTACGGCGTGGACGCGGGCGGGCGGGCCTACTGGACCCAGGAGTTCGGCGTGCGGCAGTGACGCGGGTGGCGGTGACTCACACGGCAATGGCGTGGGCGGCGGCGCCGGCTCAGGCGCCGCCTCACTTCCCGTCCCACGGCACCACAGCGCTGCCCTCGCCCAGCAACTCGGCGCCGACGACCTTGGTCAGCCGCCCCTCCACCCTGATCCTCAGCCCGCGCCGGCCCGCGAACGCGGCCAGGTTGACCGGGCTGCCCTCGGTGAAGCGGATCTCCCGGAGGGCCAGGTGGGCGATCGGCGCGAGCGAGCGGACGTCGCGCGTCGAGTCGAGCGTCAGGCTCGTCAGCCGGCGCAGGTCGGCCAGCGGTCGCAGGTCGAGCACCGTGGTGCCGGCCAGGTCCAGGTCGACCAGCTTCTCCAGGGCGGCGACCGGCGCGAGGTCGAGCGTGCCACAGCCGCGCAGGGCCAGGCGCTCCAGCGTCCCGGCCCACCACCCGATCACGTCGAGGTTCACCAGGTCCAGGCGCGTCAACCGGAGCTCCACCGGGCCGGCCAGGAACGCCAGCTGACGCAACAGGTCCAGGCCGGGGACCCTGGTCAACTTGACCACCCGCAACCGCCAGCCCCGCGCCAGGGCGCCCAGCTCGGCCAGGTCGCAGCCGCCGATCAGGTGCAGGTGGTTCAGGGTCGGCGCCCGGCGCAGCCCGGACAGGCCCGTGATCCGCTCGGCGGTGACGCGCAGCGAGCGCAGCGAGGCGAACCCGCCGAGGGGCGAGACGTCCAGGTGGCGCGGGTGCACCAGCCTCAGGTGCGTCAGCCCGGGTGTCCGCAGGGTGCCCAGGTCGACGTCGTCGCCCATCGCCAGGGTGAGCACCTCGACCTGGGGCGGCACGAAGTCCAGCGGTCCCGGGGGCGCCGGGCAGGAGACCCGCCGGACCAGGGTCAGGTGGCGCAGGGCCCGTGCCATCCGGGGCTCCGGCACGCTGACCGACCGCACCGGCAGCTCCGCGAGCACGGCGGCGGCGTAGGCGTCCGGGTCGAAGTCGCCCCACGCGGCCACCAGCTCCTGCTGCACCTTCTCCCGCTCGTCGCGGCGGTACTCCGCGAGCAGCGGCAGCGCGTCGTCCAGGCCGGTGGCGGCGGCGGCCCGGACGGTCGCGGCCACCTCGGCCTCCGAGCGCGGCCGCGCCGCGGCCAGCAGGTCGAGCACGAACGGTCCCGCGGAGGCGAACGCCTTGGCCGCCGCCAACCCGCGCGGCGGGAGCAGCCGGGCCGCCGCGGCCTCCACCCGCGCCCGCGTCGCGGGGGCCAGTTCCGGCGCGGTCTCCAGGCACGCGACCGCCAGCAGGTGCAGCGCGTCGCGGTGCCTGCGCGCCTCGTCGCCCCGGGTCAGCAACCGGTCGAACAGCTCCTCGCGGCGCGTGCCCGGGGCGTGCCCGGCGGCCATCACCACCACCTCGTGCCACTGGTCGTGGTGGGCGTGGGCGACCAGGGCGCCCAGGTCGTCCACGTCGACGGCCGCTTTGGCCGCCAGGTACTCCTGGAACGTGCGGTGCACGAAGTCGACGCGGCCCTCCACCGGTTCGCGCAGCAGTCCGGTGCGCTCCAGCAGGTGCCGGTACACCTCCTCGGCGGACGCCCGCACCTCCGGCATCGAGGTCAGCCTGCGCCCCACCTGGCCGACGGCCCCGGGCACCGGCGCGTCGGTGAGGTCGTTGCGGATGAACCAGTACGCGAGGTCTCCCAGCAGCAGCGCCTTCCGCGTGCGGGACAGGCCGGGCATCGCCTCGATGCGCCGCTCCGCGTCCCGCCGCTCCAGGAGCATCTGGAGGGCGGTGTCGTACAGCTCCATGCGGCTGTCGGGCAGGTCGCCGCGCCGGTCGCGGTGCAGTGCGCACAGCAACGCGCACAGGAGCGGGTAGCCCGCCAGCTTGCGCAGGTGGTGGCGCGCGTCGAGCTGCGCCAGCAGGCGCTGCCGGTGCTCCGCCACCTCCTGGTGGGCCCGCTCGTCGGCCAGCCCGGCGCGCGCCGCGTCGTGCCAGCGCTCGACGAACACGCGCACGTCGGCCGGTGTCATGGGGCGCAACGACGCCACCGTGAAGCCGTCGGCGGCCAGCCAGTCGGGGTCGACGGCGCTCGGTCTCGAGGTGACCACGTAACGGGCGCCCGGGAAGGTCAGGATCAGGGACCGCAGCCACTCCCGCGCCTCCTGTCGGCGGTCGGGCGCCAGCTCGTCGACGCCGTCCACGAGGACCAGCCCCCGCCCCGACCGCAGCTGCGCCTGCACCCAGCCGGGCGGCATCTCGTCCGCGATGTGCCTGCCGACCTCGTCCGGGAACCGCTCCGGGGCGGGCAGGTCCCGGTCGGCGTAGCGGCGGAGCGGGACCAGGAAGGGGACCGCGTCGTTCCACGCGGTCAGCGGGTCGACGAAGTCCCGCTGCGCGCCGCGGACGGCGATCCACTGGAGCAGGGTGGTCTTGCCCAGCCCCGCCTCGCCGCGGATGAAGATCCGCTCCCCGGTGGCCAGCAGGTCCTCCACCCGCCGACCGGCCGCGGCGTAGTCCCCCGGCCCGCCCTCGGCGGTGAGGCTGATGTAGGCGACCGACAGCGGGTAGCGGCGGCTCGCCTCGGACAGCGTCGCGCCGAACATCTCGACCTGGTCGAGCGTGCCGGCGACCAGTTGCCGGTAGTCGTAGGAGAAGTCGGCGGAGGCGCGCCGCTGGGGCAGGCGGTCCAGCACCTTGCGGACCTCGGTGACGATCTCGGTCTCCCGGCGCAGGATCTCGGTCAACGCGCTCGGGCCGAACGCCGGCAGGGCCCGGGACACCTCGATCACGTAGCCCGCGCACTCGCGCAGCAGCAGCCCGTACAGCTGCGCGCCGTCGGTGGACAGCCCGTCGGGCGCGGTCGGCACGCGGCCGCGCAGGTGGCGGTCCAGCCGGCGGGCGTCGAGGTCCGCGGCGAACAGGTCGTCGTGGTCGAGCGCGGCCTCCTCGAACGTCTCGCGCACGGCCTCGATCGCGGCCAGGCGCTCGTGCTCGGGTAATCGGCGGTACTCGGTGTCCACGATGGGCTGCACCCGCTCCACCACCGCGTCGGTGAACTGCTCCGCCACCCGCCGCAGCTTGCGCTGGTCGAGCGCGTTGGTGAGGCGTCGTTCCAGCAGGTCGACGCCGGTGCCGCCGGCCGCGGCGGTGACCGACTTGTCGCCCAGCCAGAGCTTGAGCGCGCTGCGCACCACCGATGCGCCCAGCGGGATGAGCACGGCTTCGACCCCCATGCCCCCATCGTGCCGGACGAGGCGTGCCGTCCGCCGAACGCCCTGGCAGGATCGGGGCGTGAGTGACATTCAACGAGTTGGAGTGGTGGGCTCGGGTCTGATGGGCTCCGGCATCGCCGAGGTCTGCGCACGCGCGGGCCTGGACGTGCTGGTGGCCGAGGTCAACCCGGACGCCGCCGAGGCCGCGCGCGGGCGGATCGCCTCGTCGCTCGGCCGCGGGGTGCGCAGCGGGAAGCTGTCCGCCGAGGACCGGGACGCCGCACTGGAGCGCCTCCGGTTCACCACCGACCCGGGCGACCTCGCCGACCGGAACCTGGTCGTGGAGGCCGTCGCGGAGAACGAGCAGGTCAAGATCGAGGTGTTCGCGGCGCTGGACAAGGTCGTCGAGGACCCGGACGCGATCTTCGCGTCGAACACCTCGTCCATCCCGATCATGAAGCTCGGCATGGCCACCGGCCGCCCGGAGCAGGTCATCGGCGTGCACTTCTTCAACCCGGTGCCGGTGCTGAAGCTGGTCGAGCTGGTGCCCTCGCTGCTGACCGGCGAGCAGACCAGGTCGCGCGCCGAGGCGTTCGTGACCGGCGTGCTGGGCAAGGAGGTCATCCGCTCGCAGGACCGGGCCGGGTTCGTGGTCAACGCCCTGCTCATCCCCTACCTGCTGTCCGCGATCCGGATGATGGAGTCCGGCTTCGCCAGCGCCGAGGACATCGACAACGGCATGGTGCTCGGCTGCGCGCACCCGATGGGACCGCTGCGCCTGACCGACCTGATCGGCCTGGACACCACCAAGGCGATCGCCGAGTCGATGTACGAGGAGTTCAAGGAGCCCCTCTACTCCCCGCCGCCGCTGCTGCTGCGCATGGTCGACGCGGGCCTGTTCGGCAAGAAGAGCGGGCGCGGGTTCTACGACTACTCCTCCTGACCCGGGGTGCCGGAGGGGCCGTCGGCCGGGTGGTCGGCGGCCCCTCCGGTGTCGGGCCGCGTACCACAGGTGCACCTCGGAAGTCACGTCCCGGTGACTGTGGAACAATTAACAGAACTGTCTTGAATGACCGAAGGCCATTGCCTGCCGAACATTCGACCGTACACCGGTCCGAGCCCGGGGCAAAATGCCACGATCCGTCATCGAAGATCGTCGGCGCATTGGTGCAAAAGACTGACAGAGGTCTAGTCAATAGGCCGTTCGGAGTAGTCTTGATTACCGTTCCGAGCCAGGCGCGCACTGATCGACAGGACCTGTGAGCTGGCCCTAGAGTGCCCTACGTCACGCTACCGCCGCCTGGTGGACAAGATTGCTTCGCGTAGCGTAACTTTCGGTTCGCACCCCACAAGGAGACCCCCGCCTTGGAACCCAAAACTATTCCCGTACGCGTTTTCACGGGACGACAGTTGAGCGCCCTTCTACATTCTGTGGGCATCACTGAAAACGTCCCGGAATGCGTTGGACTGCTCGCGGACGCCCTGGGTCCGGGCGGCCTGCGGCCGGTTTCCACCAGCCCCGCATGGCCTTCCGACGTCGCCGACGACCACACCCCGGTCGAGTTCTCCACGGCGTTCGGCCCGGACGAGTCCCCGGTCGTCCGCATGATCGTCGAAACCTCCGCCACCAGGCCGTCCCGCCAGGCCAACACCGCCGCGGCACTCGCCGCGCTCGACCGGATGCGGCGCCGTTACAACGTTGACACCGCCCAGTTCGACGCGGTCCGCGACCTGTTCCTGCCCGCCGAGGCGGAGCGGGACTTCGCGTTCTGGTATTCGCTGGTGTTCCGCGCCGGTGAACGACCGATGGTGAAGGTGTACCTCAACCCGGAAGTCCGCGGCGAGGACGCCGCGGAGGAGTTGGTGCGCGAGGGGCTGGGCCGGAGCGGTTTCGCCGCCGGTTTCCCGGTGCTGCGCGACCACGCGGTGACCCGTCCCGGGTTGGACCGGTATTCGTTCTTCGCGCTCGACCTGACCGAACAACGCCGCGCGCGGACCAAGGTGTACATCTCCCACGACGACGCGGAAGTGCGCGACGTCACCCGCGCCGCGCGGGCCGCCCGGGGCGTGGACGTGGACCGGGTCCCTGATTTCTGCCTGCTCACCGGCGGCACGGCGACGTTCGACAAACGCCCGCTGATTTCCAGCTACACGTTCATGGACGGTGACGCGCACGCGCCCAGCGGCTATTCGCTGTACGTGCCGATCCGGGACTACGTGGCCGACGACGAGGAAGCCAGGCGCCGGGTGCTCGCGGTCATGACGAAGTACGACCTGGATCCCACCCCGTTCGAACGCGCGCTGCGGGCCGTGGCCCGGCGCCCGCTCGACGAGGGCGTCGGCCTCATCGCGCACGTGTCGCTGCGCATGGGCCGGCCGCGTCCCGGCATCACCGCATACCTGTCGTCCGAGGCGTACCACGTGTCCGCGCCGCGCCCGGTCAGCCTGGCCGTCTAGGAGCCCCGTCATGCCCATCATGGAGCCGTACCGCATCAAGGTCGTGGAGCCCATCCCGATCACCACGCGCGAGCACCGGGAGCGGGCGCTGGCCGCCGCCGGGTACAACCCGTTCAACCTCGCCGCCACCGACGTGACGATCGACCTGCTCAGCGACTCGGGCACCAACGCCCTGTCCGCCGAGCAGCAGGCGGCCGGGCTGCGCGGCGACGAGACCTACGCGGGTGCGCGCTCCTACTACCGGTTCCGCGACGTGGTCGCGGAACTGACCGGGTACCCGCACGCCTTCCCGGTCCACCAGGGGCGCGCCGCCGAGCGGATCCTGTTCACCGCCCTGCTCAAGCCCGGTCAGCTCAGCGTCAGCAACACCCACTTCGACACCACGCGGGCGAACGTCGAGATCCTCGGCGGCGTGGCGGTCGACCTGCCGTGCCGGGCCGCCGGGGACCTCGACAGCGACGCGCCGTTCAAGGGCGACATCGACCTGGAGGCGCTGGAGGCGGTGCTGTCGGGTCCGCGGGACGTCGCGGTCGTGCTGATCACCGTCACCAACAACGGCGGCGGCGGGCAGCCGGTGTCGATGGCCAACATCAGGGCGGCGGGCGAACTCGCCCGGAAGCACGGCGTGCCGTTCTTCCTCGACGCCGCGCGCTTCGCCGAGAACGCGTGGCTGGTCACCCAGCGGGAGCCGGGGTACGCCGACCGCACGCCGCGCGAGGTCGCCCGGGAGGCGTTCAGCCTGGCCGACGGGTGCGTGGCGAGCCTGAAGAAGGACGGCATCGTCCACATGGGCGGGTTGCTCGCGGTGCGCGATCCCGAACTGGCCCAGCGGTGCGAGCTGCTGCTGATCGCGACCGAGGGCTTCCGCACCTACGGCGGGCTGTCGGGCCGCGACCTGGAGATGCTGGCCCAGGGCCTGCTGGAGGTCACCGAGCCCGAGTACCTGCGGGCGCGCGCCGCCGCCACGGCGTACGTCGCCGAGCTCGCCGCCGCGGCCGGGGTGGACAGCGTCCGGCCGACCGGGGTGCACGCGGTGTACCTCAACGCCGGGCGGCTGCTGCCCCACCTGCCGCCGGGCCGGTTCCCCGGCTTCGCGCTGGCCACCGAGCTGTACCTGGCGGGCGGCATCCGGTGCGCCGAGCTGGGGTCGCTGTACCTGGGCGAGCTGGACGACGCGGGCGAGCTGCTCAAGGCCGCCCCGTTCGAGCTGGTGCGCCTGGCCATCCCGCGGCGGGTCTACACGCAGAGCCACCTGGAGTACGTCGGCGAGACGCTGGCCGGGATCGCGAAGAACCCCGAGCGCGTGCCCGGCTACCGGTTGACCCACGTGCCGAAGCTGTTGCGGCACTTCAACTGCCGCGTGGAGCCGGTGGTCTGAGCGTCGGGCCCGCGGTCCCCGGGAAGGGGGTCGCGGGCCCCGCCGTCCTCGCGGCGCGGGAGCCCACGAGATCCCGCGGGTCCCACCGGGGGCGCCGCGGTGCGGTCCGCAGCGCCCGGCGGTCCTCTAGGCCATCGCGTCGAGCCGGTCCATCGTGTGCTGGATCAGGCTGACCAGCACGTTCTTCGACGACTCGCGGTCGCGCGCGTCGCACAGCACCAGCGGGATGGCCTCGTCGACGTCCAGCGCCCGCCGGACCTCCTCGGCCCCGTACTGGTGCGCGCCCTCGAAGCAGTTCACCGCGATGATGAACGGGATGCCCCGCCGCTCGAAGAAGTCGATCGACGGGAAGCTGCTGTCCAACCGGCGCGTGTCCACCAGGATCACCGCGCCGATCGCACCGTAGGC
Organism: Saccharothrix lopnurensis; assembly: GCF_042658445.1. NCBI lineage: Bacteria > Bacillati > Actinomycetota > Actinomycetes > Pseudonocardiales > Pseudonocardiaceae > Saccharothrix > Saccharothrix lopnurensis. The sequence goes on along the minus strand of NZ_JBHSQO010000004.1, from coordinate 91,962 downwards.
CAGCTCGTCCCACATGAACCAGAAGCGGTTCTGGCCCGGGGTGCCGAACAGGTACAGCACCACCTCGGGGTTGATCGTGATGCGCCCGAAGTCCAGGGCGACCGTGGTGGTCTCCTTGTTCTCCAGGCCCACCACGTCGTCGACGCCGACACCGGCCTCGGTGAGCAACTCCTCGGTGTGCAGCGGCGGGATTTCGCTGACCGAGTTGACCAGCGTCGTCTTGCCGGTGCCGAAACCTCCGGCGATGACGATCTTGACTGGGGTGGGGACCAGCAGTTCCCCGCCCGGCCGCTCAGATTCCACGGACACCATCCAGCACTGCCTGCAACAGGTTCCGGTCCGGTACCACCGGAGCTCGGGAGGGGTCTCGGACGACGACGTCACCGCGTTGGATGAGGTCGCTCAACAGCACCTTGACGACCACCAGGGGCACGTCGAGGTAGGCGGCGACCTCCGCCACGGACAGCGGTCGCCGGCACAGCTCCATGATTTCGAGGTGCTCGACCGACAGCGAGTCCGGGTCGGACGGCGAGGGCATCGCGCGCACCTGGGTGACCAGGTGCAGTTCCGGGCGCAGCGGTCGGGTGCGGCCGCGCACCATCGCGTAGGGCCGGACCAGCGGGCCGGCCGCCTCGTCGTACCACCAGTCCTCGCGGCCGTTCATCATGACGACCTGCGGGCAACGGGCAGGCTCGCCGCGGTGGTGCCGCGCGGTGCGGACGACAGGTAGGTGCCCACCCGCTTGACCAGCATGTTCATCTCGTAGGCGATCATGCCCATGTCGGAGTCCTCCTCGCCGAGCACGGCCAGGCACGCGCCGTGGCCCGCCGCCGTGACGAAGAGGTAGGCGTGCTCCATCTCGACGATGGTCTGCCGCACCGCGCCGCCGCCGAAGTGCCGCCCGGTGCCGCGGGCGAGGCTCTGGAACGCCGAGGCCATGGCGGACAGGTGGTCCGAGTCGTCCTTCGACAAACCGCCCGAGCGGCCCAGCAGCAGCCCGTCCGCCGAGAGGACCACGGCGTGCCGGGCCCCGACCACGCGTGTGACCAGGTCCTCCAACAACCAGTTCAGTTCGTTGTGCTGGCTGGCCATGTCGTTCATCGGGTTGCCTTTCCGGTTTCCAGTCGTCCGGCCACTGCTGCTGGTCAGGGTTCGAGGTCCTCACTGCGACGGGCATCGCGAGTGCCCCGCTGGAAAGCCGACAGGCCCTTGCGGACCCGATCGGACTTCTCGGGGTCGACCTCGGCGAGCGGTTCGGGCGAAGGGTGGAAATCGTTGCGCACCAGCTGCGGCGCGAGGTTCTGCTGCCTGCGCCGGCGTGGCAGTTCGGGCCGGCCCACGCCGCCGGTGCCGCCAGCGGACGGGTCCGGTTCGGTGCCGGGCCACTCCTCGACCCGTTTGCGCTGCGGCAGTTCCAGTTCGCCACTGCGCTGCGACAGGTCCAGCCCGCCGCTCATCCGCTCGACCTCGGGAAGGGGATCCGCGGTGGTCGTCGCGTTGGGGGTGTGGTTGTTGACCGGGGCGCCGGCGTTGGCAGCGGCCTCGGCCTGGGCCCAGAAGCCTTCGAGGTCTCGGGAGGTGTCGGGAAAGCCGGCGTCTCGCACTGGGTCGTCGCCCTGCTGGGGGATGTCGTGGAAGGGTCGACGGGGCAGCTGCCTCGTCTCGGCGGGCTCGGTCACCGTGGTGGGTCCCGCGACGATCGCGGAGGGGATGAGCACGAGCGCCAGCGTGCCGCCGTAGGGCGACTCGCGCAGCTCGACGTGGATGCCGCGGCGGGCGGCCAGCCGGGCGACCACGAACAGGCCGAGGCGGGACTCGCCGCGCAGGCGCATCGCGTCGAACTCCGGCGGGTCGGCCAGCATCGCGTTGTGCTGGTCGCGGTCCTCCGGGTTGATGCCCAGGCCGTGGTCCTCGATCTCCACCACGATGCCCTGCGGCACCTCGCTGGCGTGGACCTGCACCTGCGAGCGCGGCGAGGAGAACGCGGTGGCGTTGTCCACCAGCTCGGCGACCAGGTGGATGGTGTCCGCGACGGCCGCGCCCACCAGCGCGGTGTCCGGCACCGGGTTGACCTTGACCCGGACGTACTGCTCGGTCTCGGCCACCCCCGCGCGCAGCACGTCGAGCAGCCGCACCGGCTTGCGCCACTGCCTGCCCGGCTGCTCGCCCGCCAGGATGATCAGGTTCTCGGCGTTGCGGCGGGCGCGGGTGGCCAGGTGGTCGAGCTGGAACAGGGCGTCGAGCTGCTCGGGGTTCTCCTCCTCGCGCTCCAGCTTGTCCAGGATCTTCAGCTGGCGGTGCACCAGGCCCTGGTTGCGGTGCGCGATGTCGAGGAAGACCCGGTTCACGCCCTCGCGGGCCTGGCTCTCCTTCACGGCCGCGGCCACGGCGGTGTACTGGGCGGCGTTGAACGCGTCGGCCACCTGGCCGATCTCGTCGCTGCCGTAGTCCAGCGGCGGCACCTCGACCTCGACGTCCACGTGCTTGCCCTCGCGCAGCCGGTCGACGATGTCGGGCAGGCGCTCGTGGGCCAGGGCCAGCGAGTCCTTCTTCAGCGAGGCCAGGCGCGTGATCAGGGCCTTGTTGACCAGGCGGTTCGACGTGCGGATGGCGATCAGGATGCCGATGATGACCGCGAGCAGCGCGATCAGGCTGCCGACGATCACGGTGCGGAACTTGCTCTCGCCGCGCGACATGGTGACCCCGACGGCGCTGGCGGCCTGCTCGCTGACCAGCGCGGTCAGCTCGGCCGACATCGGGCCGCTGACGTTCTGCCACTCCTGGAGCGAGCCCGCCTCCAGGGGCCGGTCGCCGTTCTGGACCAGCCTGCCCTCGAACGCGACCAGCCGCTTCCACTCCTCGCCCTCGACCATGAACCGGTAGTGCTCGCGCACCTCGGGCCGGGCGTGGGCCTCGTTCGAGTTGAACGAGGCGTGGTAGGCGCCGACCAGGCTGGCGAACTCCACGTGCTCCTCGGGCGTGAACCGCCCGGCGGCCAGCGCGCCCGAGGCCAGCGAGGTGGCCCGGGACATCCAGTCGGACGCCTTGAAGTACTCGGAGGCGGTGATGGCGCCCTTCATCGACTCGGCGTCGGGCACCACGCGCGCCTGCACGCTGAACAGCGCGTCACCGGCGTCGAGCAGGCTGTTGTAGTACGTGTAGATCTCGGTCTTGGACGCGCGGCCCGCCGCGAGGGCGCTGCGGCGCTGCGGCAGCTGGTCCACCAGCACGTTCAGCGCGTCGATGCGCTCCACGATCTCCGGCGGGGCCTGCGAGGCCAGCTCGGTGAACGCGGCGCGCATGTCGTCGACCGCGCGGTCGGTGTCCTGCTGCTGGGCCTCCAGGTCGCTGGTGCCGGCGTCCGGCAGGGCCAGCGCCGTCATGCTCAGCTCGCGCTCCTTCTGGATCGCGGCGAACGTCTGGACGGCCGGGATCGAGGCGTCCCGCACGCCCTGCGCCACCGCGCGCAGGTAGAAGCCGTCGAAGACGGTGTAGGAGGAGAACAGGGCCCACATGATGAGCAGGACGATGCTGGGGACGACGACGACACCGGTGAGTCGCGAGCGGATCGTCTTGTAGTTCGTCTCCGTGGTGCTCTTCTGCTTCACAGCACTCCGCAGCCTCGTCCAGGTACCAGGTCAGGCGCAGCACTAGGAGCGCTGTCTCTTCGTTCACCCGATCCGGCCACGGAACGGTAACACCGAAAGATCATTATTACGAAGAGACAGCGATCACTCGCACCACGCGACGAAGAGGTTACCCAGTCGAGTGACACCCCGAACAGGGGGCCGATGTGAACTCCTTGTCATCAACCCCCTGTCTTTCACGCCTCGGGAACGGAAACCGCGTCGTACGTCGTCGTGGGCGTGGGAGGGGTGGTGAAACGGGCGTTCGGCAGGTACAGCCGGTTGCCGAAGGCGGCGACCGTGGTCGGCACGTCGAACCGCGGGTCGGTGATCTTGGTCACCAGCTCCCCCGCCGCCCCGTTCCGGGCGAGGTCGAAGACGGCCAGCGCGTTGAGCCGGTTCTGCACCACGTAGAGGGTGCGGCCCTCGACCAGCAGGCCGTCACCGTTGGTCAGCACCTCGCCGCCCAGGTCGACGACCCGGGTCGCGCCCGAGCGCTTGTCGACCCGGTGGAGTTGGCCGGTGTTGCTCTGCACGACCAGCAGCGCCTTGCCGTCGGGGGTCTCGGCGATGCCGTTGGCGTTGTTGACGCCCGGCGTCAGGACGAAGTCACCGCCGAGCGGAATGGCGATGTGCGACTTCGGCAGGTCGCCGCGCCGGCCGAACGGCAGCGCGTAGAGCACCGCCTTGCGCGAGTCGGTGAAGTAGGCGGCGTCACCGGTGATCACGACGTCGTTGACGAACGTGTTCGCGTCCTCCGCGAACCGGTACGACCTGAGGACCTCTCCCGTCCTCGCGTCGACGACCCGGCCGTCACCCCCGGCCCCGCCGGCGACGAACACCCTCTTGCGCCGATCGATCTTCAACCCGACCGAGGCCGTGCCCGGACCCTGGCTGAACACCTCCCCGCGCCCGGTGCGCAGGTCGACGCGGAACAGGTCGCCGTCGGCGCGCGACCCGAAGTAGGCGGTGGGCGCCGAGCCGATCGCGATCCCCTCCGGCAGGAAGCCGTCGGGCAGGGGGAATCCGGTCGGGAACGGATGTGCTTGCGCTGCGGTGGCGGGTGCGGTGATGACCAGGGAGACCCCCAGCACCACGGCGGCCAGCGCACCGGGGGTGCGAGACATGACCACTCCTTGCGGTTCGAGTCCGTCGCGGGAGTGTTCCGCGCCCGCGGGGGTCGTGAGAAGGGCCTACAGCGAATCGACAGGAGAAGCCGATGGGTGACGGCCAGTGGATCAACGGTCCGACCGGGCCTGTTGGTCCGCGTCGGGTCCGGGGTCGTGGCGCCCCTGCTCGCCAGTCTGTTGTACGGGACCTCTCAGCAGCAGGCCGTGTACCGGTTGACCGCCCTGCCAGAACTCCACTGACCGGCGTTGGACGATCCTGTTCCGGTGTTCCACTCAATGCCTTGTCGCACGTAGAAGCACGAATTCCATACCATTGGGGATAATTTCCCCCTAGATCACCCGAAGGTGTGACCGCACTAACGCGGCATGCCTCTTGTACACAGTGCGTCCACCAGGCCATGCTGCGAATGCACATAAGTGTGCCCGGTTCGGTCTAGCTCCGAACCGGGCACGATGTGCTATGTGGGGAGAGCTTCACTGGTCTACGACCAGCGGACTCACCGAATAACTAGCCCCACAGCATCGACAGGGAACTCGGGCCGGGTTGAGAGACGGTCGCCGGAGCACTGGTCGATTTTTCCAAGGCGGTGGTCGCGCATGCAGGCGCGGCCACCGCCGTCATGAACACGAGCACGAGAGCGGCAGGGACGACCGCGCGCTTGGCACGCCGCCCCACGGGTACCGCTCCCCGCTCCTTCTTCTCCGGTTTGGTCACGCGGAGATCATCTCAGGACGCCCCTGCGACCAGAGCAGCGGCCCCTACGCCACGTGCACCGATTCACTTGGACCGGGCGACACAATCATCACCACGTGTACACCGACGTGCAGACTCGGCGATGCTCGCTCATGACCCGGGTGTCCCAATGCCACGGATGGGGGATCGTTGCGGTGCAATATCGGATGACCTGCCCTGCGGCACGTCGGGTTCTACCCATTCGTCCAGGTGAGCCCGGATTCCACTCGCCCGCGAATCCCTCAGGCCGGCGTACAATTCGTAGGCCGATGTCCAGCACTCGCGTGCGGCGCTGTGCCTGCCCTGTGCCCACCGCACCTGTCCCAGGACGTCCTGCGCACCCGCTTGGCGGAGGAAGTCGCGAGCCTGCTTGGTCAACGCGACCGCCCTCTGCGCGTGGAACTCCGCTTTCTCCAGGTCTCCGAGGTCGCGGTGCACAGCGGCCAGCGTGGTGCTCGCCTGCCCCTCCAGGGCGATCTCCCCGGCCTGGTGCAGCATCACCATGGCGCGGTGCGCGAGGTTGAGCGCGCCGAAGTGATCGCCCTGCTCGTGGTGGACCACGGCGAGGGAGGCGATCGAGGTGCCGATGCCGCCGATGTCCCCTATGCGTTCCCGCAACGACCACGCGTGGTGGAATTTGGCGCTCGCGTCCTCCAGTCTCCCCCCCAAGCGCATCGCCTCCCCCATCCGGTGCAGGATCCCGGCTTCCGCGTCGGCACTTCCCAGCTCCTCGGCGACCGTCAACGACTCTTCCAAGATCCTCAGGGCACCGGCGATCTCACCGACGGCAGTACGCTGCTCCCCCATGTTGCGCAGCACCGTCGCAATGCCGATCGCGCTGCCCATCTCGACGAACATCCGGTGTGCCGCGCGGTAGCACTGCTCCGCCTGGTCGTATTCGTAGAAGCGCGCGTGGGCCAGGCCCAGGTTGCACAGCGACCCCGCTTCGGCGAACCCGTCGTCGACCGACCTGGCGGCCTCGACGGCCACCCGCATGCCCTGCAGGACCTCGTCCTTGAAGCCCAGTCGCATCATGACCTCGCCGACGCAGTTGAGCAGTCGCCACAGGTGCTCCTGGAAACCGCGGGCACCGGCGAACTGGATCACGGCCGTCAAGTCAGCCCGCTCGCGGCCGCACCAGTCCACGGCGGACTCCACGTCGGCAAACTCCAACGGGACGACGTCGGCCGACATCGCGAGCATCGGAACCCGCAACCGCGAGGCGAAGATCCGCCGGTCGGCGCGGTCGCAGGTGTGCAGGTACCAGTCCAGAAGGCGACCGGCTGCGAGTTCCCGCTCGCCCTCGCTCTCGTCCTCGTCAGCGCGTTCACCGGCGTACTCCCTCAGCAGGTCGTGGAACGCGTACCTGTTGCCCTCACGGGCTTCCAGCAACCTGGCCCACACCAACTGCTCCAACTGGTCGCACACCTCCCGCTCGGACAGGCCCGCCAGCGCTGCGGCCGCTTCGCGCTGGAACACCAGCCCCGGGTACAACCCCAACAGGCGGAAGAGCCTGCGCACGTCGGCGCCCAACGCCCGGTACGAGCAGTCGAACACCGCGCTGAGCGGGACGGTGGCCGACGAACCGCCGGCCTTCAGGCCGAGGACCGCACCGCGTGCGCGGAGCTGAACGGCGAAGTCCCCGAGCGGTTTGCCAGGCTGGGCGGCGATGTACTCCCCGATGATCCCCAGGGCCAGCGGGATGCCACCGGCCAAAGCCGCGATCTCGTCCACCGCGTCGGGTTCGGCGGACGTCCGGGTGCCCAGCCGGTCCCGCAACCAACCGACCGCGAGTTCCGGTTTCAGGGGCGCGACCGTGAAGCAGCGGGCACCATGGCCGAGCGCCAGGTCGCTCAGGCGCAGCCGACTGGTCACCACCACGACGGAACCGGACAGGATCGGCAGCAGTTCGCGCACGTGGCCGGCGTCGGCGACGTTGTCGAGCAGCACGAGCAGTTGCCGCGTGGAAAGCACGTCGCGCAGCTTGTTCCGGCGCGCCTCCGCGGAGGGCGGGCAGTCCGCCGACACGTGCAACGCGTCGAGCAGCCGGATGACCACCTCTTCCTCGGTCACCGACGGGCCGTCGCCGAACCCGTTGAGGTTGGCGTACCACTGGCCGTCCGGGAAGCGGTCGCGCACCCGGTGCGCCCAGTGCACCGCCAACGCCGTCTTGCCGACGCCGGGCAAGCCGTCCAGAGCGATCAACCGGGCTTTCGGTCGGGTGGTGATCAGGGCGTCCAAGTCGGTGATCAGGTCGTCGTGCCCGGTGAACCCGTCGACGTCGTAGGGCAGTTGGCGGGGGGAGACGACGATCCGACCCACGGGCCGCAGCTCCGGCTTCCGGCCGTTGGCCACGTTGAGCAGGTCGTTGTGGAACTCGCGGAGTTCCTCGGCGCGTTCCGGCGCGCCGTCGGCCTTCGCCCGCTGGTAGTAGTCGTAGAAGTACTGGACCGCCTCTTCCTTCTGCCGCAGGGCGACCAGGGCCTGAAGTCGGCGTTTCGCCAGCAACACATCCGTGTCGTGGTCCACCTGCACCGCTTTCGCGAGGCGGAGGGCCTCTTCATGCTCACCCAGGTTGAGCAGGCCGTAGAGCAGGGCGTGGTGCGCCGAGAGCCACTCGTCCCTGGTTGCCACCCGGCGCCAGTTCTCGGCCCGATCGGTCTCCAGATCGGCCAGCGGCCGTTCGCTCCACAACAGCAGCGCGGATTCGATCAAGGCGCATGCGCCCTCGGCGTCACCCGCTCTGCCCATCCGCCGCGCGTCGCGCACGCTGCGCTGGAAGGAGTGGAAGTCGATGCTCATCGCATCCGCGACGAAGCGGTACGCGCCGTCTTCGGTCTTGAGTTGCCCGGGCAGGCCGAGCCGTTTCAACGCCGAGCGTATTCGGGTGGTGTAGGTGGACAGCGTGGCAGCCGGGTCGCGAGGCTCCTTACCATCCTCCCATACCCATTCCGCCAGATTGCGGACCGGAACGGCTCGACCGACGTTCAGCAGCAGGACTGCGAGGACCGCTCGCTCCTTCCTCGCACCCCATTCATGGGTAAACCCGCCAGCCGCGCGCAGAGATGTCGGTCCGAGGATCTTGAAATCCAAGTTCACCAGCGCCGCCCCTCGCTGGAAGCAATGATTCACATCGGAGTGTGCCGGTACGCACCTGCCCGAGCCAGCGGTTCGTCACGTTCCGATACCTCGATGTGACAATCCGTAGTCCAACTGGACCAACCGGCTGCGACGTACCGGAATGTGAGCTGAAAGGCTGCTGAAAGTTCGCCGGACGCACATGCCGGTGCACGTGCAACTCCATTCCCCCACATGATCACGCCGACCGCGCTGAGCTAGCGTTTCGCCTATCCGTCCGTCCGCTGAACCGGATTCGACATCGGCCACCGGCACGCTGGCACCAGTCGCCCGGCGGGACGGACCCGGCGGGCCGCGGTGGAGGTTTCGATGGCTTCTCCGGATGTGGTGGTGGTCGGCCTCGGGTTCACCGGGCTGCCGACCGCGGTGGCGGCGGCCGCCGCCGGGATGCGGGTCGTCGGCCTGGACAGCTGCGCGCGGCGGATCGCCGAGGTGCTCGACGCGCGGCCGGGTTCCGGGTTGGGCACGGTGTCGGAGACCGCGCTCGGCGACGCGCTGGCGAGCGGGCGGTTGGTGGTGCGCGACGTCGCCTCCGGCGTGCCGGCGGGCGACGTCCACGTGCTGTGCCTGCCCACTCCCCCGGATCAGCGCGGCGGCGTGGACCTGCGGCCCCTGGCGCAGGCGCTGCGGGCGGTGGCCGCCGTGCTGCGCCGGGGAGACCTGGTGCTCGTGCAGAGCACGTGCCCTCCCGGCACGGTCGCGCACACCCTGGTGCCGGTGTTGGAGGAGGTCTCCGGGCTGCGGGCCGGCTCCGCGTTCCACGTGGCGTGCGCGCCGATGCGGATCGACCCCGGCAACCGGGCGCACCCGCTGACCACCATCCCGCGGGTGGTCGGTGGGCACACCGCGCGGTGCGCCCACCGCGCGGCCCAGTTCCTCTCCTCGATGGCTCACGACGTGGTGCAGGTGACGAGCACCCGCGCCGCGGAACTGGCCAAGCTGTTCGAGAACACGTTCCGGCTGGTCAACATCTCCCTGGTCAACGAGTTCGCCTCGGTGTGCCGGGCGTACGGGGTCGACGTGGCGGAGGTGCTCCGGGCCGCGGGCACCAAGCCGTTCGGCTTCCTCGGGCACCAGCCCAGCGCGGGGGCGGGCGGTGACTGCGTGCCGGTGTCCGCGAGGTTCCTGTCCACCGCGGCGCGGCGGCGCGGCCTGCTGAGCCCGCTGGTCGACGCGGCACTGGCGATCAACGACGCGATGCCGGCGCGCACGGTCCACCTGCTGCGCGACACGGCCGAGCGCGTGCTGGCGAAGCCGTTGCGGAACTGCCGGGTGCTGGTGCTCGGGGTGACCTACAAGGCCGACACGCCCAACGTGCGGCAGTCGGCCGCCGTGGCGGTGCTGGAGGAGCTGCGCCGCGAGGCGTCGGCCGAGTACCACGACCCCCACGTGCCGGAACTGGTGCTGTCCGACGGGACCCGGCTGCGCCGGGCGGACCTCGACGACCGCGCCTTCGACCACCGCGCCTTCGACCTCGCGGTGCTGATGACGCCCCACCGCCACTACGACGACCTGCCGCTCCGGGGCCTGCCGGTGTTCGACTGCACGACCGGGGAGCCGCGCCGGGTCGTCGAGCACGTCGGGGTGGCGGCGTGAGCGCCCGGTGGATCAGGGGTCCGGTCGGGCCCGACGCCGACCGGCGGGTCACGGTGGCCGGGTGCCGGACCGTGCTGGTGGTGGTCCCGCACCCGGCGGCGGGCACGCGGCTGCTCTCGGACGTGGTGCCCCTGCTGCGCGACGACCCGAGGGTCCAGGTGGTGTTCTCGGTCACCGACACCGGGCAGCGGTGGCACGGCACCGAGGACCAGGTGCGCGCACGGGGCGGACTCGTGGTGCCCTGGGACCAGGCCACGCAGCTCGACTTCGACCTCGTGCTGGCGGCCGGCTACAACGACATCGACCAGGTGCGCGGTCCGCTGCTGCTGCTGCCGCACGGCGCGGGCACCCTCGCGTCGCGCAGGTACAGCAGGCACGCGGGCCCCGGCGCCCTGCCGCACACCGGGCTGAGCCGGGAATCGCTCACGCGGCGGGGCAGGGTGCTGCCCGCCGCGATCGGGCTCAGCCACGAGGACGAGGTGGCAGCGCTGCGGACGTCGTGCCCGGAGGCGCTGCACACGGCGGTCGTCGTGGGCGACCCGTGCCTGGACCGCATGGTGGCGAGCGCGCCCCTGCGGTCCCGCTACCGCGAGGCGCTGGGCGTTCCCGAGGACGGGCGGCTGGTGACGGTGAGCTCGACCTGGGCGCCGGACTCGGCCTTCGGCAGCCGGCCCTCGCTGTGCCGGGCGCTGCTGGACGAGCTGCCCGCCGAGCGGTACCGGGTGGCGCTGGTGCTGCACCCCAACGCGTGGGCCGTGCACGGGCGGTGGCAGGTGCGGGCCTGGCTGCACGAGTGCGTCGAGGCGGGGCTGCTGGTGATCCCGCCGGAGGAGGGCTGGCGGGCCACCGTCGTCGCGAGCGACCACGTGCTGGGCGACCACGGTTCCACGACCCAGTACGCCGCCGCGATCGGGACACCGGTGGCGCTGGCGTCGTTCCCGGACGGCAACGTCCGCCGCGGCAGCCTGGCCGACGCGGTCCGCCGGTGCTGCCCCCGGGTCGACCCCACCCGGCCGCTGCTGCCGCAGCTGCCCGCGGCCGTGCCGGGGAGCGGCGCGTCCCACCTGGCCGGTCTGGTGTCGTCGCGTCCCGGCGCGGCGGCGGCCGAGCTGCGCCGGACCATGTACCGGCTGCTGGACCTGCCCGAGCCGACCGGCCCGGCCCGCGTCGAGGCGGTGCCCGCCCCGGTGCCGTTGCGACCGGACCCGACGTGATGGTGTGGCTGGTGGTGGACGGCCTGGGTCCCGGTCTGCACCGGCTGGTCGTCGCCACCCCGGGCCGCCGTCCCGACCAGGTCGTGATCGGTGAGCTCGGTCGTGCCCGACCGGACGCCCTGGGGCTGGCCGACCTGGTGGTCGGGTTCCCTCACGGGTCGAGCCGCGCGAGCTCGGCGCCGATCGCGGCGGCCCTGGGGTTCCCCACGTGGGCGAACAGGCGCCGCGCCTCGGCGTAGCGCTCGCGTGCCGCGGGGAGGTCGCCGCGGGCCTCGGCGACCTCCCCCGACAACACCAGCGCCTCGGCCTCGTAGTGGGGCGAGCCGGCTCGGCGGAGCAGGTCCAGCGCGGTGGACAGGCGCGCCTCGGCCACCGCGACCTCGCCCCGGCGCGCCTCGACCGCGCCCGCGGACATCAGGCACCTCGCCCGGCCGGTGTGGTCGCCGAACCGCCCCATCGCCTCGGCCGCCGCGTGCAGTTCGGCCAGGGCCTCGTCGTCCCGGCCCAGTTGGGCCAGCACCTCGCCGACCCGCCGGGTGCACAGCGCCTCGGCCCGCGGTGGGCCGATGTGCCGGCGGATCTCCCGCGCCCGGGTCAGGTGGTCCAGCGCGCGCTCCAGGTCGCCGGTGCCCTGGGCCACGCCGCCGAGTTCGGTCAGCGCCACCGCCACGCCCTGGCGGTCGCCGTCGACCTCGGCGATGTCCAGCGCGCGGGCGCCCTCGCGCTCGGCCTCCGGGAACCTGCGCAGCACGCCGTAGGTGTACGCGAGCTGCGCGCGCAGCTTCGCCTCGGCCGCGCGATGACCGCTGCGGACCGCGGCCGGCACGCCCAGTTCGTGCACCGCGAACCAGTCGTCGTAGTGCCGGGCGTGCAGGAAGAAGCCCCACATCGCCTCGCAGAACTGCCAGACGACGTCGTCGAGGTCGAGCGCGGCGGCGGCGCGGCACGCCTCGCGGAGGTTGGAGCGCTCGCGTTCCAGCCACGCCAACGCGTCCTGCCGCTCCCGGAACGGCGAGCGCCGGTCCCGGTACCGGGGCCCCACCCGGTGCCGGGTCGGCCGCAGGGCGAGGTCCGCGTCGACCAGGCGGTCCAGGTACCACTCGACGACGCGGCGGAGCGCGGCGTCGCGCTCGGCGGGCGACGCCCGGTCGGCGTGGTGGCGGGCGTGCAGCTTCAGCAGGTCGTGGAAGCGGAACCGCTCGTCGCCGACCTCGGTCAGGAGGTTCTTCTCCACCAGGTGCTCCAGCACGGGCTCGACCAGGGGAGCCGGCTCACCGGCGGCCGCGGCGGCGGCCTCGACGCCGAAGAACGCGCCGGGGTGCACGGCGCACAGCCGGTAGACGCGGGCGTGGTCGGGCGGCAGGTCCGAGTAGGACAGGTCGAGCACCGCCTCGACGGACACCTCGCCCAGGGTGAGGGCCGCCAGGCGTTCCGCGCGCAGCGAGCCGACCTCCTTGGACAGCGAGCGCTGGGGGCGCGTGGAGAGGCGCGCGCCGATCACCGACAGCGCGATGGGCAGGCCCGCGCACAGGCGCGCCAGCTCCCGGGCCGCGTCGGGCTCGGAGGCGACCCGCGGTCCCACGGCGCGGGCCAGGAGCTCCAGCGACGCGGACTCGTCGAACGACTCCACCTCCACGAACCTGGCCCCGTCGACCGCCAGGCCGCCCAGCCGCCACCTGCTCGTCACCACGACCGCGCTGCGGGCCGAGGTGGGGAGCAGCGGGCGGACCTGGGCGGCGGACACGGCGTTGTCCAGCATCAGCGCGACGGCGCGGTCGGCGGTGGCGCTGCGGAAGGCCGCCTGCCTGCGGGCCAGCCCCGGTGGGACCTCCGCGGCGGGCACGCCCAGCGCCACGAGGAACCACTCCAGCACCGCCTCGGGCGTGGCGGGGCCGTCCGCGGGGTGCGCGGCGAGGTCGACGTACAGCTGGCCGTCGGGGAAGCGCGACCGGTTGGCGTGCAGCCAGCGCGACGCCAGGGAGGTCTTCCCCACCCCGCCGGGACCGCTGACCACCACGACCGGCGCCTCCTCGGTGGCGAGCCAGCCGTCCAGCGCCGCCAGCTCGCGGTGCCTGCTGGTGAAGAGCCGGGGTGCGGGAGGGAGCTGGTAGGGGATCGGCGGTTCGCCGCGCGAGGCGTGGAAGTGCACGTCACCGACGCTGTCCGCCTGCACCACGGGCCCGTGCGCCGTCCCGGACACCACGTTCTCCCCACCCCGACGAATCACGCGTGTCCTCCCGTGCACTCCCCGTGATTCGAGTGTCACAGAAATGGCATCTCCCGTCGGGGGGCCACCGGGTGGACTCTTGCGTCCGGTTGGCCGCCGGGCGCAAGTTAGGGGTGGGCATTTGATAACGAAAAGGTAACGGATAGGTCGCGGCGTCGAGACCGCACGTATGCCCCTGTGTCCGCCGCCCACCGGCGGTCGGGGTTGTTCGGTTGTTCGGTTGCACATGCGCGTACCTACGACGAGGTGACACATCCATGACGCGAAACCAGGGGCGGCACCGCTTCTCCCGGCGCACGAAGCTGACCGCCGGCGTTACCGGGCTGGCGCTGACGATCGGCCTGGCCGTCGCGATCAGCACCACCGGCGACCAGGGCACCGCCCAGGCGGACGGGGCCGACATCTCCCTGTTCGTCGACATCACCACGCAGCAGCGCAACGTCAACGCGCCCCGGCCGCGGCGCGGGGCGAGCACCGGCACGTTCACGGTCGACTGCGGGCGCAACGAGAACGGCCACTTCAACCCGGACAACTTCATCGCCCAGCCGGGCGTCCGCAACGGCGCCCAGCACCTGCACGACTACGTGGGCAACGTCTCCACCGACGCCGACTCGACCGACGAGAGCCTGCTCGCCGCCGACACGACCTGCAAGAACGGCGACAAGTCCACGTACTTCTGGCCGGTGGTGCGGATCGACCGCGAGGGCGAGGACGAGGAGCCTGGCGAGCCGAACAACGCCGAGGTCGAGTGCCCGGACGTGAAGCGCAAGCTGCGCGACGTCCCGCAACGCGCGCGGGGCGAGGTGGACCGCCAGCTGCGGGCGCTCAAGGACCAGGTCGCCGAGGCGAACGCCAAGCTCAAGGGCGCCGCGAACGTCGACGACCCGAACTTCGTCAACAACAGCGTGCTCCGGCCGTTGCGGGACAAGCGGACCGCCACCATCGAGCGCATCGCCGACGTGGTCGACCGGTTCGGCCAGCGCCCGCGCGGCCTGAGGCGGCTGGCCCCGTGCACGGTGAAGGACGGCGACGCCAACGACGCGCAGGTGGCCGAGGCCGCCAAGGAGGCCGAGCCCGACGCGCCGGAGAACGGCGACGGCAAGAGCGGCAGCGACGAGAACGAGCTGCCCGGCAACGAGGGCGAGATCCAGCGCCCGGAGGTCGTGGACATCACCTTCCGCGGCAGCCCGGTCGGCAAGGTCAAGGCGATGCCGCAGTTCCTGCGGGTGCTCTACGGCGACGCGAAGGTGACCACCAACGGCACGCGCAACGCGCGCAACTCGTGGACCTGCACCGGTTTCGAGGACCGCGTGCTGATGAACAAGTACCCGATCTGCCCGGAGGGCAGCAAGGTCAAGCGCGTGCACGACTTCGCCGGCTGCTGGGACGGGCAGAACACCGACAGCGCCAACCACCGCGACCACATGGTGTACGCGAACGAGCGGGGCGAGTGCCCGAACGGGTTCACCGCGGTGCCGCAGCTGCGGATCAGCCTGACCTACGACATCCCGCGCGACGTGCAGGTGGCGGGCCAGTACGCGGTCGACGCGTTCCCCGAGGAGGAGCACAACCCGTTCTCCGACCACGACGACTTCGCCAACGTCATGTCGCGGGAGATCATGGACCGGCTGGTCCAGTGCGTGAACACCGGTCGCCGGTGCCGGGAGTGAGCCGGTGCCGGGCGGTGGGCCAACGCCCGGAGTGAGCGGTCCGCGCGTTCCCCGGGATCTCGCTCCGCGACCCGGTTCCCCGGCACCGCACCTACCCACCGCATGACCGCATGGACCTCTACCCCGCCTGGAGCGCGAGGTAGAGGTCCACGCGTTCGGCGAAGTTCGACAGGTCCGCGCCCAGCAGGTCCTCGACCCGCCCCACGCGGTAGCGCAGGGTGTTCACGTGGACGTGCAGCCGGGCGGCGGCCGCGGTCCAGGAGCCCGAGCAGTCGAGGAACACCCGCAGCGTCCCGACCAGGTCCGAACCGTGCGCGGCGTCGTAGTCCAGCACCGGGCCCAGCAGTCGGCGGCGCAGCGACCCGCGCAGGTCCTCCGGCACGCCGGCCAGCAGCAGGTGGTGCAGCGCGATCTCCTCCCCCGCCACCACGCACGTCCGACCCGCGCGCCGCTCTCCCCGCCCTCTCTCTGCCCGCTGCCTCTCTCCCCGCCGCTCCTCCCCCAGCCGCCTCTCTCCCAGCCGCCTTGCCCCCAGCCCTCCCTCTCCCAACCGCCGCTCTCCCAGCCCTCCTTCCCTCAGCCGCCTCTCTGCCAGCCGACGCGCGTGGGAAGCCTCCTCGGCCGCCCCGCGCAAGCCGCCGTGCCCCGCCGGGGAGGAGATGCCCACCAGCACCCGCGTGGTTCCCAGACCCGGTTCCGCGGTCCGCAACGCCGACCTCACCCGCTCGACCCACGGCCCGGACGGCGCCAGCGCGTACACCTCGTCCTCGACGGTCGTCAGCAGGAACCCGGCCGTCACCGCGGCCAACGCCTCCTCCAGCAGCGCCGCCACCAGCTCGACCGGCCCGTCCGACGCCGAGGCCGCCACGACCCGCAGCGGCGCGTCCGGGTCCCAACCGACGTCCGCGATCCTGGCCGCCGCGTCGCCACCAGCCAGCACCTGCCGCAGCAGGGGCCCGGCGGCGCGGTTCTCGATCCGCCGCCCCTGCACCACCCGCGCCCGCTCCACCCCGACCAGGCTGGCCAGTTCGACGGCGGCCTCGTCGTCGGCGCGGTCCCCGGAGACGACCAGGATCCACGCGGTCAACCGCCCGCCACCGCGCGCGGTCACCGGCAGCAACGTCACCCCGCGCACGACCCTCGGCAGCCGTTCGGCCACCAGGAACTCCCGCACCAGCGCCGCCGCCCCCGGCAGGTCGGGACCCGCGACCACGTGCCCGGCGCACGAGAGCACCCAGCAGGGCGTGCCCAGTTCCGCCGCCCCGGCCTCGACCAGCTCCGACAGCCCACCGCCCTCGGCGACCACGGTCAGCAGCCGCCGGTGCCGGCCCAGCTGCGCGCCCGCGTCACCGACCCGCTCGGCCGCCAGCTCCAGCACCACCCGCTCGGTGATGGTCGCGAACGACAGGTCGACCGGCACCGCCAGCAGCGGCACCCCGTGCCGCTCGCACGCCTCGACGAGCGCCGCCGGCAGGTCATCGGCCTCGGGCGGGCTGGCCGCCAGCGCGGCGACCCCGGCCCCGGCCAGCGAGGAGACGAACCGCTCGCAGTCGCCGTCCGCGCGGTGCCACAGGAGCCCGGACAGCACCAGCTCCCCACCGGACAGGTACCGCGCCGGGTCCGGTAGCTCGGTGCCGTAGAGCCTGGTCACCGGCCGGTCGAGCAGCTCGGTGCCGACGACCGGGCGCAACCCCAGCTCGGGCATCCCCACCAGGTCCCGGACCCGCACCACGCCCCCTCGCCCGGCCTGGCGGATCGTTGCACGGGGGACATCTCCGCGATTCACCGTCGCCCTACCGTGTTTGTAGGAAAGCACAAATCACGTCGCCGTAGGAGCCTGTTGTTCATGCACCGCCGCCGTAGCCGATCATGCGCACCGGTCTGTGTACTGACCCGAAGACCCCGCTCCGACCCACAACGACCGCACGCCCCGCACCGACCGCCCACCCCTCCGACCCCACTCCTCCGATCGCACTCCCCACACCGACCACACCGACCACACCGACCGCCGAGGTAGCCGATGGACTTCCTTCGCCCCGCCACCCTGGCCGAGGCGCTGAGCCTCAAGGCGCAGCGCCCGGAGGCCGTGCCCATCGCGGGCGGCACGGACGTGATGGTCGAGCTGAACTTCGACCACCGCAGGCCCACCGCGCTGCTCGACCTGACCCGGATCGCCGAGCTGCGCGAGTGGGACCAGGCCGACGGGTCGGTGCGCGTCGGGGCGGGCGTGCCGTACACGCGGATCATCGAGGAGCTGGGTGACCGGCTGCCCGGCCTGGCCATGGCCTCCCGCACGGTGGGCTCGCCGCAGATCCGCAACCGGGGCACGGTCGGCGGCAACCTCGGCGCGGCCTCGCCCGCCGGCGACACGCACCCGGTGCTGCTGGCCGCCGGCGCGACCGTGGAGGTCGCCTCGACCCGCGGCACCCGGACCATCCCCGCCACCGGGTTCTACCTGGGCGTGAAGCGCAACGCGCTGGAGCCCGACGAACTGATCACCGCGGTGCGCGTGCCCGTCACGGGGGCACCCCAGCAGTTCGCCAAGGTCGGCACCCGGAACGCCATGGTCATCGCGGTGTGCTCGTTCGCGCTGGCCCTGCACCCGGCGCGGGGTGCGGTGGGCGCCGCCGTCGGCTCGGCCGCGCCCACACCGCGCCGCGCGTCGGCGGCCGAGGACTTCCTGTCCGGTGAACTCACCTCCACGGGTCAGTGGGAATCGCCGGGACCGCTGCTCGACTCGGTGAAGCGGCGGTTCGGCGAGCTGGTGGCCGAGGCCGCGAGCCCCATCGACGACGTCCGCGGCACGGCCGCGTACCGCAAGCACGCCCTGTCCGTGCTGGCCCGCCGCGCACTGGGCTGGGCCTGGCAGGACTACTCCGGGAAGGCGGCCTGACCATGCGCGTGGACGTGACGGTGAACGGCGAGCGGCGGCAGGCCGACGACGTGTGGGAAGGCGAGAGCCTCCTGTTCCTCCTTCGCGAGCGACTGGGTCTGCCCGGCTCCAAGAACGCCTGCGAGCAGGGCGAGTGCGGTTCGTGCACGGTGTACCTGGACGACGTGCCGGTGTGCGCGTGCCTGGTCGCCGCGGGCCAGGTGCAGGACCGCGAGGTCCGCACGGTCGAGGGGCTCGCCACGGGCGACCCCTCCGCCGGTGCCGACGCGCTCGACCCCGTGCAGGAGGCGTTCGTCGAGGCGGGCGCGGTGCAGTGCGGCTTCTGCACCCCCGGTCTCGTCATCGCGACCCACGACCTGCTCAACCGCGTCCCGCTCCCGAGCGACCCGGAGATCCGCGAGGCGCTGGCGGGCAACCTCTGCCGCTGCACCGGCTACGAGAAGATCCTGGACGCGGTGCGGCTGGCGGCCGCCGTCCGGGCGGACGGACGCCGATGACCCCGACGATCATCGACGGTGCCGCGGTGGCCACCGTGGACGCCGCCGGCACGGAGCACGCGTCCGGCCACGTCGTGGTCGAGAACGGCCGGATCACCGCCGTCGGCCCCGCCCAGGCGCCCAGGCCCGCCGGGCCCCACACGTGGATCGACGGCAGCGGCTGCCTGATCACTCCCGGCCTCGTCAACACGCACCACCACCTCTACCAGTGGGCCACGCGCGGCATCGCCCAGGACGCCACGCTGTTCGAGTGGTTGACCGCGCTGTACCCGGTGTGGCGCGGCCTGGACGCCGGGATCACCCACGCCGCCGCGGCGGCGGGCCTGGCCAGGCTCGCGACCACCGGGTGCACGACCGCCGCCGACCACCACTACGTCTTCCCCCGCGAGGGCGGCGACCAGTTCGAGGCCCTGGTGAGCGCGGCCCGTCGCGTCGGCATCCGCCTGCACGCCGTGCGCGGCTCGATGGACCGCGGCCGGTCGCGGGGCGGCCTGCCGCCGGACAACCTGGTCGAGGAGACCGAGGCCGCCCTCATCGCCACCGAACGCGCGATCGCCGACCACCACGACCCGGCGCCCGACGCGCTGGTCCGCGTCGCCGTCGGCCCGTGCTCGCCGTTCTCGGTCAGCCGGGAGCTGATGACCGGCGCCGCCGAGCTGGCTCGGGCCAGGGGCGTCCGCCTGCACACCCACCTCGCCGAGACCACCGACGAGGAGGAGCAGTGCCTGGCCGAGTTCGGCTGCACGCCGACCGAGTACGCCGAGCGCCTCGGCTGGCTCGGGGACGACGTGTGGCTCGCGCACACCGTGCACCTGTCGCCCGAGGCGGTGAAGCGGCTGGGCGCCACCGGCACCGGCTCGGCGCACTGCCCCACCTCCAACGGCCGCCTGGGCACCGGTCTCGCCCCGGTCCGCGACCTGCTCGACGCCGGCGCGCCGGTCGGCCTGGGCGTGGACGGCGCCGCGTCCAACGAGTCCTGCGGCATGGTCGAGGAACTGCACCAGGCGCTCCTCCAGGCCCGCCAGCGCGGCGGTCCCCGGGCGCTGGACGCCCGCGAGGCGCTGTGGCTGGGCACCGCGGGCGGCGCGCGCTGCCTCGGTCGGGACGACGAGATCGGCTCGATCGAACCCGGCAAGCTCGCCGACCTGGCCGTGTGGCGGCTCGACGGCCTCGACCACGCGGGCATCGACGACCCGATCGCCGCCCTCGTCCTGGGACCGGCGCCGAAGCTCAGGCTCCTGCTCGTGGGCGGCCGGACCGTCGTGGACGACGGCGAGCTGCGCACCGCCCCGGAGGCCGAACTCGCGCGCGACCTGCGCGCCGCCGCCGGACGGCTGAAGGCGGCTTCCCGATGAGGGGGTGGACGATCCCGGGACAGGGGAACGCGGCAGCGCGCGGGCGCGAGGAGGGCCCGGCCACCGCGGAAAACGACCCGGTCATCGCAAGAAACGACCCGGCCACCGCGTTCGGCTCGCCCACGCCCGTGGGGGCGCCGGCAGGCCGGGCACGGTGCGGCGCCGGTCCGCGCGGAGCGGTACGAGCAGCGGGAACGGCGGGGTACGGGGTCGAGACCGCCGGTACGCGCCAGGAAGAACGGTAGGACGCGATGAGCCTGACTCCCGCCGAACTGACCTCCGCCGTCGCCGGTGGCATCGGATCCAGCCCGCAGCGGCCCGACGGCAACCTCAAGGTCCGGGGCGAGTTCGCCTACTCCTCGGACCTGTGGCACGAGGACATGATCTGGGGCGCCACCCTGCGCAGCCCCCACCCGCACGCCCGGATCCGGTCGGTCGACATCACCGGGGCGTTGCAGGTGCCCGGGGTGTACGCCGTGCTCACCCACCGGGACGTGCCGGGCCTGAACCTCTACGGCCTGGAGCACAAGGACCAGCCGGTCCTGGCCGAGGACGTCGTGCGCTACCAGGGCGAGCCGATCGCGCTCGTGGGCGCCGACCACCCCGAGACCGCGCGGCGCGCCATGGAGCGCATCGAGGTCGAGTACGAGGTGCTGGAACCCGTCGTGGACATGGAGACGGCGGTCGACGACCCGCCCCTGCACCCCGGCGGCAACCTCGTGCGGCACGTCCCGATCCGGCGCGGCGACCAGGACGCGCGGGCCGAGGTCGTGGTCACCGGCCGCTACGAGGTCGGTATGCAGGACCAGGCGTTCCTCGGTCCCGAGTCGGGCCTGGCCGTGCCCGCCGAGGACGGCGGCGTGGACCTCTACGTCGCCACCCAGTGGCTGCATGTCGACCAGGCCCAGGTCGCCGCGGCGCTCGGCCTGCCGCTGGAGAAGGTGCGGCTGACCCTCTCCGGGGTCGGTGGCGCGTTCGGCGGGCGCGAGGACCTGTCGATGCAGGTGCACGCGTGCCTGCTCGCGCTGCACACCGGCAAGCCCACCAAGATGGTCTACAACCGCGAGGAGTCGTTCTACGGGCACGTGCACCGGCACCCCGCGGTCCTGCACTACGAGCACGGCGCGGACCGCACCGGCAGGCTGGTGTACGTCAAGGCGCGGATCCACCTCGACGGCGGCGCGTACGCGTCCAGCACGGGCGCCGTGGTGGCCAACGCGGCGACGCTCGGCATCGGCCCGTACGAGGTGCCCAACGTGACCGTGGACTGCTGGGGCGTCTACACCAACAACCCGCCGTGCGGCGCGATGCGCGGTTTCGGCGCGGTGCAGACCGGTTTCGCCTACGAGTCCCAGATGGACAAGCTCGCGGCGGCCCTGGGCATGGACCCGGTGGACCTGCGGTTGGTCAACGCGATGAGCGAGGGCTCGGTGATGCCGACCGGCCAGGTGGTCGACTCCGCCGCGCCGGTGGCGCGGTTGCTGGAGCTGGTCAGGGCCAAGCCGCTCCCGCCGCGGCCCACCGCCGTCGACCTGCGCGACCTGCCCGGCGGCGTCTCCAACACCACGCACGGCGAGGGCGTGGTGCGCGGCGTGGGCTACGCGGTCGGCATCAAGAACATCTGCTTCTCCGAGGGCTTCGACGACTACTCCACCGCGCGGGTCCGGCTCCAGGTGATCAACGGCGAGCCGGTCGCGCTGGCGCACACCGCCGCGGTCGAGGTCGGTCAGGGACTGGTGACGATCATGCAGCAGATCGTGCGCACCGAGCTGGGCGTGGAGCGGGTGACGATCCTGCCCATGGACACCGGTATCGGCAACGGCGGCTCCACCTCGGCCTCCCGGCAGACCTACGTGACCGGCGGCGCGGTGAAGGCGGCCTGCGCGGCGGTGCGCCTGAGGCTGGCCCGGCTGGCGCGCGACCGCACCCCGGCAGGACTCGACCCGACCGCGCTCGACCTCACCGCGCTCGACCTCACCGCGCTCGACCCGACCGCGCCCGCGCCCGACCCGGCATCGCCCGACCCCGCGCCGTTCGACCCCGCGCCGTTCGACCTGGCCGCGCTGCTCGGGAACGAGGTGATCGAGGAGACCGCGGAGTGGCGGCACCGGGCCACCGAACCCCTCGACCCGGTGACCGGGCAGGGCAACGCGCACGTGCAGTACGGCTTCGCCGCCCACCGGGCCGTGGTCGACGTCGACACCGAGCTGGGCCTGGTGAAGGTGGTCGAGCTCGCCTGCGCCCAGGACGTGGGCCGGGCGCTCAACCCGCAGGCCGTCCTCGGCCAGATCCAGGGCGGCTCGGCGCAGGGCCTCGGGCTGGCGGTGATGGAGGAGATCCAGGTCGAGGGCGGGCGGGTGCGCAACCCGTCGTTCACCGACTACCTCATCCCGACCGTGCTCGACATGCCGCCGATGACCATCGACGTGCTGGAGCTGGCCGACCCCCACGCGCCCTACGGCGTGCGCGGCGTCGGCGAGCCGCCCACCATCTCCTCGACGCCGGCCATCGTCGCCGCCGTCCGCGCGGCGACCGGCCGGGACCTGCCGCGCGTGCCCGTGCGGCCGGAGCACATCACCGGCACCTGACCACCCCCGCCGAGACGCGGACCACCACCTCCCGACCAAGCCCCGGAGCAGACCGCCCAGGCGCCGCAGCGGCGCCGGGCGGGCGGCCCGGCCGACCGACCCGCAGCGATCCCGTCCGCGACGAGGGGCACGACACCCATGACCACGACCGTCTCCCCCGACCACGCCTGGCTGCGCGAGGCCGTCGAGCTGGCCACCCGCAGCGTCACGACGGGCGGCGGGCCGTTCGGCGCCGTGGTCGTCCGCGATGGCGCCGTCATCGCCACCGGGACCAACCAGGTGACGGCCTCGCTCGACCCGACCGCCCACGCCGAGGTGGTGGCGATCCGCGCCGCCTGCCGGGAGATCGGCGACTTCCGGCTCACCGGCTGCGTGCTGGTGTCCTCGTGCGAGCCGTGCCCGCTGTGCCTCTCGGCCGCCCTGTGGGCGCGGGTGGACCGGGTCGTCTACGCCGCGGACCGGCACGACGCCGCCGCGGCCGGGTTCGACGACCGCGAGTTCCACGAGCTGTTCGCCAGGCCGCGCGAGTCCTGGCCCCTGCCGGTGCGGCAGGTCTCCACGGGTGTGGACGACGCACCGTTCAGGGCGTGGCTGTCCCGCGCGGACCGGGTCGACTACTGAGCTCGGGCGCACCTCGGCGAGGCCGCGTCGCGGGAAAGGGCTGCGTCGCGGGAAAGGACCGCGGTGTGGAAAAGGGCTGCGGTGCGGGAAAGGGACGGGGTGGCCGGTGGTGGGGGGAGCGGTGTTCATGGGGCCAGGTTGCGCCGGGTTTTCCGGTGGCACAACGGCTTCCGCCGGGGCTGTGGACAAGTCGGCGGGGGTGTCCGGGGAAGGGCCCGAAATGTCCCCCGGTCGAGTGACGGGCCTGTGGACAACCGAACGAACCGGGAGCGGCTAAGCGCCCAGCAGACCCCGCTCGTAGGCCACGGCGACGGCGGCGGCGCGGTCCTTGACCCCCAGCTTGGCGTAGACGTGCACCAGGTGCGTCTTCACCGTCGCCTCGCTGATGAACAGCCTCACCGCCGCCTCCCGGTTGGTGCAGCCGCGCGCGATCAGCCCCAGCACCTCGACCTCGCGGTCGCTCAGCGGCTCCGCCGCGGGCTGCCGCACCTGCCCCACCAGCCGGGTCGCCACCGACGGCGACAGCACCGCCTCGCCCCGCGCCGCCGAGCGCACCGCCCGGAACAGCTCGTCGCGCGGCGTGTCCTTGAGCAGGTATCCCGTCGCCCCCGCCTTGATCGCGGGCAGCACGTCGCTGTCGGTGTCGTAGGTGGTGAGCACCAGCACGCGCGTCGGGAAGTCCCGCAGCCGCTCGATCGCGGTCACGCCGTCCACACCGGGCATCCGCAGATCCATCAGCACCACGTCCGGCGCCACCGCGCGCACCACCGCCACCGCCTCCGCGCCGTCCGCCGCCTCCCCCACCACCTCGACGTCACCGGCGGTGGCGAGCATCCCGCGCAACCCGTCCCGCACCACCGGGTGGTCGTCCACCACCACCACGCGGATCACCGGGCCACCCCCGCCGGGATCGCCGGCACCGACGCCGACACCGCCGTGCCGCCGCCCGGCTCCGACTCCACCACCAGCGCTCCCGCCAGCCTGGACACCCGTTGCCGCATGCCGACCAGGCCGAAGCCGTCCGTCGCGCGCGCGGGGTCGAACCCGGCGCCGTCGTCGCGCACGTCCAGCGTCACCACGTCCTCCATGTACGACAGGGTCAGCCCGACCCGCGACGCGCCCGCGTGCTTGGCGACGTTGGACAGCGCCTCCTGCGCGGCGCGCAGCAGCGTCACCTCCACCTCCGGGTGCAGCGGCCGCGCCGCCCCCGTCGTGGCGACCGTCGCCGCCACCCCGGTCTGGTCGATCCACCCGGTCACGACCTCGGACAACGCGTCGGGCAGGTTCGCGTCCACCAGCGCCGGCGGTCGCAGGGCGTGCACGGAGCGGCGCGCCTCGGCCAGGTTCTCCCTGGCCAGCCGCAACGCCGTCTCGACGTGCCGGGGCGGGCCCTCGTCGACCTGGAGCTGGGTGATGATGCCGGCGAACCCCTGGGCGAGGGTGTCGTGGATCTCCCGCGCCAGCCGCTGCCGCTCGTCCAGCACGCCCGCCTCGTGGGCCTGGATGAGCAACTGCGCGTGCAGTCCCGCGTTCTCCTCCATCATCGTGGCCATCTCGGCCATGAGCTCCTTGCGGCGCTGGGACTGCGCGTCGGTGAAGTGCGCGAGCAGGGTGAACGTGCCGGCGATCGTGACGATGATGAACACGATCGCCAGGTAGACACCGATCGACACCGGGTCCGGCGCGGGCAGGCCGCCGTTCAGCGAGGTGGCGGCCAGCACGCCGGTGGACACCACGCCAACGAACTTCCAGCGGCCCCGCAGCACGTCGAACGCGTAGATGTAGCCGGCGAACGAGAAGAAGCCGAAGATCGAGTGCCGCAGGCCCAGCACGGCGTAGGCCACCAGGATCCCGACGTAGAACACGGCCATGAGACCGCGCCGGTCGCGCCACCCGGGGTGCAGCGTGTGCCACCACAGCATCCACAGGGCCGTGGCGGCGGCGATGCCGACGTTGACCGCCTTCGTCCCCTGCGCGTCCGGGATGACCAGCACGTACACCAGCGTCGGCAGTGTGAGCACGAGGTACGGGATGGCGTGGTCCGCGGCGTGCAGGCGGCGTTCCCACACCTCGAGCTTGTCGATCACGGCTACTCCCAGCGGAAGGACTTCGCCGCGACGGTACCCGCCACCACCGTGACCAGGGCCAGGACGCCCAGGTGCACCGGGTCCGGCGCGGCGCCGAGCCACGACTCCTGCAACGCGCCCACGCCGGGCGGCAGGTGCTCGCCGATGCGGACCAGCAGGTCGGGCATCAGGAACCGCGGCAGGTAGGCGCCGCCGAAGAACATGACCAGCATGAACACCACGGTCGCCCAGCCGCCCGCGGCCCGGGCCGTCGGCGCCCACGCGGCCACCAGCAGGCCCAGCGCGGACAGCGAGAGCATGCCGAGCAGGAACGTCAGCAGGAAGCCGAGCGCGTGGTGCGGCAGGTCGATGTCGAACACGACCCGGCACACGGCCATCAGCAGCACCACCGACGCCGTGCCGGCGATCAGGTTCACCACCAGCTGCGCGACCAGCAGGCGGGCCGGGCTGACGGGCGTGGTGGAGAAGCGGCGCAGCACGCCCTTCTCGCGGTAGGTGGCGACGGTGGCGGGCAGCTTGTTCAGGCCCAGGAACGCCAGCGCGATCACCACCAGCGTGGACACGTAGGCGTCGATGAACCGCTGGTCCCCGAAATTGGGGTCCGGGGTGCGCAGGGCCGGGATCGCGCCCAGGACCAGCAGCAGGACGGTGGGGAAGAAGATCGCGAACGCGACCGTGACCGGCTCGCGCAGGAACAGCTTCCACTCGATGGCGATGATCTTCAGCATGTCCGGGATCACTCCGTGAGCGCGTGGCCGGTGAGGCGGATGAAGGCGTCGTCCAGGTCCGCCTGCTCGACGCGCAGGTCGGCGGCGACGACGTGGTTGCGGGCGAGGATCGCGGTGACGGCGTGCGGCAGGTTGCCCCCGCCGGTGACGACGACCCGCGAGCCGTGCTGCTCGACGCGGGACACCTCGGGCAGTTCCCGCAGCAGTTCGAGGTCGAGCGGGCCGGTGGGCCGGAACCGGACCGTCTGCTCGTCGTTCACGCGGGACACCAGCCCGGCCGGGCTGTCCACGGCGACGAGCCGGCCCCCGTCGATCAGGGCCAGCCGGTCGCAGAGGCGCTCGGCCTCCTCCATGAAGTGCGTGACCAGCACGACCGTGACGCCGGAGTCGCGGACCTGCTCCACCAGGCTCCACGTGTCGCGGCGGGCCTGCGGGTCCAGGCCGGTGGTCAGCTCGTCGAGCACGGCCACCCGCGGCTTGCCGATCAGCGCCAGCGCGATGGAGACGCGCTGCTTCTGGCCGCCGGAGAGCCGGCGGTACTCGGTGCGGGCGCGGTCGCCCAGGCCGAGGCGGTCCAGCAGCTCCCGCCAGTCGGCCGGGTCGCGGTAGAAGGACGAGTACAGGTCGAGCGCCTCGCCCACCCGGATGCGGTCGGGCAGTTCGCTCTGCTGGAGCTGCACGCCCAGCCTGGTCCGCAACTCGGCCCGGTCGCGCCGGGGGTCGAGCCCGTCCACCCGGATGGTGCCGCCGTCCGGCGAGCGCAACCCCTCGACGCACTCGACGGTCGTGGTCTTCCCGGCTCCGTTGGGGCCGAGGATCCCGAAGATCTCCCCCTCGTCGACGGTGAACGACACGCCGTCCACCGCGACTTTCCGGTCGTACCTCTTGACGAGGTCGACCACCTCGATGATCGCCATGCACCCAGGCTGGTCGACGGGGCCGCCCGGCGGATCCCACGGCGGGCCGGACTCCGGGTCAACCGATCGGTTGATGTCCCCTAGACCACCCCGAACGGGGGTCTCGGGGGGACCCGGATGTTGAACTCGGGGGTCCTGAACGTACGACACGGTGGGTCTGAACGTACGACTCGCGATTTTCGGGTGAAGGTTTGGGCGTGGGGTGAGGTGGTTGACATGAGGGCTTCACCCGGATCGGCGGCGGGGGACGGGGGCCGACCGGCAGAATCGGACGCGTGACTCCCCCCTCGCTCCTGTTGGCCCACGGCGCCGGCGGCGCCGTCCGGGCGAACTTCAGCCCGCTCATCCCCCAGCTGTCCCGCAAGCGCAAGGTGCACGCGGTGGACTTCCCCGGTTCGGGCGCCACGCCCCGCGCCGGCGGGCCGCTGGAGCTCGACGACCTGGCCGACCGGCTCGTGGCCGCCGCCGGCGCCGAGGAGCGGTTCGCGGTCGTCGGCTTCTCCCTGGGGTGCGCGGTCGCGGTGCGCGCGGCGCTGCGGTACCCCGAACGCGTGACGGCCCTGGTGCTCACCGCCGGGTTCGTGCGCGCCGACGACGAGACGCGGGCCCGGTTGCAGGAGTGGTCCAGGCTGTTGGCGGCGGGCAACCGCACCGCGGTGGCCCGCTACCTGATGTCGACCGTGCTGGGCGAGCCGTTCCACCGGCGGATGACCGCCGAGCAGGAGGCCGGGTTCCTGGACCTGATCGCCGCGACGATCCCGCCGGGCAGCCCCGAGCAGGTCGACCTGGTGCTGAGCACCGACCTGACCGACGAACTGCCGCGCGTGCACGTGCCGACCCTCGTCGTCGGCACCAAGCACGACCGGCTGATCTCGCCGAGCGCCACCCGCGCGCTGGCCGACCTGGTCCCGGGCGCGCGGTGGGCGGAGCTGGACAGCGGTCACGCGCCCGCGCTGGAGGCGCCCCGCGAGTGGGCCCGGCTGATCGAGGAGTTCCTGGGCTGACCCCGGCCGGGGCCGGTTTGCGGGTCGTCCGGCCGGGCTAACCCCGGCCCATGACCAACACGCTGGTCCTCGACGTGGACGGCACGCTGGTGGACACCAACTACCACCACGCCGTGGCCTGGTTCCGCGCGTTCCGCCGCTTCGACCTCACCGTGCCGACCTGGCGGCTGCACCGCGCCATCGGCATGGGCGGCGACAAGCTGGTCGCGGCCGTGGCGGGCGAGCACGTCGAGCGCGACCGCGGTGACGAGCTGCGCGAGGCGTGGGTGGCGGAGTTCGAGCCGATGCTGGCCGAGGTCCGGCCGCTGGAGGGCGCGCACCGGCTGGTGTCGGCGGCGCGGGAGCAGGACCTCGCGGTGGTGCTGGCCAGCTCCGGCAAGCGCCGGCACGTGGACCACTACCTCGGGCTGATCGACGCGGCGGACGTGCCGTCCACGTCCTCGGACGACGTGGCGGAGAGCAAGCCCGCGCCCGACCTCGTCGAGGTCGCGCTGCGGCAGGTGGACCGCGACGGTGGGCGGGCCGTGGTGATCGGAGACTCGGTGTGGGACTGCGACGCCGCGCACCGCGCCGGCCTGCCCGTGGTCTGCCTCCGCACGGGTGGTTTCGGCGAGGCCGAGTTGCGGGAGCACGGGGCGTCGGCAGTCTACGAGGAACTCGACCAGTTGCGGGCGGACCTCACCGACCTGCCGATGGCCTAGGAGGACGATCGTGCGGATCGGCTACACCCTGATGACCGAGCAGGCCGGTCCACGCGAGCTGGTCGAGCACGCCGCCCTGGCCGAGGGCGCGGGCTTCGACTTCGAGGTCATGAGCGACCACTACTCGCCGTGGCTGGACGAGCAGGGGCACGCGCCGTACGCGTGGAGCGTGCTGGGCGCGGTCAGCCAGGCCACCGAACGGGTGGAGCTGATGACCTACGTGACCTGCCCGACCGTGCGCTACCACCCGGCCGTGGTGGCGCAGAAGGCCGCGACCGTGCAGCTGCTGTCGGGCAACCGGTTCACGCTGGGCCTGGGCGCGGGCGAGAACCTCAACGAGCACGTGGTGGGCCGCGGCTGGCCGCCCGTGAACGTGCGGCACGAGCTGCTGCGCGAGGCCGTGGAGATCATCTCGCTGCTGTTCGACGGCGGGTACGTGAACTACTCCGGCGAGCACTTCCGGGTGGACTCGGCGAAGCTGTGGGACCTGCCCGAGCAGCGGGTGCCGATCGCGGTGGCGGTGTCGGGGAACCAGTCGGTGCGCACGTTCGCGCCGCTGGCCGACGCGATGGTGTCGACCGAGGCGGAACCGGCGCTGTGCCGGGAGTGGGACGTCTTCCAGGGCGGGGGCGGCTCGTCGCGCAAGATCGGCCAGCTGCCGGTGTGCTGGGACACCGACCGGGACCGGGCCGTCGAGCGGGCGCACGAGCAGTTCCGCTGGTTCGCGGGCGGGTGGAAGGTCAACTCCGAGCTGCCCGGCACTGCCGGGTTCGCGGGCGCGACGCGGTTCGTGCGGCCGGAGGACGTGGCCGAGCAGATCCCGTGCGGGCCGGAGGTGGGGCCGATCGTGGAGGCGGCGGCGAAGTTCCGCGACGCCGGGTTCACCGACCTGGCCCTGGTCCAGATCGGCGGCGACCACCAGCGGGAGTTCCTGGACTTCGCCAAGGGCGAGTTGCTGCCGGCCCTGCGCTGACCGCTGACCGCGGAGCGCCGAACTCCTGCGCCGACCGTCCCGTTCAGCCGTTGCCCGGCCCGCGTTCCTTTGACTTCGACTGCGGGTTGGCGGGCGTCTTGGCCTGGTTGGGCAGGTGCGGGATCGCGGGACCGGCGGTCGTCGGCGCCACCGCGCGGTGGTCGACCGCGCTCCCGGTCCCGGTGGCGGCGGGAGCACCGGTCGTGGTGACGTCGGCGGTGGTCGTGGTCGGCGGCGCCTGGACGGGCGCCTCCCGCACCACGGTCACCGGGGACCGGTCGTCCTCCGGGCGCGGGTCGTCGGTGGTGGCGGGGACCCGCACGACGGGCTGGACGGCGGTGGTCGTCCCGGCGGGCTGCTCCGGCTGCCCGGTCCGGTTCTCCCCGGGTGGCGCGTCCCCGAGGTTCAGCACCACCAGCAGCGTCAGCGCCGCCGCGGCCGCCACCGCACCGCCGAGCAGCACGCCGTTGCCCCGCCGGCGCGCCGGGGCGGCCGGGCTCGGCGTCGCCACCGCCACCCGGGCCAGGGGCGGCAGGCCCGCGCAGAGGCGTTCGGCGGTGGTGAGCAGGCGCGCGCACTCGGCCGCGGTGGGCCGGTGGTCGGGGTCGGTGGCGGTCATGGCGGTCAGCGCGGCGGTGAACGCCCGGGGCAGGTTGACGGGGACGCGGGGTTCGCGGTGCAGGCGGGCGAGCGCGGCCTCGGTGTCTCCGCCGGGGTACTCGGGCCTGCCGGTCAGGCACTCCAGCAGCACCAGGCCCAGGGCGTAGACGTCGGTGGCGGGTCCCACGTCGGCGCCGCGCACCTGCTCCGGGGCGAGGTAGCCGGCGGTGCCGACCAGGACGCCCGTGCGGGTGACCCGGGTGACCTGCGCCTGGAGCGCCAGACCGAAGTCGGCCAGGTAGGCGCGCCTGCCGCCGGTGTCGAGCAGGATGTTCGAGGGCTTCACGTCGCGGTGCACCACGCCGTTGGCGTGCACGTGGGCCAGCACCTCGGCGACCTGCGCGCCCAGGTGGGCCACCACCGCGGGCGCCAGCGCCTCGCGCATCCGTCGGCGCAGCGTGCCGCCCTCGATCGGCTGCATCACGAAGTACGGCCGGCCCCGGTGCACACCGGTGTCGTAGACCTCGATCAGACCGGGGCAGCGCAGGGCGCCCAGCACCTCCGCCTCGCGGACGAGCCGGATGCGGTCCTCGGAGGTCGCCTCGCCCTGGAAGAACTTGATCGCGACCCCGCGGTCGAGCCGTCGGTCGGACGCCCGGTACACCTCGGCCATGCCACCCGAGCCGTAGAGGTCGGCCAGTTCGTACCGTTCGTCGACGACCTCTCCGGTCAGGTCACCGTCCCACATCCGGGTCGTCCCTCCGTGCGTCGACGAGGTTTTTCGGACGCCGGAAACTACCCGGTCGCGTGGTGCGGTCAGGCCGCCTCATCTCCTCCGTCGGGGACGCCTACCCACTACGGCGAACCGTAAACCACCCGATCTTCTGAATTTTTGCGGACTTCCGGTCGTAACCGATCACGGAGGGGTGCGAAAGGACCAGGCCCCGGGACCACCCGGTCGAGAGGTCCCGGGGCGACGGGTCACGGCGTGGGCGTCGAACAGGTCGGCGTGGTGGACGACCCGGTCGGGCCCTGGCTCGTGGGCGGGCCGCCGGAGGCGTGCCGGGTGCCGCTGCACGAGTGGGTGTCCACCCTGGCGTCGGAGGAGTCGCCGAAGGCGAACACGAGGTACTCCGTCCCCACCGCCAGCGTGGTGCCGCAGGTGGAGCTGTGGACGGAGGTCAGGACGTCGACCATGGGCGGCACGTCGCCCTTGTACTCCACGTCCACCTCGACCCGGTAGCGGTACCGGTCGTCGCCGACCGTGGACGGGTCGTTCGCCTCGGTCTCGGAGGCGACCACCGTTCCGCTGAACACGTGGTTCGCCCGCTGGTACCGCTGGGGCTCGGTGTCGCCGGGCACACAGCTGCACGCACTCGCCGGGCTGGTCAGCACCGCGGCGATCAACGTGGCGGTGGCCGTGAGGACACCGGCCGTGTGCGCGAACAAGCGCAAGCGCGCCAAAGCAACCCCCTCGTGGGTTGGGGATGGGCGTGGCGGTGCGGTTCGAGCCTAGTGCGCGGCGTGCAGGGCCAACCAGAGTTCCGCACGTGTTCCCGCGGGGTCCAGCGAGCGCCCGAGCAGCCGCTCGACGCGCCGCAAGCGGTTGCGCACGGTGTGCCGGTGCACCCCGAGCCGGGCGGCGGCCGGGTCGAACTGGCCGTGGCACGCCAGCCACACCCGCAGCGTCTCCCGCTGCACGTCGTCCAGCGGGGCGAGCAGGGCCGCGGCGTGCTCGGCCGCGTCGGGGGCCAGCAGCCCCGCGGCGGCCACGTCCTCGAACCTGGCCACGCCCTCCTCCAGCGCCCGCAGCGCCTCGCGGTAGCCGCGCGCGACGCTCGTCGCGCCCACCGGGCTCGACGCGGCGGCCGGCACGTCGAGGTCCCGGGCGAGCACCACCTGCCGCCCGTCGACCTCGGCCCAGAACCCAGGCGGGTCGGGCACCGGCGCCGCCGGCAGGAACACGCGGAACGGCGCCTCGGGCAGCCCGGCCACCGCCACCCCCGCCAGCAGCAGCCGGAACCGCTCGGCGCGCAACTCCCGGTGGACCCGGTCGACCTCGTCGGACCGGACCAGCGCCAGGGTGAGCAGCGAGGCGGCGGTGTTGACCACCCCCGACTCCAGCGGCCGCGGCGCCAGCACGGCCAGGAACCCGCGTCGCCCGAGCGCCTGCACCGCGGCGTGCCGCTCCCCCACCTGCCACGCGGCCCCGGCCGGTCCGCCGGACGACGCGAGCCGGCGGGCCTGCGCGGCGAAGTCGGCCAGGACGGGCTCGGGCGGGTCGCCGGCGACGTGGACGGGAGCGCCCGCCCCGTCCAGCAGGACCGCGGCCCCGTCGAGCAGCCGGGCGAGCCGCCGCACCACGCCCCCGGCTCCCCCGGCGACGGCGCCGCCCTCCAGCGCGCGGTGCGCCTCGGCGACCCGGGTGAGGGCCGCGTGGCCATCGGCGGCCACCGCCTTGGTGATCGCGATGAACGGCGTGGCCCTGGGCACCTCCAGCAGCGCCAGCCCGGCCTCCTCCGCCGCCGTGACCAGGTCGGGGGGCACCCGGTCGTGGCTCAGGCCGGTGCCGAAACCCAGGCCGACCACCCCCGCCGCGACGAGCCGCCGCACGTAGTCCCCGTGCGGGCCGAGCGCGAGGCCGGTGGTCAGCAGCAGCTCACCGCCCTCCAGGAACGGCGTCGGGTCGGCCAGCTCGGTGCTGTGCGCCCAGGCCACCACGCGGTCCAGCCCCGCGTCGACCACCACCGGCAGACCGACCCCGCGGGCCAGCGCCCCCACCGTCAACGGCATGGACACTGTGTACAGCGCGGTGGCCGGTCCGACCACTGCCGCCCCTGGTCCGGGTGGACGATCCTGGAACCGTGACCAGCCCGCGCGACGTGGACGGCACCCGGGTGACCGACCCGGCCGAGGGGCCGGACGTGGTGGAAGGAGCCGTGGAGTGAGCACGCCGTACTGGGTCGCGGGACAGCCCGCGACGAGCGAGGACCGGGTCGAGGTCCGCAGCCCGCACGACGGCGCGCTGGCGGGGGTGACGTCGCACGCGTCGGCCCTGGACGTGGAGCGGGCGGTCTCCGCCGCGCACGCCGCGGCCGGCGGGTTCGCCGTGCTGCCCGCGCACGCCCGCGCGGCGGCGCTGGACCACGTGTCGCGCCGGTTGGCCGAGCGGGCCGACGAGGTGGCCGCGCTGATCACCGCGGAGTCGGGCAAGCCGGTGCGGTGGGCGCGGGTGGAGGTGTCGCGGGCGGTGTCGGTGTTCCGGTGGGCGGCGGAGGAGGCGCGGCGGTTCTCCGGCGAGCTCCAGCGGCTGGACACCGACCCGGCCGCGACGGGCCGGTTGGCGCTGGTGCGGCGGGTGCCGCGCGGGCCGGTGCTGGGCATCGCGCCGTTCAACTTCCCGCTGAACCTGGTGGCGCACAAGGTCGCCCCGGCGCTGGCGGTGGGCGCGCCGATCGTGGTCAAGCCCGCGCCCGCGACGCCGCTGGTGGCGCTGCTGCTCGGCGAGCTGCTGGCCGGGACCGACCTGCCGGCCGGGTCGTGGTCGGTGCTGCCGGTGCCCAACGAGGTGGCGGGCGCGCTGGCCGAGGACCCGAGGCTGCCGGTGGTGTCGTTCACCGGTTCGGGTCCGGTGGGGTACTCGATCCAGGAGCGGGTGCCGCGCAAGCACGTGGTGCTGGAGCTGGGCGGCAACGCGGCGGCGGTGGTGTGCCCGGACTGGACCGACCTGGACTTCGCCGCCTCGCGCATCGCCACGTTCGCCATGTACCAGGGCGGGCAGTCCTGCATCTCGGTGCAGCGCGTGTACGCGCACCGGGAGGTCTACCCGGAGTTGGAGCGGGCGGTGGTGGCGCACGTGCGCGGGCTCGGGGTGGGGAATCCGGCCGACCCGGCCACCGACGTCGGTCCGCTGATCGACGAGGCCGCCGCGCGCCGGGTGCAGGAGTGGGTGGACGAGGCGGTCGCCGCGGGCGCCCGGGTGCTGACCGGCGGCCGGCGGGCCGGGGCGGTGGTCGAGCCGACCGTGCTGGCCGACGTGCCGCCGGGGTGCCGGGTGGTCGACGAGGAGGTCTTCGGGCCGGTGGTGGTGCTGGCGGCGGTGGACTCGACCGAGGAGGCGTTCGACCGGGTCAACGCCTCGCGCTTCGGGTTGCAGGCGGGGGTGTTCACGCACGACGTGCGCCTGGCGTTCCGGGCCTCGGTCCGGTTGGCGGTGGGCGGGGTGGTCGTGGGCGACGTGCCCAGCTTCCGGGCCGACCAGATGCCCTACGGCGGGGTCAAGGAGTCGGGCAGCGGTCGGGAGGGCGTGCGCGCGGCCATGGAGGACCTGACCGAGCAGCGGGTCCTGGTGCTCACCGGCCTGGAGCTCTGAGACCCCCGGAACTCTGAGACCCCCGGAACCCCGGGGCCTTCGGAACTCTGGGGCCCCCGGCGCACGGCCGGCGGTCACGGGTCGTCCGAAGCACGCGTCCCGCCCGAATTCGGTCAGCCGAAGCCACGTCCCGCGAGGGCGCTCCCGGAGCGGGGGCGCCCCCGCGACGGGCCCCGGCCCCGCGCCTCGACGTTGACCGCAAGAATTCGGTCACGCACCGTGGCATTTGAATTTTTGTCCTCGCCCGATCGGATGTTCTTATGCACAACACCCGATCATCTCATTGCCCAGGGCAGTCGAATTTGCCATACTTCCTGGCCGCGGTGACGTCGCCCACCCGAACGAGGGCGCTCCATACGAGTGATCCCGCTGGAACCTTCCCTTTGCCGTGGGGCATTTCTTTGCGAGCCTGACTGGTTGAGCCCGGTAAAAAGGTGAGAAAACCTCACCTCACTGTCGGTTGTCACCCGTTCGGAACCAGGAATGCCCCACGAAGATGACGTAGTGAGCCGACCATTGCCCCCAGGCGGAGCATAAGCGCGTCGCGCGGGCGTTGGACCACCGGGATGAAGGCAGCGCGGAACAGGAGCGACCGTGGTCCGAGCGGACGACATGGGACAGCGAGGGCTGCTCAGGTCCCTCGTCGACGTGCTGTGCCGCGTACCGGCGCTCTTCGACCGCGAGGGCCGCAACCTGGTGATCCGGATGATGAGCTCGGAACTGGACGAGCCGCTGTTCGTCGAGGAGCACCCGATGCCCGTCGGCCACCTGTTCAACCTGGCCGAGGCGTGCCACCGGACCCCGGAGCGCCTTTCCGCGCTGGTGCGCAGCGTGAGCCTGGTGGAACAGGATTCCAAGCCGATGGCAGAATTGCGCCGGATCGTCGGCGAGCTGACCCCGGCGGATCTGTTCACCACCAACGACAGGGCAAGGCTTTTCACATTGCTGGCCGGCGTGGCTGTTCCCGACATCGCCGACGTCTACCGCGCCGTCGCCGGTCCCTTCGCCCCGAACCTCTACGGGCCGACGACCCCGTCGGAGGTCTTCCGCATCCTGGAGACGTTCAACGCGGGCCCGGACGGGTTGCCTCCTCCCCTGGTGTTCCTGGAGCGCCTGGCCAGCGGGGTGCGCCCGGAGCTGTCCATCGAGCTCCAGCGCTGGACCTACGCCCAGGCCCGCACCATGGATCTGGTCGACGAGCTGGCCCGGGCGCGCGAGCGGCTGCGCTCGGAGGCCGCCGTCCCGCTCACCCCACCGCCCGGCTCGCCCGCCTACCTGGTGCTGCGGATCAGCTCGGAGGGCCCCACGGGCGACCGGTACCGCCTGGCGTCCTGGCGGCAGCTGGGCAACCCCCACCAGTGGGCGCCGCTGCCGGGCCGCGACTTCGCCGGACCGCTGGCGGAGGTCAAGCGGGAGGTCGCGGCGACGATCGAGCAGGTCGAGGACGCCTGGGGGCAGTACCTGCCGGCCATCCGGATCGAGTTCGTGCTGGACTACGAGAACCTGTCGCTCGACGTCGAGCAGTGGCCCTGGGAGAACGCCGACCACCTGGTGCGGCCGATGGGCTGCCGGTACCCGGTGGTGGTGCGCAGCCTGGAGCGGATGGTCACCCGCCGCTACCACCGCGAGTGGCGCGAGCGGTGGGGGGAGCTGGCCCGGCAGCTGGAGCGGAACAGCCGGGTCGCGCACGCCTCGACCTGCCGGGCCCCGGCCGGGGTGGACGACGAGCTGCGCGAGCTGCTGTCGCTGTTCGACCGGGAACGGGGCCTGGTGTCGCTGGTGCTGTCCGCGCCGCCCGACCCGGACGCGGCGGGCCGGGACCCGGTGGCGGCCGGGGTGCGCGCCGGCGTCCCGCTGGTCCTGTGGCACCGCGAGGACTGCGGCTCCGCGGAGTTCGGCGCGCTGGTCGAGTCGCTGCTGCACGAAGAGGACGAGCGGCACCTGCTGGAGCGCGTTCGCCTCGTCCGGACCACGGCGTTCGCGGAAGGCCCCGCGCGACGCCACGTCGGCGCGGCGTTGACGGTCCTCTACGACGACCCGACCCGGCTCGTCCTCCCCAGCCAACCGGGGCCACCCGAGGGGGCGGTCGCATGAACGGTGGGGGCTCGCACGGTGGTCCCGTCTACCACGGCACCGGCGAGGTGGCCCGGGGTCCGGTGGGCGACCTGCCCCCGCCCCCGCCGTGGCGGACGTTCACCGGTCGGGGTGACGCGACCAGACCCGACGACGACGGCGGCGAGGGCGACCGCCGCGTGGGCGGGGTGCGCTCGGTCCGCCGCACCCCTCACCCGGACGAGGTGGCGATGGTCAACGCCGCCCTCCGGCTGCGTCGCCCGCTGCTGGTCACCGGCGCGCCGGGCACCGGCAAGTCGTCGCTGGCCTACCTCGTCGCGCGCGAGTTGGGGCTGGGCCCGGTGCTGCGCTGGCCCGTCACCAGCCGCACCACCCTCCGGGACGGCCTGTACCTCTACGACGCCATCGGCCGGGTGCAGGCCGCGGGCGCGGGCGACCCCGACGCCGGCATCGGCGACTACATCCACCTGGGCGCCCTCGGCACCGCCCTGCTGCCCTACGGGCTGCCCCGCGTGCTGCTGATCGACGAGCTGGACAAGGGTGACATCGACCTGCCGAACGACCTGCTCAACGTCTTCGAGGAGGGCGAGTACGACATCCCCGAGCTGGTCCGCCACGCCAAGCACCAGGCCGACGTGCGGGTGCTCACCGCCGACCGCGGCCACACCGCCACCGTCTCGCACGGGTCGGTGCGCTGCCGGGAGTTCCCGGTGGTGATCATCACCAGCAACGGCGAGCGCGAGTTCCCGCCCGCCTTCCTCCGCCGCTGCCTGCGGCTGCACGTGCGCCAGCCCGGCCGCGAACAGCTCGGGGAGATGGTGGCCGTGCACTTCGGCGACGCGCGCGGCGTGGACATCGCCCGGCTGATCGCCGACTTCCTGGCCCACCGCGACGAGGTGGGCACGGTGTCGGCCGACCAGCTGCTCAACGCCGTCCACCTGGCCACCTCCGGCGCCTACGAGCCCGACGAGGACTGGGCCGAGTTGCTCAAGGCCATCTGGCACCCGCTCACGGAGGCCGGATGACGGGACCAGGCGAACCCACCGTCCGCGAGGTGCTGCTCCAGCACCTCGACGCGACCGGGCACCGGGTGGAGCGGCTGCGCACCGCGGACCTGACGCTGCGCGAGGTCCGGGACTCGCTGTGGCTCGCGCACGCCGCGCACGCGCCGGGCGCGGCGACCGACCCGCCGCCGCCCGCTCCCCCGGCGCCGGCGGCCGACCGACCGGAACCGGAACCCCGACCGGAGCCGGCACCCGAACCGGAGCCGGAGCCCGAACGGCCCGAGGCGGAGCAGCCGGCGCGGCGACCGGAGCCGGCGCCCACCCAGGGGTGGACGCCGACCCCGACCACCCTGGACCGCACCGACCCGGCGCCGCAGGTGAACGGGGAGGTCAGCGCGGTCTCGGCGTGGCCGACCGTGCCCGCCCTGCCCGAACGCCGCCGGATCGGCCGCGCCCTGCGGCCGCTGGGGCGCCGGCAGCCCTCGCCCCGCGTGCGGCTGCTCGACGAGGAGGCCACCGCCGTGCGGGCGGCCCGCGACGGCCTGTGGCTGCCCGAGTGGCGGGCCGCGCCGTGGCGGCGGTTCGACCTGGCCCTGGTGGTGGACACGACCGTGGCCGCCGAGATCTGGCAGCAGACCGTGCGCGAGTTCCGGCTGCTGCTGGAGCGCCTCGGCGCGTTCCGCGACGTGCGCACCTACGGGATGGACAGCTCCGGGTCCGACCCCGACCGGGTGACCCTGCGCTCGGAGGGCGGTGCGCGGCACCCCTGGCGGTACCTGGTCGAGCCCGCGGGCACCCGGATCGTGCTGGTCCTCACCGACACCATCGGCCCCGCCTGGCACGCGGGCGCGGTCGGCCACGTGCTGCACCACTGGGGCCGCTCGATGCCGGTGGCGGTGGTGCAGACGCTGGCGCAGCGCCTGTGGTCCTGGGGCGGCCTGCCCACCCGCCGGCTCAAGCTGTGCGCCCCGGCCCCCGGCTCGCCCAACGCCGTGCTGCGGATCGCGGACGCGCGCGTCGACGCCACCCCGGTGCCGGTGCTGGGCCTGTCCGCGGAGTGGATGGCCGGGTGGGCGCGCCTGCTCACCGCCCCGGGCCCGGAGTGGGTCGAGACGACCGCCGCCCTGGTCGGCCCGTGCACCGGCCCCGCGCCGGAGGTCGACGGGGAGGAACCGCTCGACGCCGCCGAGAGCGTGCTGAGGTTCCGCACCTACTCCTCGGCCGACGGTTTCCAGCTCGCGGGCCTGTTGGCGGCCACCCCGCTGAGCCCGCGGCTGATGGGGCTGGTGCAGCGCGTCCTGCTGCCCGGCTCCGACCTCTCGGCCCTGGCCGAGGTGATGCTCGGCGGGTTGATGACCCGACTGCCGGGCGTCGACGGCGACACCGCGGCCGTCGCCTACGAGTTCAACACCGGTGTCCGCGAGGAACTGCTGGCGACCTCACGCCGCTCGGACACCGCCCGCGTCGCCCGCGTGCTCGACGAGCACGCCGGCGCGGGGAACGAGGCGTTGCGCAACTTCCGCCTGGCGCTCGACGACCCCAAGACCACCCGGGAGCTCGACGCCTCCCCCGAGAACGTGCCTTACCTGCGCGTGCAGGAGGCGGTGTTCAAGGCGCTGTCGGGTCCCTACTCCCGGCGGTCGCGGCGCATCCGCCGCTCGCTGGAGCGGGCGGGGGTCCACGGCACGGGCGGAGGACCGCACGCCGCACCTGATCAGGAGAAACTTTTGACGATCACCCACACCCAGCCGGACGTGGAGGCTGGGTCGCCGCCGCCCGAAGGAGACGACGTGACCGCTCCCGGTACCCCGATGGCCACAGGCGAGCGGCACCCCGGCAGCGCGCAACCCCGGGTCTGGGGCCACGTGCCGCTGCGCAACCCGGACTTCGTCGGCCGCGGCGAGCTGCTCGGGCAGTTGCAGCAGCGGTTGCGCGAGTCGGGTCCCACGGCCGTGCTGCCGGAGGCGCTGCACGGCATGGGCGGTGTCGGCAAGTCCCAGACGGTGGTGGAGTACATCTACCGCCACGCCGCCGAGTACGAGGTGGTGTGGTGGATCTCGGCGGAACGGCAGGAGCAGATCAAGCAGAGCTTCGTCGAGCTGGCCAAGCGGCTGGGCGTGGCCGCCGCGAGCACCGCCGACACCGCCGTGCCCTCCGTGCTGGAGGCGCTGCGCCGGGGCGAGCCGTACTCCCGGTGGCTGCTGGTGTTCGACAACGCCGACCGGCCCCAGGACGTCCGGCGCTACTTCCCGGCGGGCACCGGCCACATCGTGGTCACCTCCCGCAACTCCGAGTGGGGCGGTTACGCCCGCCCGGTCGAGGTCGACCTGTTCACCCGCGAGGAGAGCGTCGAACTGCTGCACCTGCGCGGGGGCGACCTCGACGACGCCGAGGCCGACGCGCTGGCCGAGGCCCTCGGCGACCTGCCGCTGGCCGTGGAGCAGGCCGCCGCCTGGCGGGCCCAGACCGGCATGCAGGTCTCCGAGTACCTGGAGCTGCTGGAGCAGAACCGCACCGAGCTGCTGGAGGCGGGCACCTCCAGCGAGGACCAGCTCCCGGTGGCCGCGGCCTGGAACGTGCCCCTCAACCGGCTCAAGAACGACCACCACGCCGCGCTCCAACTGCTCCAGGTCTGCGCGTTCTTCGGCCCGGACCCGATCTCCCAGCAGCTGTTCCGCGGTGTGCGCGAGGCCCCGGTGCCCGAGGCGCTGGCCGCCGCGCTGAGCGACCCGATCCGGCTCAGCCGCGCGGTCCGCGAGATCAGCCGCTACAGCCTGGCCAAGA
The DNA here is from genome assembly GCF_042658445.1 of Saccharothrix lopnurensis. NCBI lineage: Bacteria > Bacillati > Actinomycetota > Actinomycetes > Pseudonocardiales > Pseudonocardiaceae > Saccharothrix > Saccharothrix lopnurensis. Next base: position 51,431 of record NZ_JBHSQO010000004.1, on the reverse strand, counting down.
TCGACCACCGGGCCAACGCCCTCCAACTGCACCGATTGGTCCAGACCGTGCTGAAGAACCAGCTCGACAAGGCCGAGCAGGACCGGATGCGCCACGCGGTGCACGTGCTGCTGGTCAACGGCGACCCCGGCGACCCGGACAGCACCGACAACTGGCCCCGCTACGCCGAACTGCTCCCCCACGCCCTGGTGTCCAACGCGGCGAAGTGCACGGACCGGTGGGTGCGCGGGCTGGTGCTGAACCTGGTCCGGTACCTGCTCAACGCGGGTGACTTCGGCGGCGCGCACGACCTGGCCAAGCAGACCTCGGAGGCGTGGCGCGAGGTGCTGGGCGAGCGGGAGTTCGACACGCTGGAGATGACCCGCCGGTACGGGATCTCGCTGCGCCGGCTGGGCCTGACGGCCGAGGCGCAGCAGCTCAACGAGAAGACCTACGAGAGGTTCCGCGAGGTCGTCGGCGACGAGCACGAGGCCATGCTCGACATGCTGGACACCATCGCCCTCGACCGCCGGGCCCAGGGCCAGTTCGCCGACGAGCTGAAGATGCGGCAGCAGGTCTACGACGGCGCGGTCAGGATCCTCGGCGAGGACGACCCCGCGACCATGCAGTACGCCAACAACCTCGCCAGCTCGTTCCGCCTCATGGGTGATTACCGGGGGGCCTTCCGGATCGACCAGGCGACCCTGGCGCGGCGGTCCAGGGTCCTCGGGCCGGACCACCGGTCCACCTTCGCCTCGTACAACAGCCTCTACATGGACCAGCGCGAGATGGGCCTCTACACCGAGGCCGCCCGGGAGCAGGAGGTGCAGCTGGCCCGGCAGCGGCAGGTGGTCGGCGAGGACCACCCGCAGGTCATCGGCGCCACGCGCAGCCTGTCGGTGGCGCTGCGCAAGGCGGGCGAGCACGCGCGGGCCAAGGAGCTGGCGGAGAAGTGCGTCGAGGACTACCGCCGCCGGCAGGGCGAGGAGCACGTGGACACCATCACGGCGCGGATGAACCTGTCCACCGACCTGCGCCACCTCGACGACCTCGACGGCTCGCTCCGGCTGGCGCGGGAGAGCTTCGAGGCGTTCGAGCGCAAGTCGGGTCCCGACCACCCGTACACCCTCGTCGCGGCGATCAACCTGGGCGTGACCCTGCGCCTGCGCGGTGACGTGGCGCAGGCGCTCGACCTCGACCGCCGCACGCACGCCAAGCTGATCGCGGTGTTCGACGCGGACCACCCGTACAGCCTCATCGCGGCGACCAACCTGGCCAGCGACCTGGCCGCCACCGGGGAGCACGAGGCGGCGCTGGAGCTGGACCGGGCCGGGTTCGAGCGGTCGACCAGGGTGCTCGGCGAGGACCACCCGACGACGCTGGCCGTCGCGCTGAACCTGTCGCTGGACCTGCGCGCGCTCGGCGAGGAGAGCGAGGCGGCGGTGCTGCACGCCCGGACGGTGGAGGCGTTCCGCCGGGTGCTGGGCGAGGACCACCCGGCGACGACCGGGGCCACCCAGTACGTCCGGGCGAACTGCGACACCGACACCATGCAGTTCTGAGCCGGTCAGCCGACGGGCACGGTCAGCCGACGGGCACGGTCAGCCGACGGGCACGGTCAGCCGACGGGCACGGTCAGCCGACGGCCCGGTCGAACCAGGCCGCCAGCTCCACCGGTGACGGCGCCGCGCCGGTGCGCGCGGCCACGCCGCGGCAGGCGGCCCGGACCACCTCGGGCGACCGCCGCAGCGAGGGGGAGCCCAGCGCGAGCGCCAGGCCCGCCCACGCGGCGACGTCGTGGTGCGCCGCGCGCACCCTGGCGGTGTACCCGTCGACGGCCGTCCGGAGTTCGCCCCGCAGGTGGGCGAACTCCGGGCCGGCGCGGTGCGCGACCCGGCCGAACCCGTCGGGGTCGAGCGCCCGGAGCCGGAGCAGGGCGGCCAGCAGCGAGCGGCCCGAGCCCTTCCCCGGCACGACGCGCCCGGGGCGCCGCCCGGCCGGGGCCCCGCGGCGGTCGAGCCACGCGGTGACGGCGTCCTCGACCCCCTCCGGGTCCGGTCGGACGTGCCGGAGCCGCCAGGTGACCGCGTGCTCGGCGGTGAGACCCTCGACCGCCGCGGCGACCTCCGGTGTGCCGGAGGTCGGGTCGCACGCGGCCAGCCGGACGGACACCGCGGCGGCGAACTCCCGGCCCAGGTCGGTGAGGGCGGTCGACCCGCGCAGGCCGGCCAGGGCGAGTTCGACCTGCCGGGCGCGGTGGCCGAGGGTGAACCCGGCGTGGCGGGCGGGCACGACGGGCGGTGCGCCGCGGTGCGCGTGCCAGAACTCGACGACGCTGACGAACGCGTAGACGCCGTGCAGCAGCCCTTCCAGGGGCCGGGGGTCGTCACGCCACGGCGCGTAGTGCACGGGCGCGTCGTCGCCGGTGTGCAGCTCCACCAGTTCGAGCAGCGCGTTCACCTTGGAGTGCTGCAACTCGTGCACCAGCGCCTCGCCGAACTCCACCGCGGAACGCTTGGGCGACAGGGCGATCGCGCCGAACGCGGCCGCCGAGGACGCCGCGAACACGTCGCGCCGGGCGTCCAGCGGCACCAGCGCGGCCAACCCCGCCGACAGCTCCTCGGCCGGACCGGGGTGGCGCTCGGTCAGCAGGTCCCACGCCTCCCCGAGCAGCTTGCGCCACTCGTCCCACTCGTCCGGCTCCAGCCGGTCCGGCGGCAGCGGGCCGGTGAACTCGCGGTAGGGGCTCAGGTCGTCCAGGACCACGTCGATGGTGCGGCCGCGCGAGGTGCTGCGCTGCCGCTTCGCGGGCTCCCACCTCGCGGTGGTCGTCCGCCCGGCCGCCTCCAGCACCGCGCCGGCGGAGGAGTTCCGGAAGGTGGCGTGCCCGACGGGGAAGCGGTGGGGCAGCCGGCAGGCGCCCACCGTCGGCAGGGTCACCGCGCCGTGCACGACCGGCACCTCCACCACGCACGCCAGGCCGCTCCTGACGGCCGCGGCGGCGGCCACCGCGTGGAACCAGCCGGCCTCGGACCACAGCGGCGTGGTGTCCGCCGGGGTGCCGGTCACCTGCCGCAGCGCCCGGCCGAGCCACACGCCGACGGAATGGTGCATCAGCACGTCCTCCACCGCGCGGGGCGCGATCCGCTCGGCCTCGGCCAACAAAGTCCACGCCCGGTTCAGGTCCGCGAACGGACCGAGCCGTTCGGGGATCTCGGAAGCGGCTTCCAGGAAAGCGCGCAGGCGCAACCGGCGAACGCTGTACTGCGTTGTCCGCAAAATTGCCATCCCGGCCGCGGACAGCGCTCCCGAACAGATCTCGTCGAACACGGAGCGCGGCAGCCGGTGCGTGCTCAACCGGGGGGAAGTCACGCGTCTGCCCGTTGACTACGCCTGTTCCTGGACGGAATCGCCGAAGTCGCCCGACCGGAAGCGGTCGAGCGTCCGGCGCACCGCCAGGTCCAACGCGGGGTCGCGCAGCGATCTCATCTCGAACAACGACGTCGCGGTGAGGTCCAGCAAGTCCGAGGACAGTTCCGCAGGTGTTTCCACAGCCATGTCGACCGCCTCCCGGTTCCGCCGTTTCCATCATGCCCGAAAGCACACATGTCCGGCAGCGCCCAGCCGGATATTCCGGTGGCCGCCAACAGGTCCACCCCGACGGCCCGCCGAACCGGGGTTCCCGAAGCGGTTCGGCGGGCGCACGCGCGCCGGTACGGTCGTCGATCGTGGAGACGACGCGGGTCTCGTCGAGGTCGGAGCTGGGCGGTGTCGGCCTGCCGCTCGGACGGCCGGTGCTGGTGCTCGTCGGCGGCGCCGACCGGATGGACGTGGCGGACGTGGCGGACCTGGAACGGGTGCTGCGCGAACTGGTGCCGCTGCTGGACGCCCGGGGCGCGGTCGTCCTGGACGGTGGCACGGACAGCGGCGTGATGCGGGCCGCCGGGCGCGCGCGGGCGGCGGCGGGCGGGCGGTTCCCGCTGGTCGGGGTGGTCGTCGCGGAGCTGGCCGGCGCGGTGGTGCCGGAGCCGAACCACACGCACCTGGTGCTGGTGCCGGGGCGGCGATGGGGCGACGAGGCGCCGTGGCTGGCGGACCTGGCCGACGTGGTCGCCGGGGCGGCGCCCTCGCTGACCGTGCTGGCCAACGGCGGCGCGGTGGCGTGGGAGGACGCCGAGCACAGCGTGCGCCGCGACCGGCCGCTGGCGGTGCTGCGCGGCACCGGGCGCACGGCCGACGAGATCGCGGCGGGCGGGGAGGGGCGGGCCGCCGAGCTGGCGGGGTCGGCGCTGACCACCGTCATCGAGCCCGGTGACCTGCGCGCGCACGTCGAGGGGGTTTTCGCCGCCGGGTGACCGGGGTGCGCTGCGGCGGCTCACCGGGATTGTCGGACCTGTACGGCGGTTTCCGCGCTCCGGTGCGGCTGGTCGTCGCCGTGGTCGCGAAGGCCGTGGTCGTGAAGATCGAGGTCCTGAAGGCCGTGGTCGTCGGATCTCCGCAGCACCAGCGGAGGTCCGCCTGGAGGTAGGTGTTGGTCTGCCGGTGAAACAGCTCCAGGGCGGCGCGGAAGTGCGTCACGGCGGCGCGGGCGTCCCCGGTGCCGAGGGCGACCAGTCCCAGGGTGAACACGGAGTTGGCCTCGCCGTCGAGGTCGTCGTGCTCGCGCTGCACCGGCAGCGCGGCCCGGCAGTGCGCGGCGGCCAGGTCGTGGCGGCCCACGCGGGCGGCGCTGTGGGCGGCGATGGTGCGCACCTTGGCGGTCCACACCGGGGTGTCCGACGCCGTCGCCGAGCGCAGGGCGTGGGTGGCGCAGCGCTTCCGCGTACCGCCGCTGGTGCCCCCAGGCCAGCGCGAAGGCGAAATGGACCTTCGACAGGTGGTCGGGCTCGTCGAGGCGCCGGGCCTGGTCCAGTGCGACGTGCAGGTGCCCCATGCCCTCGTCGGGCCGCCCGGCGGCGCACAGCGCCTCACCGAGGAAGCGGTGCGTGTTGCGGTGCGGCACCGGGTCTTACAGGTGCCGCACCACCGCCAGGGTGGTGCGGCACGCCGCGAGGTGGCTCTTGAAGTCCGCGGACATGTGGTGGAAGGGGTACAGGGCGAACATGAGCAGGTACGCGGTCAGGTGGTCGCCCTGCTGCCGCGAGGTTGGGCGCTCTGGCACGCAGCCCGGCTCGGTGGGTGCCGGGGGTCTCCTGGAGGCGTGCGGGTGCACCAGCCGTGGCGCGGCGGTGGCCGTGTGCGCGTAGTGGCCGATCACCCGACGCCGGGCGGCGTCGGCGTCGGCGTCGGCATCCGGCACGGGCAGCGCGGCGGCGTACTGGCGGACCAGGTCGTGCATCCGGTAGCGGCCGTGGGCGTCCTGGCCGACCAGTGACGCCTGCTCCAGCCCGGGCAGCACCGCCCTGGCTGCGGCGGGCGTGAGGCCCGTCAGGCCGGCCGCGGCGGGCAGGCCGATGTCGGGACTGGGTGCGGCGGCGAGCAGGGCGGAGCCGGCGGCCGTCCACGTGCACGGCCACCTCACCCGGCAAGCACAACCGCACGGTCACACCCCCACGACCAGCGATAGCGGGCCGGGCGGTACGACGCGGAGGGGTCGCGGGCAATCCACCCGAACAGCCCAGGCCCCCGGCCGCCGGATGACCGCGGAAAATATCCGCCGGCGGACGCTCCGGGTGATGACAGGACATCCGAAAACCACTCTGCCCAGCTAGAGGTTGTCACCGGGCGATCACACAGAGTATGGTCTAGACCGGCCGCCGCGTTTGGGTGAACGCCCTGCACCTCCACCCACGCGCACTCGGGTTGGCGTTCGCCACAAGCGTTTCCGCCCATCCGACCGAAGGAGTCCCCATGTCACTCCGCCGAAGGATCGCCGCAGTGGCGGCCGGCGTGCTCGCCGCACCGCTCGTGTCCGTCGCCCTGCCGTCGGCTCCCGCTTTCGCGCACGGCTACATCTCGTCCCCGCCCAGCCGCCAGGCCCAGTGCGCCGCCAAGACGGTGTCCTGCGGCGCCATCCAGTGGGAGCCGCAGAGCGTCGAGGGCCCGAAGGGCCTGCGCAGCTGCAACGGCGGCGTCGCCCACTTCGCCGAGTTGAACGACAACAACAAGGGCTGGCGGGTCAGCAACGTCGGTCGCACGGTCACGTTCAACTGGGTCTTCACCGCACGGCACCGCACGGCCAACTACGAGTACTACGTGGGCGGCCAGCGGGTGGCCAACATCAGCGGCAACAACCAGCAGCCGCCGGCCACCGTGTCGCACACCGTGACCCTGCCGTCGTCCGGCAGGCAGACGGTGCTCGCCATCTGGAACATCGGCGACACCGCGAACGCGTTCTACTCCTGCGTCGACGTGAACGCGGGCTGATCGCGAGGTGGGGCGCGCCACCCGGCGCGCCCCACCCCCTCGCGCGGGGTCGGACCGACCCTGTGACGACGCCCTGACCAGGCGTGTTGTGACGAACGAGATTTTCCGTTGCGAGGTGCGCCGACCCTCGCATAGGTTCGTGTCACACGAGGAAGGAGGTGGTCCCAAGTTGTATAGCTACAGGACTCGTCGTGAGGTGGCTGTCCGCTAGGACCGGCCTTTCCCAGGTGGTCTGGGCGAATCCCAGACAGCCACCCGGCCCCCGTGACCCCGAGCCCAGTCCAGCTCGGCCCGTGCCCTCCGGCGCGGGAAGCGGTCAGGGGGCCGTTTCACGTTCCCAGGTGTCGGCGGACCGCACGGAGGTCCGCCAGGAAGCCCTGGTACGCCTCGTCGCGGTCGGGGGCGCGCAGTACGGCCGAGGGGTGGATCGCGGCGATGACGTCACGGCCCCCGCGCTCCTCCGGCTTCCCGCGCCGCTCGGTGACCTTGACGTCGTTGCCGAGCACGGCCTTGGCGGCGGTGGCTCCCAGGCAGACGACCAGGTCGGGGTCGACCCGCGCCAGTTCGGCGTGCAGGCACGGCAGGCAGGCCGTGACCTCGCCGCGCACCGGCGACTTGTGGACGCGCCGCGTGCCGCGGGCGTCCGAGGTGAACTTGAAGTGCTCGACCGCGTTGGTCAGGTAGACGCCCTCGCGGTCCAGGTCCGCCTCCGCCAGGGCCTTGTCCAGCGGCTTGCCCGCGGGTCCCACGAACGGCTCGCCGCGCCGGTCCTCGACGTCACCGGGCTGCTCGCCCACACGACCAGCAGGCAGGCGTCCTCGGGCTCGGCGCCGAAGACCACCCGGGTCGCGTCCTCGCACAGGTGACACCCCCGGCACCCGTCCGCCGCACGGCGCAACGCCGCCACATCCGCGCCTTCCGGCACGAACGGGGCGGCGCTGGTCGTCGTGCGACTAGCCGCGGAAGGCGTCCTTCACCTTCTCCGCGGCCTGCTTGAGGGAGCCCTTGGCCTGGTCGGTACGGCCCTCCGCCTGCAACTGCTCGTTGTCGGTGGCGTCGCCGACGGCCTCCTTGGCCCGGCCCTTGAGCTCCTCGGCCTTGTTGTCGAACTTCTCGTCGGCACCCATGAGCGAAGTCCTTCCTTCGTGCTGCGGTCTCATCAGGTGGATACCCGGCCACCCGTCCGGGGAAACCGGCGGACATGACCTCACGCATCCTCGCCCTCGTGATCGACCGCACTTCCGCGCAGGTCAGCGCCCTTTCGGAGTTTTGGTGCCCGGCTTTGGGGTACCGGGTCGACCGCCGGTGGCAGGACCCGCGCGGGGTGACCTGCACCGAACTGACGGGTGACGGGCCGATGCTGCTGCTCCAGCCCGTCGACGAGCCGAAGACCACCAAGAACCGCCTGCACCTGGACCTCGTGGCGCCCCGGGACCGGGACGCCGAGGTGGACCGGCTGGTCGGGCTCGGGGCCCGGCGGGTGGGCGGCGACGAGGGGTTGCCGTGGGTGGTGCTCACCGACCCGGCGGGCAACGAGTTCTGCGTCCTCCCGCCACGCTGAGGGCGGTCCAGTTTCGCCGGGCCGGCCTCTCTCGACTACGGTGATCGTCTACGCGGTTGAAAAGCCAGCCGCAAGCCACCCGCGCCCGAAAGGGCACCAGGGTCAGCGAGAGCTGTGGGCTTGCCTGGGTCGGGCACCCGCGTGTCCTTTGGCGCTCTTGCACAGCTGGCCTGGCTGACCGGTACCGACGTGCGAGAGGAGCCCGACCGTGGTCGGGGACAACGGCCGTGACGATTCGCTGACCGCGCGGATCGCCAGCCTCGAGGCCGAGGTGATGGGACTGCGCAAAGCCGTGCAGACGCGCACCGTGATCGGACAGGCCACCGGCCTGATCTCGGCGGTGCAGGGCTGCACGCCGCAAGAGGGGTTCCAGCTGCTCGTGCGCATGTCGCAGCACCACAACGTGAAGTTGCACACGATAGCGCTGAAGCTGCTCGACCTGTCGGCCGAGCTGGGGCCGCGCCAGGCGGTGCGCGCCGTGCACCTGTCCGCCGAGCCGAACGGCCGGGTCGCCGCGTCCGAGTGGCCCGGGGTCGACGTGGTGCACGCGGCCAGGCGACTGGTCGCGGCCTACGACGCGGCCCGGGAGGCCGAGGACGAGCGACCGGAGGTGCGAAGACAGCTGGCCGACCAGGTCACCCTGGCCGGCCAGCTGCTCGCGGAGAAGCTCACCGAGGTGGGCTGGCTGCCGGGGGACTGAGCACCGGGGGACCGAGCACGGCGAAGGAGTCGCCGGGCAGGTGCGCGACCTGCCCGGCGACCTTCACGCCCTCGGAGGCGAGCAGCACGTCCAGCGGCTCGACGTCGAGCCGCACCTCCGCGTCCGGCCCGAGGTTGCACACCACGCGCAGCGGGCCCCGCTCCAGCACCAGGACCGGGCCCTCCTCCCGCACCGCGAACCGGTCCAGCCGCGGGTCCGCCAGCTCGGGCCGTTCCCGGCGCAGCGCGATCAGCGCCCGGTAGGTCTCCAGCAGCTCCCGGTGGCCGTCCTCGGTCACCTCGTCCCAGCGGAGCACGGAGCGCCGCACGGTCTCCGGGTCCATCGGGTCGGGCACCTCCTGCTCGTCCCACCCGTGGCGGCCGAACTCGCGCCGCCGGCCGGTGCGCACCGCCTCGGCGAGCCCGGGGTCCGGGAACGAGGCGAAGAACTGCCAGGGCGTGCTCGCCGCCCACTCCTCCCCCATGAAGATCATGGGGGTGTACGGGGAGCACAGCACGATCGCGGCGCCCACGGCGAGGCGGCGCGGGGACACCGTCGCCGACAGCCGGTCGCCGGTGGCCCGGTTGCCGACCTGGTCGTGGTTCTGGAGGTAGGCCAGGAACCGGTAGCCCGGCAGCCTCCGGTCGACCGGGCGGCCGTGGCGCCGGCCCCGGAACGACGACCAGGTGCCCGCGTGGAGGAACACCTCGCGCAGGGTCTTGCCGAGTTGGCCCTCGAAGTCCGGGTAGTAGCCGAACGTCTCGCCGCTGAGCGCCACGTGCAGCGCGTGGTGCAGGTCGTCGGCCCACTGGGCGTGCAGGCCGTGGCCGCCCGCCTCGCGCGCGGTCACCAGGCGGGCGTCGTTGAGGTCGGACTCGGCGATCAGGGTGAGCGGCCGGCCCAGTCCCGCCGACAGCGCGTCCACCTCCACGGCCAGCTGCTCCAGCACGTGCAGCGCGCCGCGGTCCACCAGCGCGTGCACGGCGTCGAGCCGCAGCCCGTCGACGTGGAAGTCGCGCAGCCAGCCCAGCGCGTTGTCGATCACGTACCGGCGCACCTCGTCCGCGCCCTCGCCGTCGAGGTTGAGGCCGGGGCCCCACTCGTTGCTGCCCGCGAAGTACGGCCCGAACCGGTCGAGGTACGCGCCGGAGGGGCCGAGGTGGTTGTAGACCACGTCGAGCAGCACGGCCAGCCCGCGCGCGTGGCAGGCGTCGACGAACCGCTTGAACCCGTCCGGCCCGCCGTAGGGCTCGTGCACCGCGCCCCACAGCACACCGTCATAGCCCCAGCCGGCGGTTCCGTCGAAGGAGTTGACCGGCATCACCTCGACGTGGGTGATGCCGAGCGACACCAGGTGGTCGAGTCGCTCGATCGCGCCGTCGAACTCGCCGGACGGGGTGAACGTGCCGATGTGCAGCTCGTAGATCACCGCGCCGGGCAGCCCGCGCCCGGTCCAGGCCGAGTCGGTCCACCGGAACGCCGAGTGGTCGTACACCCGCGAGGCGGCGTGCACGCCGTTCGGCTGCCACGCCGACCGGGGGTCGGGCAGGGCGTCCCCGTCGAGCACGAACGCGTAGTCCGCGCCCGCCTCCCGGGGCACGTCCGCGTGCCACCACCCGTCCCGACCGGCCGTCATGTCGTGGTCGTGCCCGTCGACCCGGACCCGGACGCGTTCGTGCGCCGGGGCCCACACCGAGAAAGTCACAGATCTCCTCGCACCAGCAGCGCCACCGGGTAGCGGTCCAGCAGTTCGGCCAGGCGCGGGGACGACGTCGAACCCGGCACCGGCCGGGAGGTGAGCACGTCGGTCCACTCCCCCGCCGGCAGCGGCAGCACCGTGTCGCCCCACCCGCCCGCGTTCGCCAAGCCCACCGGAAGGCGGGTGGCCACCGCAACCACACCGGTCCGCTCGAACGCGACTGCGTGCGGTGCGGCCGGTCCGGCGGCGGGCAGCGGCCGGTAGCCGCGGAACAGCTCGGGCCGTTCCCGGCGCAGCCGCAGCGCGCGGTGCACCACGAGCAGCTTGGCCGCCCCCGAGTCGTCCACCTCCGGCAGCCAGCCCTCCTCGATCCGCCGCAGCAGCCTGCGCCGCACCTCGTAGTCGACCGGGCGGCGGTTGTCGGGGTCGACCAGCGACAGGTCCCACAGCTCGGTGCCCTGGTAGACGTCGGGCACGCCGGGCGCGGTGAGCTGGACCAGCTTCTGGCCCAGCGCGTTGGACCAGCCGTGGCCCACGACCCGGTCCACGAACGCCGCCACGTCGGCCGCCACCGGTCCGTCCAGCACCCGGTCGGGCCACGCGGCCACGGCCGCCTCGAACTCCTCGTCGTGGTCGGTCCAGGTGGTGCGGACCTTCGACTCCTTGGCCGCCTTGTCCAGGTAGTCGCGCATCCGGTCGGCGGTGATCGGCCACGCGCCGACCAGCGACTGCCAGGCCAGGGCGTTGAGCGACGGCTCGTCGATCGGGTGCTCGGCGGTCCACCGGCGCACGTGCGCGGCGAACTCGTCGGGCATCTCCGCCAACACCGCGAGCCTGGCCCGCACGTCCTCGGACCGCTTGGTGTCGTGCGTGGACAGGGCGGTCATGCCGTGGGGCGCGCCCGACTCGCGCAGGGCCGCCCGCCGGTGGAACTCCTCCGGCGGCACCCCGAAGCGGTCGGGCGCGCCGCCCACCTCGTTGAGCGCGACGAACCGGGTGTAGCGGTAGAACGCGGTGTCCTCGGTGCCCTTGGCGACGACCATGCCGGAGGTCTGCTGGATCCGGGTGGCCAGCTCGCCGCCCGGGTCGGCGCGGACCTGCTCGTCGAGCGCCCGCGCGGCGGGCGAGGCGGCCCCGGCCACGGCCGCCTCCCACGCCTCCAGCCCCTCGGGCAGGTAGGAGCGGTAGACCGGGAAGTTGACCATGACCTCGGCCACCGCCTGCTCGGCCTCGTCCCGGTCCGGGTGCCGCAGCAGCGCGGCGATCCGGCGCACCTCGGCGCGCAGGATGGTGCCCGCGACCAGCTCACGGCTCTCGTGCTCGACGGCGGCGAAGTCCACCGGCACGCCCAGCTCGCGGGCCAGCGCGGTGACGCCCTCCTCGCCCGCCGGGTCGACGAACAGCCCGCACACCTCGCGCAGCGCGTCGTAGCCGGTGGTGCCCTCGGCGGGCCAGCTCGCGGGCAGCGCCTCGTCCACGCCGAGGATCTTCTCCACGACGAGCCACGCGCCCGAGCGCTCCTTGAGCCGCCGCACGTAGCCGCCGGGGTCGGCCAGGCCGTCCGGGTGGTCCACCCGCAGGCCGGTGACCTCGCCCGCGGCCACCCACCGCAGCAGCTCGCCGTGGGTGGCCTCGAACACCTCCGGGTCCTCGACCCGCACGCCGGCCAGCGTGGTGATGTCGAAGAACCGCCGGTAGTTCAGCTCGGTGTTGCCGCGCCGCCAGAACGCCAGCCGGTAGTGCTCGTGCTCCTCCTCCGACGCCTCGTCGGCGGCGAAGGGCAGCAGGAGCTTGCCGGAGTCCCAGTCGACGTCGAAGTAGTGCGCGTACCGCGATTCGCGGCCGTGCCGCAGCACGTCCCACCACCAGGCGTTGGCGTCGTCGTGGTCGACGGCCATGTGGTTGGGCACGACGTCCAGCACGAACCCGAGGCCGGCGCCCCGCACCGCCTTGCTCAGCGCGACCCGGCCCGCCTCGCCGCCCAGCTCGTCACGGGCCCTGGTCGGGTCGGTCACGTCGTAGCCGTGCGTGGAGCCGGGCACCGCCTCCAGCAGCGGCGACGCGTACAGGGCGCCGGCGCCCAGCGCGTCCAGGTAGTCGACCACCGCCTCCGCGTCGGCGAAGGTGAAGTCGGGGGTGAACTGGATCCGGTAGGTGGAGGACGGGACGCTCATTCCACACCTGTCCGCTGGAGCACGACCAGGGAGCGACTGGCCAGGGTGAGCGTGCCCCCGGCGGGGATGGGGTCCTCAGCCAGTTCGGGCGCGACCACGGTGCCGGTGGCGGTGTCGACGACCACGGTCCACTGGGGGCCGTAGCCGGGTTCGGGCAGGGTGACCTCGATGTCCTCGTGGTGGGCGTTGAAGGCCAGCAGGAACGAGTCGTCGAGCACCCGCATCCCGCGCTGGTCCAGGTCCGGGATGCCCTCGCCGTTGAGGAACACGACGATGCACTTGCCGAAGCCGTCGCCCCAGTTCTGCTCCTGCATCTCCTCGCCCGCGGGGGTGAACCAGGCGATGTCGCGCAGCTCGTCGCCCTTGCGGATGGGCTTGCCCTGGAAGAACCGGCGGCGGCGCAGCACGGGGTGCTGCTTGCGGAACGCGGTGAGCGCGGAGGTGAAGTCGACCAGGTCGCGGTTCTTCTCCAGCAGCGACCAGTCGACCCACGACAGCTCGTTGTCCTGGCAGTAGGCGTTGTTGTTGCCCTGCTGGGTGCGGGCCAGCTCGTCGCCGTGCAGCAGCATCGGCACGCCCTGCGACAGCAGCAGGGTCGCCGTCATGTTGCGCCGCTGCCGGGCCCGCAGCTCGTTGACCTCCGGGTCGTCGGTGGGTCCCTCGACGCCGCAGTTCCACGACCGGTTGTCGTCGGCGCCGTCGCGGCCGTCCTCGCCGTTGGCCTCGTTGTGCTTGTCGTTGTACGAGACCAGGTCGTTGAGGGTGAAGCCGTCGTGGGCGATGACGAAGTTGATCGAGGCGTACGGTCGCCGCCCGTCGTCCTTGTAGAGGTCCGACGAACCGGTGATGCGCGAGGCGAACTCACCGAGCGTGGCCGGCTCGCCGCGCCAGAAGTCGCGCACGGTGTCCCGGTACTTGCCGTTCCACTCGGTCCACAGCGGCGGGAAGTTGCCCACCTGGTAGCCGCCGGGGCCGACGTCCCAGGGCTCCGCGATGAGCTTGACCTGGCTGACCACCGGGTCCTGCTGGACCAGGTCGAAGAACGTGGACAGCCGGTCCACGTCGTAGAACTCCCGCGCCAGGGTCGCGGCGAGGTCGAAGCGGAACCCGTCCACCCGCATCTCGGTCACCCAGTAGCGCAGCGAGTCCATGATCAGCTGGAGCGTGTGCGGGCTGCGCACGTTCAGCGAGTTCCCGGTGCCGGTGTAGTCCATGTAGAACGTGGGGTCGTCCTCGACCAGGCGGTAGTACGCCTGGTTGTCGATGCCCCGCATGGACAGCGTCGGGCCCAGGTGGTTGCCCTCGGCGGTGTGGTTGTAGACCACGTCGAGGATGACCTCGATGTTCGCCTCGTGCAGGGCGCGCACCATGCCCTTGAACTCCTGGACCTGACCGGCGTTCTCCGGCAGCGCCGCGTAACCCTCGTGCGGCGCGAAGAACCCGATCGTGTTGTAGCCCCAGTAGTTCCTCAGGCCCTTCTGCTCCAGGCCGTGGTCGCTGATGAACTGGTGCACCGGCATCAGCTCGATCGCGGTCACGCCGAGGCTCTTGAGGTGTTCGATCACCGCCGGGTGCGCCAGGCCCGCGTAGGTGCCGCGCAGGCGCTCCGGGACCTCCGGGTGCAGCATGGTCAGGCCCTTGACGTGGGCCTCGTAGATGACGGTCTCGTTGTAGGGCGTCTTCGGCGGGCGGTCGTTGGCCCAGTCGAAGAACGGGTTGACCACGACCGACAGCGGCACGTGACCGGCCGAGTCCTGGTCGTTGCGCTCCTCCGGCGACCCGAAGGGGTAGCCGAACAGCGACTCGTGCCACTCGACCTCGCCGGTGATCGCCTTGGCGTACGGGTCGATCAGCAGCTTGTGGGGGTTGCACCGCAGACCGCGCCCGGGATCGTGGGGACCGTGCACGCGGTAGCCGTACTTCTGGCCGGGACCGATGCCGAGGATGTAGCCGTGGTGGACGAAGCCGTCCACCTCGGGCAGCCGCACGCGCGTTTCGGCCCCGTCGGCGTCGAAGAGGCAGAGTTCGACGTAGTCCGCGACCTCCGAGAAGAGGGTGAAGTTGGTGCCGACGCCGTCATAAGTCGCGCCGAGCGGGTAGGGAGTTCCGGGCCAGGGCCGCACAGGGGTTCCTCCGACGAGCTTCAAGACGTTCCGACCCTTGATACCGTTCTTCAGGTCGCTACCTGCCGGTGTGCGACCTGACGAGCTGTCCGCGTGCCGCGACCAGCAGCAGGCGCGCTTCCTGGAGCTCGGAGTAGCGGAGGTGTTCGGCGGCGGCCTCGGCGCAGGCGACGGCCTGCTCCAGGGCCGGGTTCGAGCCGGCGTCGGTGCGCCGCAGGGCGTCCCGCAGGGACTCCTCGGCGAAGCGGGTGCCGGACTGGGGATCGGCGAGGTTGGACGGCCGCACGGCGGTGAGGACCCGGTCGACGGCCGCTTCGAGGGCGTCGACGGGACTCGGCAGGGCGGTCGTGACGGGGGCGGTCTGTACGGGCAGCTCGGGCAACAACCCGGTGCGGGCGACCAGTTCGGTGTTCACGGGTGAATGCCACCTCCAACCATGGCGCGGGTGACGGGCTTGACCATACTCCGCAGGTGGGCGGCCTGCGGAGGCGTTCGTGTCGCGGTTCACCGGCCGCGCCCGGCGGCGAGCGCGGCCGCCACCCGGCGCACGCGCGGGTCCTCGAAGAGGTCCGCGAGCGCGATGGGCAGGGGAATTCGCCAGTTGGGGTACTGATCGGTGGTGCCGGGCAGGTTGGGCTGGCGGATCTCGCCCAGCGCGTCCTGGGGCGAGGTCAGCACGAGCGCGGAACGGGCCTTGGCGAGGAGCGCGTGGAACGCGGTAACCAGGTCATCGGCCGGCACCCCCTCCTGGTCGAGCAGCTCGACCAACTCCCCCCGCTCGCGCGCGGCTGCCTCGTATTCCCCTTCCGGGGGTCCCTCAAACTGACCCAGCTCGGCTCTTACCCGAACGTGCTCCGCGGCCAGGAAGCCCGCCACGGTCGGCAGGTCGTGCGTGGAGATGCTCGCCATGGCCGACCCGCGCCACTTCTCCGGCGGGATCAGCGGGTGGCCGGGCAGGTCGTAGTCGCGCTGGAACCACAGCACCGCCGAGCTGAGCATCCCGTGCTCGTGCAGCGACTCGGTGACCTTGGGCTCCACCGTGCCCAGGTCCTCGCCGACCACGACGGCGCCCGCGCGGTGGGCCTCCAGGGTCAGCACGGCCAGCATCGCTTCCGCGTCGTAGTGCACGTACGTGCCGCGCTTGGGCGCCTCGCCCGGCGGGATCCACCACAGCCGCCACAGGCCGGCGACGTGGTCGACGCGGATGCCGTCGGCGTGCCGCAGCACGCTGCGCACCACCGCCCGGAACGGCTCGTAGCCCTGCTCGGCGAGCCGGTCGGGCCGCCACGGCGGCAGGTTCCAGTCCTGGCCGAGCTGGCTGAACGCGTCGGGCGGGGCGCCGACGGTGACGGCGGGGGCGAAGGCGTCGCGCCAGGCCCACGTGTCGGCGCCACCGGGGTGCACCCCGACGGGGAGGTCGTGCACTACGCCGACTGGCATACCCGAATCGTGCGCCGCGCGTCGGGCCCGATCCAGTTGCTGCTCGCACAATTCCTGGAGCCAAGCGTGGAACATCACTCGTTCGTGTGAGGGGGTGGCGGTCGCCGGGTCGCGCTGCTCGGCGGGCCACTCCCGCCAGTCGGGGCCGTGCTCCTCGGCCAGCGCGCAGAACCGGGCGAACTCCAGCAGGTCGCCCTCGGGCTCACCGTGTTCCTCGTGCCGCCACAGCAGCTCCAGGGCCTTGGCCTTGGCCCGCCACACCGCGTCGTAGTCGATCAGCTCGGTGTCGCCGGGCGGGCGCAGCGCGTCGACCTCCGCGCGGGTCTTCCCGTCGGCCCGCCGGTACGCCGGGACGTCGGTGACGCGCAGGTAGAGGGGGTTGGCGTAGCGGCGGCTGGACGGCGAGTAGGGCGACCGCTCCACCGGCGTGGTCGGGCTGATCGCCTGCACCGGGTTGACCAGCAGCACGCCCGCGCCCAGCTCCTCGGCGCTGCGCCGGGCCAGGGTGGTGAGGTCGCCGTAGTCGCCCATGCCCCACGACTCGGCCGAGCGCATCGCGTAGAGCTGGAGCATCCAGCCCCACGCGCGCGGCACCGGTTCCAGGCGGCGGGGCGCCACGATGACCGTCCGGTCGCCCAGTCGGTGGTAGCCCAGCGGCAGCGCGGCGGGCAGCTCGACCTCGCCGCCCCCCTCCAGCAGGGCGGTGCCGGTCTCGTCGAGCACGTCGCCCTCGCGCAGCACGAGCGTGCGCGGTGGGGGCTTCGGCGCGGCCAGCGCGCGGCGGATCGCCTCGGGGCTGGAGGCGTCCACGTCCAGCTGCGCCAGGACGGCCACCACGACGTCGGCGTCGACGTCCGCGCGGCGTTGGTCGGCGTCCTCGTAGTGAGTGGCCACGCCGTGGGCCTCGGCCAGTGCCGCGAGCTCGTCGTCCACGCCGGACAGCTTCGTCTCCTCAGGTCGGCCGAAGCCAGGCCGGACCGGCCTGGTCACCCGATGGTCGCAGGAAGTTCTCCCGGGTTAATGGCCTGCGCGACGGGGGTTCAAACCCGGGGTCCGGACGAATTCCGCACGACCAGCCGGACGGCCGGCGGCTCGCGGTCGGCCGACTCCCCGCGCAGGCCGGCGAGCAGCGCGTCCACGGCGTGCTCGCCGCGCTCCCGCCAGGCGACCTCGACCGCGGTGATGCCCACCGCGCGGGTCAGGTCGAGGCCCTCCAGGCTGACGATCGACACGTCGCCGGGCACCTCCCGCCCGTCGCGGCGCAGCCGCAGGAAGACGCCGAGCGCCACCTCGCCGCTGGAGCTGATCACCGCCGTCGGCAGCCGCTCGGCGTCCAGCAGCGCGTCCACCACCTGCTCACCGCCCGCGACGGTCGGCGAGGACCACAGGCTCCACTCGGGGCGCACCCGGAGCCCGCCCTCGGCCAGCAGCTCGTCGCAGGACTCGTCGACGTCCCCGGCCACCACGAACGCGACGTCCCGGTGCCCGAGCCCGACGAGGTGCCCGACGGCCGCCCGCAGCGCCTCGCGCGGGCCGTCGTCCCGCACCTCCACCACCGGCACGCCCAGGCCGGCCAGCGCGGCGCCCTCGGCCCCGCCGAGGTCGACCGACAGCGCGAGCACGCCGTCCACCCGGCGGGCCAGCGGCAGCTCCTCGAAGAACCGGGACCGCGCCTCGGGCTCCTTCACCACGTAGAGGAGCACGTCGTAACCGGCCTGGCGCAGCGCGCCCTCGGCCCCGGCCAGCAGCTCGCCCCGGCCCACGTCGGCGGTCAGCACCGCGATCGCGTACCGCCGCCCGCCCGCCAGGCTCGACGCGTCGCGGGCGATCGCGTACCGCATCCGCTTGGCGACCTCGGTGACGTACCGGCGGGTCGCCTCCGAGACCCCGGGCTCACCGCGCAGCGCCCGCGACACCGTCGCCGCGGACACCCCGGCCGCCCGCGCGACGTCGGACATGCTCGTCAACTTCCACCTCCCGGCCTGGTACGAGCCTAGCCAGGACCGCGTGGTGGTCCGGTCGCGCGCACCGGCCGGGACGTCCCGCCCCCTGGTCAGCGCACGAGCGGCGACCTCCCGGGGTGGGAGGGCGCCGCTCGTCGGGCCGGGGTCAGGCGTCGTACCTCAGCCAGGTCTGGTTGGCGCCGCCGTGGCAGTTCGAGGCGATGACGGAGGCCCGGTTGGCCTGCGACGCGGCGAGCACGTCCAGGCAGAGGTAGGACCAGACGTTGGAGTAGACCTCGCCGTCGGTCTGCCAGATCTGGTTGGTCAGGACGTAGCAGGGGTACTGCACGACCGGCGCGCCGACGCCGGAGTAGGCCGGTTCCAGGCACTTGCCGCTGGCGGCGCTGCGGAAGATGAAGCGGGCCGTCGTGCCGTCGCCCTCGGTCTGCCAGAGGTACCACTTCTGCGCGACCGCGCCGGCGACGCACTCGTGCTGGGCGGCGGCCGCGCCGTTGTGGGTGGCCGCGTCGGGCATGTCCAGGCACTTGTTGCTGTGCAGGGCGCGGAACGTGTACGGGCCGTACCACCCGCCGGCGCTCGCCTGGACGCCGTCGAGGCCGCCCGGGGCGGGCAGGTCGGTGGTGAGGGGTGCGTCGGCCGGCACGCCGAGCGCCTGGGCCGCCGTGGCCGCCGGTACCTGGAGGAAAGAACCCAGGAGCATCAGCAGGGACAGCAGGACCATCCCCGAAATCCGTACCGAACCGTTTTTGACACGCATGATCCACCCCTGGCGCTTCGCTGGTGAAGAATGTGACCCGCCGGTTGTCGCAACTCTCCCGCGAGGAGTTGTCGAACATGTTTCAGCAGCCCAGAGGCATGAGACTGGTTGCTGAAAATATCCGCGCCGGAACAGGCAGGACATCGACAGAATCGACGGATGAAGAAACCAGGGCGTTCCGGTTGATTTTCGGGGGAATTCCGGACCCGGCCGAGCGGAAGGGACGTTACCCGATTCCCGGGGCAGCACCAAGTTTCCGCTCGCGCATCGACGACCCCGGTCCCGCCGGCGGGACCGGGGTCAGGGCCGGGCTCGGGCCGGACGGGGGCGGGGGCGGGCGGGCAGGGGCCGAGGCCGGGAGGGTGAGGGCCGGGCGAGCGAGGGCTGAGGCCCGGCCCACCGCCTGAACCGGGGTCAGGCGTTCGGGGCGAGGGCGCGCACCAGGTCGAACTGGTCGGCGCCGGTGGGCAGGACGGCGATGACCGGGGTGTCCACCCCGTTCGCCGCGTACTCGGCCACCCTGCGGCGGCACTCGGCCGGACTGCCGTGCACGATCAGGTCGTCCACGACCCGGTCGGGGATCAGCGCGCCCGCGCCGCGCCGGTCGCCCGCCGCCCACGCCTCGCGCATCGGCCGCAGCGCCTCGCCGCGCCCGAGCCAGTCGTGGAAGGCCGCGTAGGCGGGCACGGTGAGGTAGGTGCTGATCAGCATCCGACCCAGGGCGCGGGCGGCGTCGGCGTCCTCGGTCGGGCAGACGAACACGCGGGCGGCCAGCTCCGCCCGGTCACCCAGCTCCTCGCGCACCCTGGGCACGTCGCCCGCGCCGAGCCAGTTGGTGATGGCGCCGTCGGCCTCCCGCCCGGCCAGCCGGAGCATCCCGGGGCGCAGGGCGGCCAGCATGATCGGCGGCGCCTCGGCGGGCACCCGCTCCAGCCGGAACCCGCGCACCGAGAACGTCTCGTAGTCCTCGGTCACCTTCTCGCCGCTCAGCGCGGCCTTGAGGAAGCGCAGGGTGTCGCGCGTGCGCCGGAACGGCTCGCGGAACTCCACGCCGTTCCACCGCTGCACGATCACCGGCGAGGACGAGCCGATGCCCAGCACGAACCGCCCGCCGGAGACCTCGGCCAGGGTGGCGGCCGACATGGCGAGGGTGGCGGGGCCGCGCGTGTAGGCGGGGACGATGGCGGTGCCCAGCCGGATCCGGTCCGACCACTGCGAGGCCAGCGCGAGCGGGGTGAAGGCGTCCGTGCCGGCGGTCTCGGCGGACCACACGTCGGTGTAGCCCAGGTCGGCCAGCTCCGCCACCAGCGCGCGGTGGTCGAGCACCGGCACACCGGTCAACGGCAGGGTGATTCCCCAACGGCTCACGATCGCCTCCCTGAGCGTCCCGGCGCCCGTCCGGGCATCCGGCCGTCACCGTACCGCAGGTACCGACCGGTCGGTATGCCCCTGACCCACCCCTGCACAGTGGCCCGCCCGCACGCCCTCACCCACCCCGCACAGCACTCCGCCCCGCCGCTCCTCACCCATGGGGGTGCGGGAGCGACGGGGCGGGACCGGGAAGTTCAGAGGGAGATGCCGCGCGCGCCCAGCCAGCCGATCGGGTCGATCTTCTGCGAGCCGCCGATCCAGACCTCGAAGTGCAGGTGGGGACCGGTGGACTGGCCGCGGTTGCCCATGGTGGCGATCTGCTGGCCCGCCTGGACCTGCTGCCCCTGGGACACGAGGATCTCGTTGACGTGCCCGTAGACGGTGATCGTGCCGTCGCCGTGCTGGACGCGAACCCACAGGCCGAAGCCGGAGGCGGGACCGGCCTCGACGACCACGCCGTCCAGGGCGGACAGGATCGGGGTGCCGATGGCGTTGGCGATGTCGACGCCGTAGTGCGTCGTGCCCCACCGCGCGCCGTAGCCCGAGGTGAAGGCGCCCTCGGCGGGCTTGGCCACCCTGGGGCGCTTCGCCGCCTCCTCCGCTGCGACGCGAGCCTGCTCGGCGGCGACGCGCGCCTTCTCGGCCTCCTCGGCGGCGACGCGGGCCTGCTCCGCCTCCTGCTCCGCCTCCTGCTGGCGCTTCAGCTCCGCTTGGCGACCCTGGTAGCCGTCCGAGGCGTGCTTGATGGCCTGGTCGACGTGCTGCCGGGCGAGGAGCGCCTCCGACCGCATCAGCTTCGCGGCCTCCAGGCCGGGCTCGACCGCGTGGACGGTGCGGACCGCGGTGGTCTGCGAGGTGGGGGCGGTGGTCGTGTTGGCGGCGAAGGCCGCCGCGAAGTCGGTGCCGGCGGCCAGCGGGATGATCCGGCTGTCGCCGCCGAGGGCGCCGGCCGCGCCGACACCGGTGACGAGCGTGCCCGCCGCGACCACGACGGCCGCGACGCGTCCCGTGACGGGGGCTTTGTCGCACTCCGCTCGGTGACAACCGCGCGTGCCGGTGGCCTTCGGGGACGCGCTGAACGCGCGGCGGCCACTGGCGATCGAATGCCGTGCCAAGGTTGTGCCTTCCTGCATCGGGGAGTTCGGTCTGGACGCCTGGCGGGGGATCCAGGTGGCCCCGCTTTCGGGGAGCGGTGCCGTGTCCATCCGGTGACCGAACCGTGATGTTCGGCCGGAAAAGTAACCCGACGTAGCCAGGAAGGGCAACCCTTCGGGTGAGTGCTGCGGGTTTTTCGTGAGCTAACACACTGATTATCACTCAGCGTGTTCAGACACTCGTAGGTTCCGTATCGAGCCGTGACAAATCCGCTGGTCCACGCCCCGCAACGGGAGGCCGATCATGTGACGGACCGCCCCGTCACCGGCCTCCCGGGAGGTCGGAAGGTGGACGACCCGGCGGAATGGCGTGACGAGCACCACACCGACTACGGCCGCGACGGCGTGGCAACGGTGAAAAAGGCCAGGCCCGCGACCGGACCGCGCTCCGACCTGCCGCGCCGTCCGGCCCGGCCGCCCGGATCGACTCCAGGGCGGCCGGGGTGCGGACCAGATGCGGCCGTAGTCCCCGAAAACCGGCGCGAGTGGGACCGGCGGAAGCTGTACTTGGTCCAGCCGGCCAGCTCCGAGCGCTTCACGGTCGGACTGGAGGGGCCGCATTCGACCGGGGTGGAGTCGACGATCCAGGTGGTGCCGGTTCACAGGTCGGTGCTGGCGGCCGGCGGGCGCATGACCTGCTTGACCAGCGGAAAGGCGGTGCGGAGGCGGCGGTTGTAGCCGGACTGGCCGGGCGGGTGGCGGAACGCGCCGGGCATCCGGGCGAGGCAGGAACCGCAGCCGGCGGGCCTCCGAGGTGAACCCGAGCAGGGCCTGGGCCACCGCGAGGGTGACCAGTTCCGCGTCGGTCGACTTCGGTGGCCTGCCGAGACGGGACCTGCACGCCGGCTCCGGACGTCACCCCGACTTGCTCACTACTCGTCTAGCGGTAGCGCTGCTCGACCTGCGGCAGGGGCTCCACGGGCTTGCCCTGGTGGATCACGTTCATCGCGTTGAACCACGTGGGCGCGGCCACCTGGCCACCGTAGACACCGCCCGAGTTGACCCGGCCGCACAGGTAGGGCGGGCTGCCGGGGCAGATCGCCTGCGGGGTCGAGCCGTCGGCGTAGGTCATCACCGCGCCGGCGTACTGCGGGGTGGCGCCCATGAACGCGACCGACATGTGGTGCTCGGTGGTGCCGGTCTTGCCGATCATCGGGCGGGTCCAGCCTGCGTTGCCCGCCGCCTGCGCCGCCGTGCCGCCGCCCTTGGTGTCCGCGGACATCCCGGTGGCCAGGGCGTTGGCCACGCCGGGCTCGATCGCCTGCTCGCAGGGCACCTCGTCGAGCTGCACCGGCTGCCCGTTGCGGTCGACGATCTTCTCCACCGGGGTCGGCGGGCACCACTTGCCGCCGCTCATGATGGTGGCCGAGACGTTGGCCAGCTCCAGGACGCTGGTCGGGCCGGCGCCCAGGGTGAACGAGCCGCTGTTGTCCCGCTTGTAGACGTCGCCCTGCGACGGGCCGTTGGAGCCGTCGGCCTTGAGCGGGATGCCCTCCTCGTTCACGCCCTGCATCGACTCCCGCAGGCCCAGCCGGTGGGCCATGTCGACGACGTTGTTCAGGCCCGCCCTCTCCTCCAGGATGATGAAGGCGGTGTTCGGCGACTTGGCCAGCGCGTCGGTGAGGGTCATCTTGCCGCCGTACTCACCGTCGTTCTTGACCGTGTAGCCCTTGTTGCCGTCCTTGTAGACCGACGAGGTGTAGGTCTTGGGGACGTCGACCTGCCGGTCGATGCCGGTGACCCCGCGCTCCAGCGCGGACGCGGCGGTGAACACCTTGTAGATGGAGCCCGCGCCGAACTTGGTCACCTCGGCGGGGATCGAGTAGGCGCTCTGCCCGGCCTCGGCGTTGTTGCCGAAGTCGCGGTTCGCGGCCAGCGCGCGCACCCGGTGCTTGTCCGCGCCCGGCTGGACGACGGCCATCGCGTTGGAGATGCCCGGCTGCGTCTTCGGCACCTGGGCCATGGCGGAGTCCTTGGCCGCGCGGGTGGCCACCGGGTCCATCGTGGTGGTGATCGTGTAGCCGCCGCGGAGGACCTCCTCCAGCGGCAGGCCGGCGCGCTCCAGGTAGTCGATCAGGTAGCGGCAGAAGAAGCCGTAGATCGGGCCGTCGCCGGCGCCGACGCACCCGTTGGGCAGCAGCTTCAGGTCGGGCACCACGCCGATGTCGGCGGCCTTGTACTCGTCGGCCTTCTCGTCGGCGACCCGCGGGTCCGCGCCGAACGCGCCGTTCTCCCGCATCTTGTCGATCACCGTGTTCCGGCGCTTGATCGCGGCGTCCACGTCGGCGCCCGGGTTGAGCCGGCTCGGCTCGTTGACCAGGCCGGCGAGCATGGCGGCCTGCGGCACGGTCAGCTCGGCGGGCGTGGTGTCGAAGTAGGCGCGGGCCGCCGCGCCGACGCCGTAGGTCTGGTTGCCGAAGGGGACGACGTTGAGGTAGGCGGTGAGGATCTCGTCCTTGCTCATCTTCTGCTCGAGCTGGGTCGCGATGCGGGCCTCGCTGATCTTGCGGCCCAGCGTCACCTCGGTGGCCTTCTCGTACGCCTCCTCCGAGCCCTTGCCGACCACGAACGCCAGGTAGTTCTTCACGTACTGCTGGGTGAGCGTCGAGGCGCCCTGGGAGGCCCCGCCGTCCACGCCCGCCTTGGCGGCGGCGCGGGCGATGCCCTGCCAGTCGACGCCCTTGTGCTCGAAGAACCGCTTGTCCTCGATCGCGATGATCGCGGCCTTCATGGTGTCCGAGATCTGGTCCGAGGGCACCGGGATGCGGTACTGGTCGTAGAGGTAGGCGATCGGCTGGCCGTTCATGTCCAGCACGGTCGACACCAGCGGCAGCTCCGCCTTGGTCAGCTCGCCGGAGGTCTGGTCCACCGTGTCCGCGGCGCGGTTGGAGGCCAGACCGAGACCGCCGACCACGGGGAAGAGCACCGCCGCGGCGAGCACGCCCGCCATGAGGCACAACCCCACCAACTTGACCAGACCTGTCGCGCGAGCGGCGAACACTGAACCAGCAACCCCTTCCGAGACCCCGCGGGAAACCCCCATCGAGTAAGTCGCACGACGACCGCCGCAGGTTGCTCACCGGCGAGCAGGAATTTCGAGAGCGATCTCGACGACAGCTGTCGAACTTACTCCTGCCCGGTGGAGCGCCTGGTGAAACCCCGTCGAGCCGAGGGGCCGGGGCCACCGGGCGGGACGAGGTGATCGAGCTCACCCGCCGGGGGGCGGGGGCGGTCGTCGATCACGTGGTCCATTGTCGAACAGGTGTTCGACTGGGGGCAAGATCACGATCGGGTGGTCATCGGGGGTTCAGCCGGATCGTGGCGCTCGCCCGCCGCATCTCCGTGCGCGCCTGCCGCGGCAGCACGTCCTCCAGGAACCGGTATTGGCGCAGGTCGTCGTCCAGGCGCCGCGACACCGTCCGCCACCAGGTGGAGATGTCCACCCACCCCGGCGCCGACAGCGACCCGCCGAAGTGCTGCACCGACAGCGCCGCGCAGAGGTTCGCGAACCGCACCCGGTGCGCCAGCGGCCACCCGGACAGCGTCCCCACCACGAACCCGGCGCCGAACACGTCGCCCGCACCGGTCGAGTCGAGCGCGGCGACGTTCAGGCCGGGCACCTCGACGACCTCGCCGCTGGTCGAGTCGACCGCGACCGCTCCCCCGCCGCCCCTGGTCACCACCACCACGGGCACGTGCTCGGCCAGCGCGACGGCGGCGTCCCGCGCCGAGCCGCACCGCGTGTAGTGCCGGGCCTCGACCTCGTTGGGCAGGAACACGTCGTAGCCGTCCAGCCGGCGCAGCAGGTCGGGCGACCACGCCTCGGTCCGGTCCCACCCGATGTCGGCGAACAGCAGCGCGCCCCGCTCCTTGGCCAGCGACACCCACCGCTCGTCCTCCGCCCCGACGTGCACGAAGCACGCCCTGGTGCAGGGCGGCGGGTCCAGCAGCTCGTCACCCGACACGGGCGCCCGGTGGCCGTGGGTCACCATGGAGCGGTCGTGGTCCATCGCCATGGACACCGTGACCGGCGAGTGCCAGCCGTAGAAGCGTCGGCAGTAGGACAGGTCGACGCCCTCCTGGTCGGCCAGGACCTCCCAGCAGAAGTCGCCGTAGGCGTCCTCGCCGAACGCGGCCGACAGCGCCGTGCGCAGCCCGAGCCGGCTCAGCGCGACGGCGAGGTTGGCGATGCCGCCGGGGCACGAGCCCAGGCCCTCGGCCCACACCTCGGTGCCCGGCGCGGGCGGCCGGGGCAGACCGGTGAAGATGATGTCCAGGAACACCGTCCCGGACAGCAGCACGTCGAACTGGGGATCGGCGGGCGACGGCGGTGCCATCCCCCCACGATGCCAGGGCCGGTCAGCCCTCGACAGCGGCCGCGAACATCTCCCGCATCCGGGCCAGCGCGCGGTGCTGGGCGACGCGGACCGCGCCCGGCGTGGAGCCCACGGCCGCCGCGGTCTCCTCGGCCGACAGGCCCACCGCGACCCTCAGCACCAGGATCTCCCGCTGCCGGTCGGGCAGCCTGCGCAGCAGCTCGGTGACGTGGCCGATCATCTCGCCGTTCATGGCCCGCTGCTCGGGCCCGTCCTCCAGCGCGGGCGTGTCGGGCAGCTCGGGCACGACCTCCGACCGGCTGCGCACGGCCCGTCTTCGGGCGTCGGCGACCTTGTGCGCGGCGATCCCGTAGACGAAGGCCAGGAACGAGCCGGGCTCATACTGGTACTTGCCGAGCGCCGCGACGACCGCCAGGCACACCTCCTGGGCGATGTCGTCGGCCGAGACGAGGGTGCGCTCCCGCGTGCCGACCCGCGCCCGGCAGTACCTCAGCACCAGCGGCTGGATGCGCTTGAGCAGCTGCTCGACCGCGCGCTGGTCGCCCAGCAGGGCGGCGTCCACCAGGTCTGCCAGCTCGGCCTCGGCGAGCCACCGGGCGGAGCGGTGGTCCGGGGCTCCCCCCGGCACCAGCCGGACCCCGGGACGGCCGGGCGCCCCCGCCGCGAACTCGACGTCAGCTCGCACGGATGCGTGATGCACCATCCGGCGACCTCCTCACGCTGCTCTGCCTCCCGGCCCACCCCGGCTCACTCATGAGGAGCACGCAGCACGGCCCCTGATACGGGATCCGGGAAAGCTGACCACGATCGACGACGGACCAGCGGGAAGAACACCCGTCCGAGGGAGGATATGAGCCGAACGGCCCAATGCCGACGGGGCGCTGGTTCATCCTGGTGAACCGTCCCGCGTCCGGGTCCCGCAATCGGGTCGGCGGTTCGGGGTGACCCCCGGGCCGGCGGCGCGGTCGGGGTCGCGGGCCAGAATGTCCGGCGCAGCGGCTGACCGGGCGAGGGATGGGGTCTGAATCCAGTGATCGAGCAGATCGGCGTGCCGACGGACGAGGGGACCTTCGACGCGATCGCGGCGGGCCCGGAGGACGGCCGCCCGGTGTTGTTCCTGCACGGCTTCCCGGAGGCGGCGATCGCCTGGGAGCACCAGGTCGCGGTGCTGGGCCGCGCGGGTTTCCGGGCGGTGGCGTTCGACCAGCGCGGCTACTCCCCCGGCGTGCGCCCCGATCGGCCCGCCGAGTACGGGGTGGACGCGCTGGTCGGGGACGTGCTGGCGGTGGCGGACTCGCTCGGCTGGTCGGCGTTCGACCTGGTCGGCCACGACTGGGGCGGCGCGGTGGCCTGGTGGACCGCGGCCGAGCACCCCGGGCGGGTGCGCAGGCTCGCCGTGGTGTCCACGCCGCACCCCGGCGCGCTCGCCGACGCGCTGCGCGCCGACGAGGACCAGCACCTGCGCTCCGGGTACCTGACCGAGTGGCGCAACAGCGGCACCGAGAAGCGGATGCTCGCCGACGACGCCGCGGCGCTGCGGGGGTTCTTCGAGTGGAGGGTGCCCCCGAGCCGGGTGGACGAGTACGTGCGGCGGCTGTCCGAGCCGGGCGCGCTGACCGGGGCGCTGAACTGGTACCGCGCGGGCCGGCCCGGCGGGAGGGCCGGGAAGGTGTCGGTGCCCACGATGTACGTGTGGAGCACCGAGGACGTGGCGTTCGGGTCGACCGCGGCGCTGGCCACCGGCGACTGGGTCACCGGGCCGTACCGGTTCGAGATGCTGGAGGACGTGTCGCACTGGGTGCCGGAGGAGGCGCCGGAGGTGCTCACCTCGCTTCTCCTGGAGCATCTGCGCTGACGGTTGAACCGCAACCGGTCCCCCGCACGTGTTCCCCCGTATGACGGAGTTGACCTACTCGGAGCGCAGGGTCGCGACCCTGGCCGCGTTGGGCCACAGCAACCGGGCGATCGCGACGCGGTTGCACATCACCGTGAGCACGGTCGAACAGCACCTGACCAGGGTCTACCGCAAGCTGGCGGTGGCCGGCCGGAGCGAGCTGAGGGGGCACCGGGCCATAGTCTGACCCCGTGCGGGTCGCGGGGTTGGTGCTCGCCGCGGGCGCCGGGAGCCGGTTCGGCCGGCCCAAGGCGCTGGTGGCGCACCGCGGCGTGCGCTGGGTCGAGCACGCCGCGGCGGTGCTGGGCGACGCCGGGTGCGCGCCCGTGGTCGTGGTGCTCGGGGCGGCCGCGGCGACCGTGCGCGCCGAGACGTCCCTGGCGGGTCTCGTCGTGGTGGACAACCCCGGCTGGGCCACCGGCATGGGCTCCTCGCTGCGCGTCGGCCTGGCCGCGCTGACCGGCGTGGACGCGGTGGTGGTGCTGCCGGTGGACACGCCGGGCGTCACCGCGGCGGCCGTCGGGCGGTTCGTGGCGCTCGCGTCACCCGGGGTGCTGGCGCGCGCCTCCTACGCGGGGGCGCCGGGGCACCCCGTGCTGATCGGCGCGGACCACTGGCCGGGGGTGTCGGCGGCGGCCACCGGGGACGCTGGCGCGCGCGACTACCTGCGGGCGCACGGCGCGGTGGTGGTGCGGTGCGAGGACGTCGCCGACGGCGCGGACGTGGACCGGCCCGAGGACCTCGTGACCTGAAAACCCGGGTCCGCGCGGCGGTCGGTGTGCCATGGTCGGGTCATGACGCTGCTCAGGGGTGGGGCGCTCGCGGGCGTGGTCCTGCTGGCGGGGGTGGTGGCGGTGGGGTGCGCGGACCGGGGTCAGGGGGGCGCGGCGCCGTCGGTGGGGGTGGGGCTCGCCGCGGAACCGACCGCCGGGCCACCGGTCACCAGGCCACCGGCCGCCGAGCCACCGGCCGCACCGACCTCCGTCCCGCCGACCGGCCCCTGCCAGACCCGGTTCGAGGTCGCCGAGGCCGCACCGGCGACGACCGCGCCGCCCCCGTCGACCGGCTCGGGGCGGCTCCCGGGTGACCTGCCGCCCAACCACGCGGACAACAACGGCTGGAAGCGCCGCGCGCCGCTGGCGCCGGCCGCCCACGCGGCGGCCGTGGCCGTGGCCGAGGAGCTGCGGCCCGCGCTGGAGCGGCTGTGCGGGCAGGGCGACTTCGCGCGGGAGAGCGCGCTGCGCGTGCTCAAGGGCACGGGCCGCGCCACCGGGGAGGTGTACGCGCGGCCGTTCGAGCTGCCGGTCACCGGGACGACACCGCCGGCCGGCGTCGTCTACGGCGTGCACCTGGGCGACCGGGCGTGCGTGATCGGGAGCCTGTCGCCCGGCCAGGTGATGATCAGGGTCGACGGCACCACCCGCGAGGGCAGCTGCCACGAGCCGTCGTCTCACTGACCCCGGGGTTCGGCCTCCGGGTGCACGACCGGCAGCGGGCCGGAGGTGATCCGCGGTCCGGGCAGGCCCGGGGACCACGGTTCGACCGGGTTCGCGGACAGGGCGACCTGGCTCGCCGACAGGGCGTTCGCCTGGGCCACGGCCGCCGCCACGACCTCCCGGGCGCGCTGCTCGGCCTCGGCGAGGCGGCGCTGCGTCTCCTGCTCGGTCTCGTCGAGCAGGACCGCCTGCCTGCGCGCCACCTCCTCGGCCTGCCGCAGCATCTGCTCGCTGCGCTCCCGCGCGTCGCTCTCGAAGGCGTCCGCCTTCTGCCGGGCCACGTGCATCAGGTAGCGGATGCAGCCGGAGACGGCGTTGTCCTTGGAGTAGCCGGCGTGCAGCACCCGGTACTCGGCGAGTTCGCTGCGCGCGTCCTCCAGCTCGTGGGTCAGGTCGTCGGCGGTGGCCAGGGCGGCGTCCCGGTCCACCCGGAGCACCTCGACCTCCTGCCTCAGCCCGGCCAGCTCGGCGTCCACCTCCTGCCGGTCGTAGCCGCGCCAGCGGATGCGGAAGGCGCCGCGGAACTCGTCGATGTGCATGGCTGCCGCCCTTCATCAGACGGACCGGGGTCAGCCCCTGGCGAGCGCCACGAGGTCGTCCATGGTGCCGTTGAACACGTTCTGGTCGATCGGCGTGGAGCTGTGCTGCCAGATGGAGTGCACCGCCCAGCGGTGCGGAAGCGGCCCGATCTCGGCCGCGTACCGGGCGACCCACACGGGGTTGGTGGCGGTGAAGTCGCCGGCGCGGCCGGTGCACCCGTCCCACCACAGCGTGGAGGTGTAGATCATCGGCCAGCGGCCGGTGCGGAAGTGGTAGGTCTCGCTGAAGTCCCGTATCCAGGCGACCATCTCCTCCGGCGTGAGGCCGTAGCAGGTGTCCTCGCCGTACGGGTTGTACTCGATGTCCAGGGTGCCGGGCAGGGTGAGGCCGTCGGCGGACCAGCCGCCGCCCTGGTCGACGAAGAAGTTGGCCTGCGCGACGCCGTCGGAGCGGTCCGGCAGCGCGAAGTGGTAGGCGCCGCGGACCATGCCGACGTCGTAGGAGCCGTTGTACTGCTGGTAGTAGTAGGGGTTGCGGTAGCCGGTGCCCTCGGTGGCCTTGACGTAGGCGAACCGCTTGCCCTGCTCCCACCAGTGCGGCCAGTCCACGTCGCCCTGGTGGCTGCTCACGTCGATGCCCGGGACGGTCGGCCCGGTGCCGCCCAGCTGGGACGCGTCGACGGGTTGCCCGGGTTCGTGCAGGGCGATCTGGGAACCCGCGGCGTGGTCGCCCTCCGCCGCCGTCCGCGTGCTCGCGGCGGGGTCGTCCACCGGCGCCGCGGTCACCCGGCCGTGCGGGGCCACCAGGCAGCCGAGCACGAGCGCGGCCGCGGTGGTCCGGGCCGCCCACGTCCGGGCCGCCCACGTCCGGGCCGCCCACGTTCGGGGCCGTGTCTGCGATTGCGCGGCCATTGATCATTCCTCCCCTGGGAAAGCGCGACTCCTCCACCCCCGGCGCCGTGCCGCGACGTCGGGATCACTCCGGGAATCGGCTACCACCGGTCGAGGTGTTGGCAACATGAAAAGCCCGTTGCCACTCTTCCGAATGACAAGAAGGCACTTTACTGGCACCCGTTGTGATCGTCGGTGCCGGAGAGTGGCACGTTTTCTCACCCGATAGTGAAACGACGGCATGGAGTGCCCCCGATGAGGGCACTCAGTACCCGGGTGACGCACGGAAGGTGAGGGACCATGGCCGCGAGCGAGGTCGACTGGGAGCCGTTCATCGAGTCGTTGCACGAGGCCGCGGGCCTGTGGGACCGCGTCCTGGCCTGCCGGGCGCGGCGGGCGGAGCTCGAAGCCGTGGGCGACGAGCCGCCGCGGGTCGTGCCGATCACCCGGGACGAGGCCGAGCGCCTGATGCGCGCGGTGGCGTTCCTCGCCCGGCGGCTGAGCACGGCCGCGGAATGCGTGGTCTACGAAACCGCGGACACGCGCCTGGAACCGACCTCGGGCGACCCGGCGGCGCAGGCGGACGCGTTGTCGTTGACCGCGCTGCACGCCGCCGCCATGCGGCACGCCGCCGACCTGGCGAGTGCCGCGACCACCCGGCGCAACGCAGCGTAAAGCATTTCACCGCCGGGCGAGACACGTCCGGTTAAACACCGCTGCGCGATAGTGTGAACCTGCGTTCCCGGAGTTTTTCGAGGGCCACCGAGGCCCACTTCCCCGGTATGCGTAGGGCTGATTGCGTCGCGAAACTCGCCGGCCTGTGCCTGGTGGCCGGCCTGCTGCTGGCCGGGCTCGCGCTGCCGGTCGTCGGCGCGGCGGGGCTGGTGTCCAACCGCGTGGGCGACCGGGTCGCGATGACCTCGGTCCAGCTGATCGACACCCCGCCGCCCCTGATGAGCACCATCACGGACAAGGACGGCCAACCGTTCGCGTACCTCTACGACCAGTACCGCGTGCTCACGCCGCCGGGCGAGGTCGCGCAGGTCATGAAGGACGCGCTGCTCTCCACCGAGGACCGGCGCTTCTACGAGCACAACGGCGTCGACTGGCTGGCCACCATCCGGGCCGCGATGCGCAACCAGTCCGACGGCTCCGTGTCCCAGGGCGCGTCCACGATCACGCAGCAGTACGTGAAGAACCACCTCGTGCACGTGCTGGAGCGCGACGACAAGGGCGGGCAGGTGAAGGCGCAGGAGCAGACCATCTCCCGCAAGCTGCGCGAGGCGCGGATCGCGATGCACGTCGAGTCGCAGCTGACCAAGGACGAGATCCTGACCCGCTACCTGGACGTCGTGCCGTTCGGCGGCACCATCTTCGGCATCGCCGCGGCGTCGCAGGCGTACTTCGACACCACGCCGAAGGCGCTGACCGTGCCGCAGGCCGCGATGCTCGCCGGGATGGTCAACAGCCCCACGTTCCTCGACCCGGAGGCCCGGCCGGACAAGGCGACCGAGCGGCGCAACATGGTCATCGACCTGATGGCCGCGAACAACAAGCTGTCCCCCGAGCAGGCCGAGGCGGCGAAGCGGGCGCCGCTGGGCCTGGCCACCCCGGTGCGGCCGCTGCCCACCGGGTGCGTCGGCGCGGGCCCGGAGACCGGGTTCTTCTGCTCCTACGTGGTGAACTACCTGACCGCCAACGGCTTCGACCTGGACGACCTGAAGGCCGGCGGCTACCGGATCGAAACGACCCTCGACCGGACGCTCACGCAGCACGCCAAGCGGGCCGCCGAGGCCCAGGTGCCCAAGACCACGCCGGGCATCGCCAACACGGCGGCGGTGGTGAAGCCGGGTCGTGAGCGGCACGAGGTGGTGGCGCTGGTGGCCAGCCGCGACTACGGGTTGAAGAAGGAGGAGTTCCAGACCCAGTTCGACCTGCCGTCGGCGGTGGAGAACAAGTTCGGCGCCGGGTCGGTCTACAAGGTGTTCACCGCGGCGGCGGCGCTGGAGAAGGGCATCGGCATCGAGTCGATGATCGCGACGCCCAACTCGTACGTGTCCCGCGTGTTCCGCGGCGGCGCGGCGTCGTGCCCGTCGACCGGCGAGCAGGCGACGTACTGGTACTGCCTGTCCAACCACGACGACTCCTACGCGCCCCAGATGACGTTGAAGCAGGCGCTGGCGACGTCGCCGAACACCGGGTTCGTGATCCTGGAGGAGAAGGTCGGGCTGGACGCGGTGGTCGACATGGCGTCCCGGCTGGGGATGCGGGAGACGATGGCGACGAACATCGCCGGCGTCGCCCCCGACCAGTCGGCCGACCGCAAGGACCTCCAGGTGTCGCAGGCCGACTTCTACAAGTCGGCGGGCAACGCGTCGTTCACCCTCGGGCCCGCGCCCACGAGCACGCTGGAGCTGGCCAACGTGGCGGCCACCATCGCGTCGTCGGGCACCTGGTGCCGGCCCACGCCGATCCGGAAGGTCGTCGACCGCCACGGCGCGGAGGTCGCGGTGCGGGAGCCGCCGTGCGAGCAGGTGGTGGAGGAGGGGTTGGCGAACGCCCTGGTGGTCGGGTTGAGCGAGGACGACCAGGACCGCGGCACCGCCGCGGCGGCGGCCAAGCAGTACGACTGGAAGCGGCCGGCGCTGGGCAAGACGGGGACGACGGAGGAGTACAAGTCCGCGGCGTTCATCGGGGCGACGCTCGACTACGCGGGCGCGGTGCAGGTCTTCAACGACGGCATCACGCCGAGGGGCATCTGCGTCAACAGCGGGCCGCCGCGGTTGTGCGCGGAGGGTGACATCTACGGGGGGACGCTGCCCGCGCGGACGTGGTTCGAGTTCATGACGAAGGCGCACGAGAACCTGCCGGAGAAGCCCTTGCCGCCCGTGGAACCGCGGTACCGGCTACCGTGATGGGGGCGCGCGGGTTGGGCTCGTGAGGATGGTTGGTCGGTTGCCTCACACGATCGGGTGATCATCGTCCGGAAATGTACGGAAACAGCGTTCCCGATCATCGGTTGAGCATGAGGAACCCCGCGAGCGACCACAGCCCCTCTCCCGACACGCCCGTCCGTGACGAACCACTGGGTCCTCGGGACTCGGGGCCGCTGACCTGACCCCCGGCTTGGCCGGCACACCCGGTTGACGCGCACTTGGTTCACGCGCACTTTGGTTGACGCGCACCCGGTTGACGCGCACCCGGTTGACGTGCGCTTGGTTCACGCGCACCCGACAGCGTGCGAGGGCACCGGCCACCCTCCGGACCGCGCGTCAGACGACGCGCACGTCCACCCCGGCGTCGCGCAGGCGGCCCAGTTCGCCCGCTGGCGCACCCACGTCGGTGACCAGCACGTCGATCGACGTCACCGGGCACACCCGGCCGAACGCGGTGCGCCCGAACTTCGAGCCGTCGACCGCCGCGACCACCCGCGCCGACGCCTCGATCGCCGCCCGCTTCACCGCGCCCTCGGCCAGGTCGTGGGCCGACACCCCGTGGTGGGCGCTCAGGCCGCAGCTGCCCAGGACGGTGGTGTCGAAGCGCATCACCCGGAAGGCGTGCTCAGTCAGCGGACCGGTGAACGCGAGTTCGCCCGGCCGCACGTCGCCACCGGGCAGGACGAGCCGCACGTGGTCGGCGCGACGCAGGACGTCGGCCGTGTGCAGGGACAGCGGCAGCACGGTCATCCGGCGGTCCACGAGTTCGCGCGCGACCTCGACCGCGGTGCTGCCGCTGTCGAGCACGACCGTCTCGCCGTCGTCGAGGAGGCTCGCGACGGCCGCGGCGATGCGGCGCTTGGCGTCCAGCCGTTGGCGCGACCGGGCCGCGTAGGGCGTCTCCTCCCCCGTCAACATGCCGACCGCCGCGCCGCGCACGCGCCGCACCAGGCCGTCGCGTTCGAGCACGTCCAGGTCGCGCCGCACGGTCATCTCGGAGGTGCCGACCAGTTCCGCCAACGCGGCGACGGCCACCCGCTCGCCCCCGCGCAGGCGGTCCAGGATCGTCTCGTGCCGCCAGACGACATCCATTGCGTTCGATTGAACACAGCGGGTGTTCGGTGGTCAACACCCTGGCGGGTGATGGGACGATCCGGTAGGACTGGCGGGCACATATTTGGTGTAGACCATTGGAGGCGACCGCATGGCGACCGAGACCGTCACCGGATCCGACTACGGGGACGTCGTGCGCAACCACCTGACCAGGGTGGAGCAGCAGAACGCGAGCGCGTTGGACGACGTGGCCGAACTCGTGCTGGCCGGCGTCCGCGCGGACGGCCTGGTGCTCGCGGCGGGTGCGGGCCACTCGCTCGCCGCGGTCGCCGAGACCTTCTACCGGGCGGGCGGTCTGGCGTGCGTGCGCCCGATCTACCACCCCGAGCTGCTGCCGATGCACGGCGCGGTGAGCAGCACGGCCGCCGAGCGGCGGTCCGGGTTGGCGGCCGAGGTGCTGCGGGACGCGGGCCTCGCTCATCACGACGTGTTGTTCGTCTTCTCCACCTCCGGGGTGAACCCCTACCCGGTCGAGCTGGCGATGCACGCCGCGAACGCCGGGTGCCCGGTGGTGGCGGTGACGTCGGTGGCCGCGAGCGCGCTGGCGCCGCGCCGGGCGGGCACGACGTTGGCGGAGAACGCGACGGTGGTGCTGGACAACCTCGTCCCGCCGGGTGACGCGACCTACCCGGTGGCCAACCCGGTCACCGCCGCCGTGTCCACGCTGGCCACGACGTTCCTGTGGAACCTGCTGATGGTCCGCCTGTTCGACAAGGCCGCGGAGTCCGGGGTGAGCCTGCCGCTGTGGCGCAGCGCGAACGTCGAGGGCGGCGACCAGGCCAACGCCGAGTTGCTGCGCAAGTACCAGACGCGGGTGCCCCAGCTCGGGTAGGTCGTCCACGAATCCTTCACCCCGCGGAGTCGGTGCCGGCGCGTGTCGAGGTCGGAGCGTGTCGAAGCCGGCAGCGGGCAGGGTGACGTGCCGTTCCGCACGGCGTTGGTGGTGGGTGGCGGGTCGTCGGGGGCGCCGTTCCCGAGCGGGACCTAGACCGGGGTGGGCGCTTCGTCGAACTGGGTGCGGTAGAGGTCGGCGTAGCGCCCCTCGGCGTTGAGGAGTTCGGTGTGGGTGCCGCGCTCGACGATGCGCCCGTCCTCGACGACCAGGATCTGGTCGGCCGCGCGGATGGTGGACAGGCGGTGGGCGATGACGAGCGCGGTGCGGCCGGCGAGGGCCTCGGTGAGGCCGGCCTGCACGGCGACTTCGGACTCGGAGTCCAGGTGGGCGGTGGCCTCGTCCAGGATCACGACCCGCGGTTGGGCGAGCAGCAGGCGGGCGATGGTGAGGCGTTGGCGTTCGCCGCCGGAGAGGCGGTAGCCGCGTTCTCCCACGATCGTATCGAGCCCGTCGGGCAGGGATTCGATGAGGTGGTCGAGGCGGGCGCGGCGCAGGGCGTCGTGGAGTTCTTCCTCGGTCGCCTCGGGGCGCGGGTAGGAGAGGTTGGCGCGGATGGTGTCGTGGAAGAGGTGGCCGTCCTGGGTGACGACGCCGACGGTTCGGCGGATCGAGTCGGCGGACAGGTCTCGTACGTCCACATCGGATAGTCGAACGGCGCCACCTTCGACGTCGTAGAGCCGGAGCAGGAGCGAGGCGATGGTGGACTTGCCCGCGCCCGACGGTCCGACGAGCGCGATCAGCCGGCCCGGTTCCGCACGGAAGGTGACACCGTGGAGGACCTCCTCGCCACCCCTGGAGTCCAATGTGGACACGTTTTCCAGGGAGGCGAGGGAGACCTTGTCGGCCGAGGGGTAGGCGAAGCGCACGTCGTCGAACTCGACGCGGACGGGGCCTTCCGGGACCTGGCGGGCGTCGTCCCTGTCGGTGATCATCGGTCGCAGGTCGAGCACCTCGAAGACGCGCTCGAAGGAGACCAGCGCGGTCATCACGTCGACCCGGGCGTTGGCCAGGGCGGTCAGGGGTGTGTAGAGGCGGGTCAGGAGCAGCGCCAGCGAGACCACGGTGCCCGCGGCGAGGTGGCCGGTCAGGGCGAGGTAGCCGCCGAGGCCGTAGACGAGGGCCTGGGCGAGCGCGGACACCAGGGTCAGGCCGGTCATGAACCAGCGGGTGGCCATGGCGGTGCGGACGCCGATGTCCCGAACGCGGGCGGCTTGGGCGGCGAACTCGTCGACCTCGGCGCGGGGGTGGCCGAAGAGCTTGACGAGCGTCGCGCCGGGGGCGGAGAACCGCTCGGTCATCTGGGTGGTCATGCCCGCGTTGAGGGTCGCGGCCTCGCGTTGCAGGTCCGCCATCCGGGTGCCCATGCGGCGGGCCGGCAGCACGAACACGGGCAGCAGGAGCAGCGCCAACGCGGTGACCTGCCAGGAGAGGGTGAACATCACGCCGAGTGAGAGGCCCAGCTGGATGACGTTCGTGACCACGCCCGACAGGGTCGAGGTGAACGCCCGCTGCGCGCCGATCACGTCGTTGTTCAGGCGGCTGACCAGCGCACCGGTCCGGGTGCGGGTGAAGAACGCGACCGGCATCCGCTGGACGTGCTCGAACACCGCGCGACGCAGGTCGTAGATCAACCCTTCCCCGATGCGCGCCGACTGCCACCGCTCGACCAGCCCGAGGCCCGCGTCCACGATCGCGATGCCGGCGATCACCACCGCCAGCCACACCACGATCGACACGTCGCGGTCGTCGACGATCGCGTTGACGACCTGCCCGGCGAGCACCGGGGTGCTCACGGCCAGGACCGCCGACACGACCGTGAGCAGCAGGAACAACACCAGTTTCGCCCGGTGCGGGCGGGCGAAGCCCAGCACTCTGCGGAACGTGCCGGGTCGCACCCCGGAGGGGGCGTCCGCGGTCCGCATCGCGCTGCGCATCAAGGCCCAGGAACCATCCACGACAGGGAGGAACGCCGGCGGGGTTCGGGAGCTTCCCGGGTCTCCCGCGCGGGCGCGGGTCGGCGTGTTCGGCGGGGTCGTCGGTGGGGTCGGGTGCCTGCCGTGGGTCGGTCCTCAGCTGGAGTGAGCGGAGGGGCGGGTGGTGACCGGGGGGCGAGCGGTGGTGGTGCGGGATGTGGTGGTGGTGGTGCGAAGCGTGGTGACGCTGCGGGATGTGGTGCTGTGGAGGGCGGTGGCTGCGGAGTGGTGAACGGGGGCAGTGAGTGGTGCGTGGTGAACGGGGAAGTGGTGGCGGAGCGGGGGTCGGGTGATGGGTGAGTAGGCGATGGGCGGGGCGGGTGGGGGGTGGCGTGCTGGGTGGTTTCGGCCTCTCGATTTCTCTTAACCGATGACCGGAACGCTGTTTTCGTACATTTTCGGGCGGTGATCACCCGATCGTGTGGCCCCGGTTGGCCATAAGCCCAGGTCAGTCCCCTGCGCCGGCCAGGGCCGACAGTTCCGCGAGCCTCCGCAACTGGGCGGTGCGCTCGGCCAGCAACTGCTCCTGCTCCGTGGCGCCGTCGGCGGCTGAGGCCAGGAGGGCCAGGGTTTCGCGCACCGCGCCCGGCAGTGGGCGGAGGACCTGGGCGGTCAGGTCGTCGACCGCCGCGTCCAGGTCGGGTCCCGGCACGACGTTGTTCACCAGGCCGATGCGCAGCGCTTCCTCGGCGCCGACCCGGCGTCCGGTGAGGCAGATCTCCGCCGCCCGCGAGTAGCCGACCAGGCGCACCAGCGGGAGGGTGCCGCCGAGGTCGGGGACCAGGCCGAGGGAGGTTTCGGCCATGCTGAAGCGGGCGTCGTCGGCGGCTACGCGGAAGTCGCACGCCAGGGCCAGTTGGAAGCCGGCGCCGATGGCGTGCCCCCGCACCGCGGCGATGGTCACCCGGGTCGGGTCGCGCAGCCAGCGGAAGCCCTCTTGGAACTCCGCGATCAGCGCGGCGCCGGCCTCTGGGCCTCGCGCGGTGATCTCCGCGAGGCCCGGCTCGCCCTCCACGCGCTCACCGGTGAACATGCGCCGGTCGAGCCCTGCCGAGAAGGCACGACCGGAACCCCGGACGACCACCACGCGGACGTCCGGGTCCAGCTGTTCGCCGATCGTCCGCAACGCCACCCAGGTGGACGGCGTCTGTGCGTTGAGCACATCGGGACGGTCGAGGGTGATCGTCGCGCGCGCCCCGTCGACCTCGAACCGCACGCGTGCGCGTTCCAGCAGGTCGGCGTCGATGGCGGTCGGTGCCGACATGCGTGAACCTCCGGTGTCGGGCGGCGCCGTCTCTCCTCGGCGCCTCGGGTTACCGGAGGGTAGCTTACTTCTTCTTCGTCCGGGTGGCGCCACCGCGACCGCGCAGCTGCACACCGGATTCGCTGAGCACCCGGTGCACGAAGCCGTAGGAGCGCCCGGTCGACTCGGCCAACGCCCGGATGCTCGCGCCCTTTTCGTACTTCTTCTTCAGGTCAGCGGCCAGCTTGTCCCGCGTGGCGCCGGTGATCCGGGCGCCCTTCTTCAGGTCAGCCACCTTGTCCCGCCTTCCGTAGACAGCAGGTCGGGCCTTCGTAAGCCCCTGTCGTCGCAATGATCGAACACGAAGACCAAGAACGCCAGGTGATCAAGCGAAATGATCTGCGAGCGGTCGTTCGACCACGGTGAGTCGATCACCACTCACTTTACGGGTTTGAGACGCGGAAACCCTTGCCCTCACGCCAACTGCACGAGTTCGAGGTACTCCTGGGACCAGTGGTCCTCGGTTCCGTCGGGCAGCAGGATCACCCGCTCGGGCTCAAGGGCTTCGACGGCCCCCGGGTCGTGGGTGACGAGCACGACCGCGCCCTCGTAGCGGCGCAGCGCGTCGAGCACCTGCTCGCGGCTGGCCGGGTCGAGGTTGTTGGTCGGCTCGTCGAGCAGCAGCACGTTGGCCGCGCTCGACACGAGGCCCGCGAGCGCGAGCCGGGTCTTCTCGCCGCCGGAGAGGGTGCCCGCGAGCTGGTCGAGCTGCTCGCCGCTGAACAGGAACGTGCCCAGCAGCGACCGCAGCTGCTGTTCGGGCACGTCGGGTGCCGCGTGGCGGATGTTCTGCCACACGCTGGCCTGGTGGTCGAGCGTCTCGTGCTCCTGCGCGAAGTAGCCGAGCTTGAGCCCGTGGCCCTTGAGCACCTCGCCGCTGTCGGGGCGCTCCCTGGAGCCGATCAGCCGCAGCAGGGTGGTCTTGCCGGCGCCGTTGAGGCCCAGGATCACCACGCGCGAGCCGCGGTCGATGGCGAGGTCGACGCCGGTGAAGACCTCCAGCGAACCGTAGGACTTGCTGAGGTTCTCGGCGGTCAGCGGCGTCTTGCCGCACGGCGCGGGCTGCGGGAAGCGGATCTTGGCGACCTTGTCGGCCTGGCGGGTCTCCTCCAGGCCGGACAGCAGCTTCTCGGCGCGGCGGGCCATGTTCTGCGCGGCGACGGCCTTGGTGGCCTTGGCGCGCATCTTGTCGGCCTGCGCCATGAGCGCGCCGGCCTTCTTCTCGGCGTTGGCGCGTTCGCGGCGGCGGCGCTTCTCGTCGGAGGCGCGGGCTTCGAGGTACTTCTTCCAGCCCATGTTGTAGAGGTCGACCTCGCCGCGGGTGGCGTCGAGGAACCACACCTTGTTGACCACCTCGTCGAGCAGCTCGACGTCGTGGCTGATCACGACGAGGCCGCCGTCGTGGGACTTGAGGAACCCGCGCAGCCACGCGATGGAGTCGGCGTCGAGGTGGTTGGTGGGCTCGTCGATGAGCAGGATGGTGCTGGACTTGCCGCCCACGCCGGCCTCGGAGGCGGCGAACAGGATGCGGGCCAGCTCGACGCGGCGGCGCTGACCGCCGGACAGGGTGCGCAGCGGCTGGGCGAGCACGCGGTCGGCGAGGCCGAGGTTGGAGCAGATGCGGGCGGCCTCGCTCTCGGCGGCGTAACCACCGAGGGCGGCGAACCGCTCCTCCAGTCGGCCGTACTTGCGCACGGCTTCCTGGAGCGCGGCGTCGTCGGCCAGCTCCGCCATGGCGGTCTGGAGCTTCTCCATGTCGCGCAGCAGCTGGTCCAGGCCGCGGGCGGAGAGCACGCGGTCCTTGGCGACGACCGAGAGGTCGCCCTCGCGGGGGTCCTGGGGCAGGTAGCCCAGCTCGCCGGTGCGGCGCACCTCGCCCGCGTAGGGCTGGCCCTCGCCGGCGAGGACGCGCAGCGAGGTGGTCTTGCCGGCGCCGTTGCGGCCGACCAGGCCGATGCGGTCGCCGGGCTGGACCCGCAGGGTGGCGTCGGACAGCAGGATGCGCGAACCGGCGCGCAGCTCGAGATCGGTTGCGGTGATCACTCGTCAGAACTCCGGGTGTGTGGTCGTGCGAGGACAACGGCGCAGCTCGCGCGCTACCTACTCGATCAAGACGACCACCCCACCAGTCTACGGGGTGAGCGCCACCGCGTTTCCACGGTGTGGGCAGGCGCATAGATTGCGGCCATGACTTCGGACTTCACGGGCAAGGTCGCCCTGGTCACGGGCGCGAGCCGGGGCATCGGCCTCGGGATCGCGCTGGAACTGCTCACGCGGGGCGCGTCGGTGGCGATCACCGGCCGCAAACCGGAGGCGCTGGCCACCGCGGCGACCGGGTTGGCCGAGACCTCGGGCGCGTCACCGGACCGCGTGCTGGCGGTGACGGGCAACGCGGGCGACGCCGACGACCGGGCGGAGGCCGTGCGGCTGGTGGTGGAGCGGTTCGGGCGGCTGGACGTGCTGGTGAACAACACCGGCATCAACCCCGTGTTCGGTCCCCTGGTGGACGCCGACCTGGACGCGGTGCGGAAGATCTTCGACACGAACGTGGTGGCGGCCCTCGGGTTCGTGCAGCTGGCGTGGCACGCGTGGATGCGGGAGCACGGCGGGGCGGTGGTGAACATCGCGTCGGTGGGCGGCCTGCGGTCGACCGGGGTGATCGCGGCCTACGGCGCGAGCAAGGCGGCGCTGATCCGGCTGACCGAGGAGCTGGCGTGGCAGCTGGGGCCGGGGGTGCGGGTGAACGCGGTGGCACCGGCGGTGGTGAAGACGCGGTTCGCCGAGGCCCTCTACACGGGGCGCGAGGAGGACGCGGCGGCCGCCTACCCGATGAAGCGGCTCGGGACGCCGGAGGACGTGGCGCGGCTGGTGGCGTTCCTGGCCTCGGACGCGGCGGAGTGGATCACCGGGGAGACGGTGCGGGTGGACGGCGGGCTGCTCGCCACCGGCACGCTCGGGTAGCGGTTCCGCGCCGGTCGTTTCGCGGCGGGCGCGGGACCGGCGCGGGGGTGAGACCTGCGCGCGGGCGGGACCGCCCCAGAGGCGGGACCGGCGCGCGGGACGGTGGCGCGCGGGCGGCGGCGCGGAGGTCGGGTTGTGAGGGCGCGGCTGCTTGGTGCTACTGCGGGCGGGGTGGTCGGCGCGACTGCGGGCGGGCTGGTCGGCTCAGGTGTGGTGGCGGGCGGCGGTGGCCGGTTCGGCGCGGTTGGCCACGCGGGCCTCCGGGCGCGTCTTGCCGCCGCCGGGGCCGGCCAGGGTGAGCAGGCGGATTCGCGGGGTGGCCGGGGCGGTGAACATCGCCTACGACGTGGGGGGCCGGCGCGTCGAGCAGACCGCGGTGGAGAGAAGTCGGCCGGTGACGTGGTGGCGGGCGGTCGTGCCTGTCGCCGCCGGGCCGGGTGGTGCGGCGGCGGTGTCCGGGATGGGGCCGGCGATCCGGGGCCGGCAAGCGCACCGGCAGGCCGGTCGTGAAGGTGGGAGGCCACCTGTTGGTCGAGTCGTGTGGTGGGTGCCGGTGACACCCACGGCGCTGGCCGAGGAGGGGTGCGTGGGCTGGACAGGATGCGCTGCCGGATCGGTCAGGCAGACGGCCAGCCCGGTAGGCGGGCGAGCAGGTAGGCAGGCGGGCGGGCAGCCCGGCAGGCAGCCCGGCGGGCAGGTAGGTAGGTAGGTAGGCAGGCGGACTGGCAGGTGGGCAGGCGGGGCCGGGCGGTGGCAGGCCGGGCGGTGGCAGGCCGGGGCGGTTGGGCAGGCCCTAGCCGGCGGTTGGGGTGGTGGCGGGGATCTCGATGAGGGTGGTCGTGGAGGTGGTGCGCGGGTTCGGGGTTTCGGTGGTGGTTGTCGGGCGGGGGCCGGCGGTGGCGGGTGGTGTGGCGGTGGGCGGGGTGGTCGTGGCCGCGGTGGCGGGCGGCGGCGTGGTGGTGGCCGGTGGGGTGCCGAGGGGTGGGGCTCCTTCCGTTGTCGTCGGTGAGGTCTCGATGCTCGGCGGTGGCGAGGTGGCCGGCGAGGTGGCCGGGTGAGTGGTGTTCGAGGCGGGCGGGTCGGCGGGGGTGTCGCGGTTCGGGTCGGGGGTCTGGTTGAGGGCGAAGGCGACCACCACCGCCACCAGCGCCGTGGTGCCGGTGCCCGTCGCGGCCACGGCGGCGGTGCGGCGGCGGCGTTTGACCCGGGTGCCCCGGTGAACGACGTCGAGTGCGCCGAACGTGCGTGGCAGGGGCTCGACGTTCAGCTCCTCGAACGTCTTCTTCAGCTCGTCCTCAAGCACCGCGCGACACCTCCCACAGCGAGCCGAACTCCGGTCCCAGCCTCTGCCTCAACGCCTTGAGCCCCCGGTTGGCGTTGCTCTTCACCGTGCCGACCGAGCAACCGAGGGCGGCGGCCGTCTCCTCCACGCCCAGGTCGTGCCAGTAGCGCAGCACCAGCGTCGCCCGCTGCTTCGAGGGCACCGCCGCCAGGGCCTGCCACACCACCAGCCTGTCCTCGCTCAGCACTCCCGCCGACGGCACCTCCGGCGGGAGGTCGGTGAGCTTCTCCCGTTTCCAGCGCACCCGGCGGCGCTCGGCCAGGAAGGTGCGCACCACGATCTGCCTGAGGTAGGCGTCCAGACCGTCGCGGTGTGCCATCTTCGGCCCCGCCAGGTAGAGCTTGAGGAACGCGGACTGCACCAGGTCTTCGGCCTCGTGGTGGTTGCCGCACAACAGGAACGCGGTGAAGCGCATCGAGTCGGCGCACCGGTCGAAGTGTCGGGTGAACTCCGCGTCCCAGCTCACGTGCTCAGCGCCCCGCGACCGGCGGTTCCGTCGTGGGCGGCAGGGGCCGTGTGGTGGTGGGACGCGGGAGGGGAGGCGTCGTCTGCACCGGCGCCGCGGTCGTGGTCGTGCGCGGCGGGGTGGTGGTGGCGGTGGGGCGCGGCGAGGTCTCGATCGGCTGTGGCGCGGTGGTCGTCGGACGCGACGTGGTCGGGTACGGCGTGGTCGGGTAGGGCGCCGTGGTGGTCGGGTGCAGCGTCGTGGTGGCCGGCGAGGTCTCGACCGGGTTCGGCGAGGTGGTGGTCGGAGGCGACGAGGTGGGCACCTCGGTCACGGTGACCGGCACGCTGGTGGTCGTCGGCACCGGCCGGGGGTCCGGACCGGAACCGAACGCCAGGGCCGGCACGGCCACCGCGAGGCCACCCACCACGACGGCTCCGACCGCCAGCACGAGTCGTTTGCGCGGCACAGCTGCTCCTCGGGTCTGCGGGGCACCGGGGGTGGTGCCCTCTGCACCCTTATGAATGCGGTGGGGCGGGCTGGGGGTTGTCACGAGTTTCGGGTGGTTCCCGGACGACGA
This sequence comes from Saccharothrix lopnurensis, assembly GCF_042658445.1. Classification (NCBI taxonomy): domain Bacteria; kingdom Bacillati; phylum Actinomycetota; class Actinomycetes; order Pseudonocardiales; family Pseudonocardiaceae; genus Saccharothrix; species Saccharothrix lopnurensis. The sequence goes on along the minus strand of NZ_JBHSQO010000004.1, from coordinate 7,438 downwards.
CCTCGACCGCCCTGGCCCGCACCGCCGCCTCGTCCAGCACGGCCCGCCGGGGCTCGGGCACGTCCAGCACCCTCGGCGACGCCAGGGCGAACACCTCGGCCAGCCGGCGGTCGGCGCGCAGCGCGTCCAGGGCCTGCCGGTCGCCGCCGAGGACCACCGCGTCCAGCTGGGCCACCCGCGGCGCCAGGACCCGGGCGGCGTCGTCGGCCGCGGCGTGCAGGGCAACCCTCGCCTGGCCTTCCCGGCGCCGCGCGAACCGCTGTTGCGACCACCCGCCGGCTTTGTTGCGGCCGTGCACCTGGTGACTGTCCGTGGTCGACACCAGGACCCGGCCGTCGAGCGCCACGCCGATGCTGTGCCCGCCGAGCCGCACGAGGAGCAGGCCGAGGCGGCGCGGGGTGAGGGCGTTGGCCAGCAGCGGGTCGAGGACCAGACCCTCGAACACCCGGCCGGAGGAGGAAGCGGAGGACCGGTGGGTGGACGGCGGGCCCGAGGAGGAAGGAGAAGAGGACCGGCCGGCGGGAGGCAGGCCGGCGGGAGATGACGCGGGGGAAGATGCGGCAGAGGGAGGCGACCCACCGGGTGACCTCCGATCGGGCTCACCCTCGGGGGTGAGCCTGCCGAAGGCCGCCGACACCGAGGCCGTAGTGCCGTCGACCGCCGTCACCAGGAACTCGTGCTCGGTCACCGCCGTCGTCGCCACCCCGCCGTGGAGGCCGGCGAACCGCTCGAACCACCTGGTCAGCCGCTCGGGCTCGACCTCGACCGCCCGCCCGCCGCCGGAGACCGGCCGCACCCGGCTCATGCCGGCGCGACCGCGACCCACACGGGCAGCGGGTGCCCGCACTCCGCCGGCGAGAGCCGCTGGACCGCCGCGAACCCGGCCTCGTCCAGCTCGGCCGAGATCCGCTCCGACGACAGCACCCGGTGCCGGGTGGACACGGTGTTCGCCACCTGCCACGACCCCTCGGCGCGCACCAGCCGCACGACCTCCAGGGCGTAGGACCCGCCGTCGGGCGACCAGTCCCACAGCTGGACGGTCACCTGCCGCTCCCCGCCCCGCCCGGTCACCTTCGGCGGCGGCGCGGTGGGCCGCAGCCGGCCGAGCTTGTCCAGTTCGGGCACCGCCGCCACGAACAGCCCTCCCGGCCGCAGCGCCTGCCTGGCCAGCAGCAACGCCGGCGACAGGGCGTTCTCGTGCGCCAGCCGGGGCAGCAGGTCGTCGCTCGCGCGGACCACGTCGACCGGCGGCCCGCCGTGGTGGCGGGCGACGTCCAGCAGGTCGAGCACCGAGTCCGGGTCGGCGCCGAGCACGGCGGCGGCGATGTCCGCCAGGGGGTCCTCCGGCAGGGGCACGAGGTCCTGGGCGGCGGTCACCGGGGACACAGTAGGGGCAACCGATCGCGGGTCGCCAACACGCGCGGGCCCGTCGGCGGGCCCCGTACCGGCCGCTCACTCGGCCGAAGGGATTTCCACCACATCGGCGGACACCCGTTGCACAATGTTACCGACGGGTTTACAAAGGATGGAGCAGGAGCAGTCACCACTTGACAGAACGATGTCCACCCCGGTGAACTCGTAACCCGTTCGGCCCAATCATTGACTCCGCTCGGAAGGCACCAACGCCCTGCGTTGGCGGGTAGGGTCACTGGGGCGTGATCTCATGACAGCGGGGAGTCACAATGACCAACGCTGCCGGTCGACCCAACCTGTCCGTCGACGAACTCGACCCGGCGGGCCACGGCAGTCTTGCGCAGCTTCTCACCACCGGGCCCTTCCCGGAGGCGTTGAGGGCCGCCATCAAGGCCAGCAGACTGAGCCTGGACCGGATCCAGCACCGGCTCGCCCTGCGCGGGGTCACGATCAGCGTCGCCACGCTGAGCTACTGGCAGTCCGGTCGTCGCCGTCCCGAGCGACCGGAGTCGCTGGAGGCGCTGCGCCACCTGGAGACCGTGCTGGGCGTGCCCCAGGCGGGCCTGTCGGCGCTCCTGGGTCCGCCGCGCCCGCGCGGCAGGCGGTCGCGACCGACGACGATGATGCCGATCGACGCCCTGTGGGAGCGCCGCGAGCGGGTGGCGAACCTGCTCACGAAGGTGGACACCACCTCGGACGTGAAGCTGGGCCGCATCAGCCAGCACGACCGCATCGAGATCGCCGCGGACGGCGGTCAGCGGTCGGTGTGGGTGCGGCAGATCCTGCGCGCCGAGCAGGACGGCCCGGACCGCTGGGCGCTGGTGTTCGAGACCGAGGAGTCCGACGTGCTGCCGCAGGTGGTGAACCTGCGCAACTGCCACCTCGGGCGGGTCGTCCAGGACGGCGAGGCCAACATCATGGCCGCGGAGATGATGTTCGACCGGCCGCTGAGCCGCGGCGAGACGATCATCATGGAGTACGAGCTGCTGTTCGCGGAGGGTCACTACCCGGCGGGCAAGAACACCTTCGCCCGCAAGTTCCGGCTGCCGGTGCGGGAGTACGTGATCGAGGTGCGGTTCGACCCGTCGTACCTGCCGGCGCGGTGCCAGCAGTACAGCGTGCCCGCCGGGGACGACACCCCGTCGCGGCGCCGCAACCTGGCCCTGGACGGCGCGGGCGGCGTGCACGCGGTGGCGCTCGGTTTCGGGCCCGGCGTGTTCGGCATCCGCTGGGAGTGGCCGAAGTAGCCGGGAGTGGCCGGAGCAACAGGAGTTAAGAGGAAGGGCCCCGGGACGAGTCCCGGGGCCCTTCCCTTTGCTCAGATGTAACCGTTGATCTTCAGCGAGACCGCGCGGATCGAGCCGCGGTCGGCCGCCGCCGTGTCGACGACCTTGAACGTCCAGGTGCCGTCCGCCGGCTGCTCCAGCAGCGCGCCCAGCGGCGTGGTCGGCCTCCAGGTGCCGGTGAACGGCGCGTTCGCGCTGGTCACCGTGGAGAACGCCCGCGCGGCCGAGTCGTCGAACACGACCTGGCACAGGTTCGAGCCGGTCGAGCCGTTGCGCTGGAACACCGTCGCGCTGACGCCGTTGGGCGTCGTCAGCGTGCCGACCAGGTCACCCACGAACGTGTGGTCGATGCCCACCGTGGTGGAACCGTCCGTGTTCGGCGTGCACTGGGTGCCGTCGATGGACAGCGCGATCTTGGACGCGCTGCCCACGCCCGTGACCTCGATGGGCACGGTCGCGCCCAGCGGGCTGTTGTCCGGGATGGCCAGCACCGGGCCGGTGTAGGAGAAGGTCTTCACGTCGCGCGACGGCTCGCCCACGTTGAGCGTGAACGAGGCGGTCGTGGGCGACGTCGACCCGGAGTAGGTCACCCGGGTGTCCAGCCTGATCGCCGAGCCGACCCGGACCCCGGACGGGACGCTCACCTTGAAGGTGTTGGTCACCGTCTGGCCGACCTCGATGTTGCCGTAGTGCTTCGAGCGCGGCGCGATCGTCACGCCCGCGGTGGGCGTGGTGAGCACCAGGCTCGTGGAGGCCGCCGTGCCGTCACCGTTGTTGATCACCGGGACGGTGACCGTCGACGTGGTGCCCGGCTTCAGGTACTGGCTGCCGTCCGAGTCGTTGACCACGCTCGGGCGCTGCGCCCTGGCCAGCGGCTGCGGCGAGGCACCCGTGTAGGCCAGCGCCAGGTCGGCCCGGACGATGCCGGCGCCGGTGCGGTTGTCCACCCCGGCCTCGGCGATGTCGACCGCGGTGGCGGTCAGCGCCTCCCGCACGTCGGCCGGGGACAGGCCGGGGTTGCCGGACAGGATCAGGCCCGCGATGGCCGCCGCGTTCGGCGCGGCCGCCGAGGTGCCGAAGAACGGGTCGAACCCGGGCACGCTGGTCGACACGCCGTCCGCCGCGGTGAGGTCGGGCTTCTGCCTGACCTCGGGGGCGGCACTGCCGTCGGGCGCGAAGAACACGCGCCGCGGGCCGTCCGAGGTGAACCGCTCGGGCTTCTGGGAGCCGTCGAAGGCGCCCGGGAACGGGCCGCGCGGGTTGGCCGGGTCGCCCGGCTCCAGGTCGAACGGCAGCGGGTCGGCCGCCGGGGCGGCGGCGACGCTGATCGCGCCCTTGGCCGCCGAGTGGCCGCGGGTCACGCCGGGGGTGGCGAAGCCCTTGGCGCCGGTCGAGTCCTTGAAGCGGCCGCCGAGCGCGGACAGCGACAGGTACTGGTCCTCACCGCGGAACTTGACCACGGCCAGCCGCAGGCCCGCGGAGCTCGCGGGCGTGTTGAGCCGCTCGTAGGGGTCCTGGGTGCCGTCCTGCACGCCCTGGCTGAACGCCACCACGCTGCCCTGGGCGTTGACCAGGTACAGGTCGTAGTCGTTGAACGACGAGCCCAGCGGGTCGGACCAGAACAGCGTGACCGGCACGTTGCCGGAGCTCTCCGACAGCGGGTTGACCACCTGCTTGGCGCCCGGGTCCGGGTTGAAGTCGTGGGCCGTGCCCGCGAACCTGCCGATGCCGACGCCGGAGTCGACGAACTGCCCCTCCCAGTGGCCGGAGGTGCGGTCGGCGACGTTGCCCTCGTTGCCCGCGGAGGAGAAGAACAGCGCGCCGTCCGCGGCGACCGCGTCCACCGCGCGGGCGATGACGCCGTCCTGGAACGGCGACTCGTTGAAGTAGAGCACGTCGTCGACGATGACGTCGCAGCCCAGCTCGAAGCGCAGGCCGCGGATGTTGTCGGCGAAGCTGGCGTCACCGTTGAACGCGGTGGCGAAGCCCAGGCTGGCGTTGGGGGCGATGTCGTGGAGGATCTCCAGCATCGCGGTGCCCTCGTCGCCGGAGCCCTCCTGACCGGGCAGCACCTCGACGTTCGCGGGCAGCTCGCCCGACGCCTGCGAGGCGGCCAGGGAGTCGATGCCGTCGGACAGGGCGCACAGCTTCACGCCGGTGCCGGTGACCCGGAACTCGTCACGCGCCGTGTCGGCCGCGTGCGCCCGGTCACCCTCTCCGGTGGTGGCCGCCGCGCTCACCGAGGCCAGCGCCTCACGGGTGCGCGCCTCGACGTCCCGCGCCTTGTCCTCCTTGGCGGGGGCCTGGGCGGTGTTCTTGGGGTCCTGCTTGTGGAAGGTCTTGGCCTCGACGGCGGTCTCGACCCGGCGCACGTCGCCGCGGCCGGCGAGCCGGGTGAGGGAGCCGAGGGGGACCTGGGCGCGGACGGTCCGGCCCTCGACCGAGACCGCGCGGACGCCGCCACCGGCGGCGAGGACGGCGTTGACCAGGTCGTCGCTGACCTTGTGGGCGCGGATGTCCACCAGGACGGTGTTCCCGCTCTGGACCTTCACCCCGGTCTGCACGGCCGGGACGCGGTTCAGCGCGCCGGCGTTGGCGCGGCGGCGCTGCTCCACCACGAGCGCGCTGTCCAGCTTGGACTCCGCGCCGGAGAGCGACCGCTTGATCTCCTGGAGCGCGGCGATCTGCGCGGCGGTCCGGTCCTCGACGCCCTGGGACGCCCTGGCCGGATCGGCGCCGGCGGGTGACACGACGCCCAGGGTCAGCAGCGCGGCGGCGCCGGCTGCGATCAAGGCGGTTCTTCGAGACCGGCGTAGCTGTGAACGCACAGGCGTCTCCCCCACGTTGAGCGTGCCCCCGACGCACGCGACCTGCGATCGGGTGTCCCCGATCGAGGGGTCAACGTATTGCGCACGCCCAAGTACCGTCTGCCACCGTTTGGCCTACTTGCGACGTGGAATATCCATCACATTTCACAGTACAAAAGCATCCGTCCACAGCTGTCCGGTTCGCCCGGACAGCCCGTCGAGCAGCGCGGCGGCCTGGTTGTCGGTGAGGGAGGCGACGAAGTCGACCACCGCCCGGCCACGCGCCAGCGTCCGCACCGCGTCCGGCCCCGACGGCGCGTCCCCGGTGGCCCCCACCAGCACGGCCGGGTCCGTCCGGGCGATCCTGGCGTACTCCGCGCCGGCCAGCTCCACCAGGTCGTGCAGGCGGCGCGGCAGCCGGTTCGCCTCGTGCCGGTCGGTGGCCCACTGCTCCAGCGCCTCCACCAGCGCCGTCAGCAGCCGCGCCTGGCCGCGCTGGTGCAGCGCCAGGTCCGGGCGCAGCAGCACGAACCGGCGGTGCACGAACTTCAGCACCTGCACCTCGTGCCACTGCGGCACGGCCAGCACCACGTGCCCCGAACGGGTGGTCGGCTCCTCGATCACCCCGACCGCGTCCACCAGGCGGCGCGTCCACCGCGCGGAGAACCCGGCGACCGCCTGCTCGGCCTCCACCGACCCGTCGAACGGGATCGCCAGCAGGCCGTCCACCAGCTCGGCCCGCACCTTCGCCACGGCCCGCGCGAACGCGTCGTCGTCCACCGTCCACGAGTCCTTGGCGTGCAGGCGGCGGCGCAGCTCCTCCAGCGACCGGCCGGGGCGGCGCTGCTGGGCCGCCAGCTCGGCCGCCGACAGGCCCGCCAGCTCGACCGCGTGGCCCAGCCACGAGTTCAGCTCCGCCGACACCGTGGCGTGCTGGAGCACACCCACCCGGTAGAAGTCCTCCACGTCGTGGATCGCGTAGGCGATGTCGTCCGCGGTGTCCATCACCGACGCCTCGACCGTCTGCTGCCACGGCTCCAACCGGCCCCCGTAGAAGGCCCGCGCCTGGACGACGTCCTCCAACTCGGTGACGTAGGCGGAGAACTTCGCGGAGCCGGTGCCCGGCGCGTCGGGCGGCTCGGCGGCGCCGCGCGGCGGCTCCGGCAGCTCGCGGGGGTGCGGCGTCGGGTGGGACAGCCGGGTCCACGGGTACTTCAGCATCGCCGCCCGCACCGCGACCGTCAGGTCCAGTCCCACCGCCGACGGGCCCCGCACGTCCGTGGTGGTGACGATGCGGAACGACTGGGCGTTGCCCTCGAACCCGTCGGCCAGGCCGAACCGGTGCCGGGCCAGGCGGTCGAGCACCTGCTCGCCCAGGTGCCCGAACGGCGGGTGCCCCAGGTCGTGCCCGAGGGCCGCGGCCTCCACCACGTCCGGGTCGCAGCCGCCGAGCTTGTCGAGCAGGTTCGCCACCTCGGGGCGGGTGTTGAGGCGCTCGGCGATCGCGCGGGCCGCCTGGGCGACCTTCAGGCTGTGGGTGAGGCGGTTGTGCACCAGCAGACCGGAGCCCGTGGAGCTGACGACCTGCGTGACGCCGCCCAGGCGCGAGAAGAACGGCGAGCCGGCCACCCGGTCCCGGTCCACGCGGAACGGGCTGGTGGCGAGATCGGCCTGGACTGCGGTGTCACCGCCGGAGCGGCGCTGGGCTCGGGGGTCCTCGCTGTGCATGGGGGAAACCTAGCTGCCGCGCCGGCGGGATGCCCGGGGCGGTGCTGCCGTTGCTGTCTTGCGGCTCGGTGGTGTTGAACGCAAAAAGCCCTCAGGGGCACCCGCGATCACGGGTGCCCCTGAGGGAAAGAATGTTCGGCGGCGTCCTACTCTCCCACACCCTCACGAGTGCAGTACCATCGGCGCTGGAAGGCTTAACTACCG